>NZ_JBEXYN010000005.1:0-370326 GCF_040630935.1 Streptomyces sp. NPDC005722
ATGTCTTCACGAGAGCGGCACCATCGGGAGGAATAATCCCGACGTGCCCAGCGTCCTCGCTGTGTTTTTCTTCAAAGGAACCTCGCCCCAGACCGAATGGTCCGGAGACGGGGTATCAACATATCTGGCGTTGACTTTTGGCACGCTGTTGAGTTCTCAAGGAACGGAAGCTTCCTTCGAGACCGTTTCACCGGCCCCTCCGGGCTTTCCCTTCGTTGTCTCCAGCTTAGCAGATCCGATTTCCTTCTCTGCCACCCTCTGGAGGGGGTTCGCCTTCGGGCTTTCGCTCTCCGGCTTTTCCGACTGTATCAGACCATTTCCGGGCTGATCCCCAGTCAGCGGGGCTCGTCATCGCGGCTGTTGGGCCGTTCCGACTGGTGAGACATTAGCGGATCGGTGGCGCCCGATGCCAATCGAGCAATTCCTTCGATCCTCATTCCGAAAAACGCACACGCGAACGAGACGACACATGGCCGTTCATCGAGTGGGTCCTGCGGGATGGCTGCCCGGGGCCGACCGGAGTCGGTGTTCACCGGCGGGCAACTCGGAGAACATTACGGATCCCCCGTACGTCTGTCAAACCAGGGCAGGGGGGTCAGTCGAGGTCCTTCAGGCGGCCGCCGGCGTCCGGCTGGGCGGCCTCGACCCGGCGGAGGAGTCGGGTCAGCAGGTCACCGAGGCCGGTGCGTTCGTCGGGGGCGAGGTCCTGGAGGAGGTCCGCCTCGAAGACGGAGGCCATCCGCATCGTCTCCAGCCACTTGCTACGGCCGAGGTCGGTGAGCTCGACGATGACGCGGACGCGGTTGCTCTCGTCGCGCTCCCGGGTGACGAGTCCCTCCGAGACCATGCGGTCGATGCGGTGGGTCATGGCCGCGGGGGTGAGGCCGAGCCGCTTCGCGAGGTCTCCGGGGCCGAGGCGGTACGGACGGCCCACGACCACAAGGGCCTTGAGGACCTCCCACTCGGCGCTGGTGATGCCGACCGCCGACAGGTGCCGGCTGTAGCCCACGTTCATACGGCGGTTGAGCCTGCCCAGGGCCGTGACGATCTTCTCGACCTGAGGGTCCACCTCAGGGTATTCGCGCTGGTAGATCGCGATCTGCTCGTCGAGGTCCAGCTCCTGCGGGGTGCCGGCAGGGCCGTCGGCTGCGCTCGTCATGGCAGGAGTGTCCCACGAAACTCATTGGCCCTAAAGACTTCCGGCATGTACTGTTTAGCTTCGAAGTTTAAAGTTGAAGTCTTCAAGTTCGAGAACTACTGACCTAAGGGGTGAGTGTGACCACCGCGATGGGCGCCGCGCTGCGCCGGATCCAGCTGGGCAACGCGCTGAGCGCGTTCGGCAACGGCTTCACCGTCCCGTTCCTGTTCGTCTACGTGGCGCAGGTCCGGGACCTGGGAGCGGGCACGGCGGGTGTCGTGCTGTCCGCGTTCGCCGTGGCGGCGCTCGCCGTGCTGCCGTTCACCGGCCGGACGATCGACCGGAGCGGCCCGCTGCCCGTGCTGCTGGCCGGTGCGTTCGCGGCGGCGGTGGGCTCCATGGGCTTCGGGCTCGTGTCGAGCGCTCCCCTGGTGATCGCCGCGTCCGCGGTGATGGGCGCGGGCATCGCCGTGATGCAGCCCGCGCTGGCCACGCTCATCGTGTGGTGCTCCACGCCGAGGACCCGGTCGCGGGCCTTCGCGACGCAGTTCTTCCTGAGCAACCTCGGGCTGGGGGTCGGTGGTCTGCTGGGCGGGCTGCTGGTGGACACCTCGCGCCCGGGCTCCTTCACGCTGCTGTTCTCGATCGAGGCCGCGATGTTCGTGGTGCTCGGTGTCGTCGCGGCCTCCGTGCGGCTGCCGAGGGCGGCACGCCTGGAGGCGGCGCCCGCGGACAAGGCCGCCGGGGGCTGGCGCGCGCTGTTCGCCGACCGGGCGATGGTGCAGCTGTGCGTGCTGGGCGGCGTGCTGTTCTTCGCCTGCTACGGGCAGTTCGAGTCGGGGCTGTCGGCGTACGCCGTCGAGGTGACCAAGGTGTCGCCGGCGACGCTGGGCATCGCCCTCGCGGCGAACACCGCGGCGATCGTGGTGGCGCAGTTCCTCATCCTGCGGCCGGTGGAACGCCGGCGGCGCAGCCGGGTGATCGCGGCGGTCGGCCTGCTGTGGGCGCTGGCGTGGGTGGTCGCCGGGCTGTCCGGGCTGACGGGCTCGGCGCACGGCACCGCGACGGCGATGCTCATCGCCACGTACGCGCTGTTCGGGCTCGGTGAGGCGATGCTGTCGCCGACGGTCGCGCCGCTGGTGGCGGACATGGCGCCGGAGCGGATGGTCGGCCAGTACAACTCGGCGTTCGCGCTGGTGAAGCAGCTGGCGCTGGCCGTGGGGCCGGCGGTCGGCGGGCTGATGGCGGGCAGCGGGATGTACGCCGAGTACATCGTGATGCTCGTCGCGTGCTCGCTGGCGGTCAGCGTGCTGTCGGTGCGGCTGGGCCGGCGCCTGACGGTCGGGCAGGACGCGCCGATGCGGGAGCCCGTGCTCGCCGCGTGATCCCCCGTCAGGTGGGGAGCGCGAACTCGCACCACACCGCCTTGCCGCCGCCGGGGGTCCGGCGGGATCCCCAGGCGGAGGCGATGGTGGCGATGATGGAGATGCCCCGGCCGGCCTCGTCGGCCGGTTCGGCGCGTCGGCGGCGCGGCAGGTGGTCGTCGCCGTCGGTGACCTCGATGATCAGGCGCCGGTCGGTGCGGCGCAGTCGCAGCCGCATGGGCGGGACGCCGTGCTGGAGGGAGTTCGCGACCAGTTCGCTGGCCGCGAGGACGCCGAGGTCGACGAGTTCCACGGGGAAGCGCCAGGAGGTCAGCACGCCCTGGGCGAAGGCGCGGGCGCGGGGCGCCGCCTCGATGCCGCCGAGCAGTTCCAGGGAGGCGTTGCGGAACAGCTCGGAGTCGTTGCCCTCGCGCAGCGGGTACTGCATGACGAGCACGGCGACGTCGTCGGCGTGCTCCGAGGTGACGCCGAGGGCGCGCAGCAGGCGGTCGCAGATGACCTGGGGGCTGCCGGTGGCGCCGCCGACGGCGTTCATCAGGGCGGAGACGCCCTCGTCGATGTCCTCGCCGCGGCGCTCGATGAGTCCGTCGGTGTAGAGCACGGCGGTGGCGCCCGGCCCGAGGGGGATGGAGCCGGAGGTGTGGACCCAGCCGCCGGTGCCCAGTGGCGGTCCGGTGGGCTCGTCGGCGCGGCGGACGGTGCCGTCGGCGTCGCGGACGACGATCGGCAGGTGGCCGGCGGAGGCGTAGGACAGCCGTCCCTCGCTGGGGTCGTGGACGGCGTAGACGCAGGTGGCGATCTGGGTGGCGTCGATCTCGGCGGCGAGCCCGTCGAGGAGCTGGATGACCTCGTGCGGGGGCAGGTCGAGGCGGGCGTAGGCGCGGACCGCGGTGCGGAGCTGGCCCATGACGGCGGCAGCCCGCACGCCGCGACCCATCACGTCGCCGATGACGAGGGCGGTGCGGCCCGCGCCGAGGGTGATGACGTCGTACCAGTCGCCGCCGACGGCGGCGTCGGTGCCGCCGGGCTGGTAGGTGGCGGCGACGCGCAGGTCGTCGGGCTGTTCGAGTTCCTGGGGGAGCAGGCTGCGCTGCAGCGTGACGGCGGTCGCGTGGAGGCGGCGCTCGCTCTCGCGCAGGCGTTCCGCGGCCTGCACCTGGTCGGTGACGTCGGTGGCGAAGACCAGGACGCCGCCGGTGTCTCCGCCGTCCTTCACCGGGACGGGGCTGCAGGTGAGGGTGAAGTAACCCTGACGGGTGGCGGTGGCGACCTTGCGGGCCTTGACGGTGCGCGGCTTGCCGCTGCGGAGGACCTGGTCCATCAGCGGGAGCAGGCCGAGTTCGGCGAGTTCGGGCAGGGACTCGCGGGCGGGCTCCCCGGGGGTGCGGGGGCCGAAGACCTCGGTCCAGGACCCGTTGACGTACCCGAGGTGGTGGCTGGGCCCGTGCGTGACCGCGATGAGGGCGGGCAGCCGGCCCAGCACCTCGCGTACGGGGAGGGCGTCGAGGGTGTGCGCCGGCGCGTCGGGGTGCTCGGCGGCCTCGCCGCGCGCCGCGGGGACCGCTCCGCCGGACGGGGGTTCGGCACCGGCGGCCGCCGCCTGGGCATTGCGTCGTTGTGTTCCGGGGAGCCGGGCGCTCCAACGCGTGAGGTTCAAACGTCCGATTCCTCGTATTTGTCACTCTTTGCAGGTGCTGGCGCACACTTGGTCACGGGTCCAGTGTGGCCGACCCACCGCTCCGGGGGAATCGGCCACCGCATCCGCACTGGCGGTCAGGGCGCGTCGGGCTTGCGTCCGGTCTCCGCGGCGAGCTCGAACTCGGCGCGGGGGTTCTCCAGCGAGCCGAGCGAGACGATCTCCCGTTTGAAGAGCCCGGACAGGACCCATTCGGCCAGGATGCGCGCCTTGCGGTTGAAGGTGGGCATCCGGCTGAGGTGGTACGCGCGGTGCATGAACCAGGCGGGGTACCCCTTGAGTTTGCGCCCGTAGACCTGCGCCACGCCCTTGTGGAGACCGAGCGAGGCGACCGAGCCCGCGTACTCGTGACGGTAGTCGGTCAGGGGCTCACCGCGCAGGCTCGCGACGATGTTGTCGGCCAGGACGCGGGCCTGGCGCAGGGCGTGCTGGGCGTTGGGCGCGCAGAGCGCCCCGGGGTCGTCGGAGGTGACGTCCGGGACGGCGGCGGCGTCGCCGGCGGCCCAGGCCCCCTCGGTGCCGGCGATCCGCAGGTCCGCGGTGCACGTGATCCGGCCACGGCCGTTCAGGGGCAGGTCGGTGCGGGACAGCACGGGGTGCGGTTTGACGCCGGCCGTCCACACCAGCGTGCGGGTCGGCAGGCGGGAGCCGTCGTCGAGGACGGCGACGCGGTTCTCGACGGACTCCAGCCGGGTGTTCAGGCGGATGTCGACGTTGCGGCCGCGCAGCTCGCGGACGGCGTACGTGCCCATCTCCTCGCCGACCTCGGGGAGGATGCGGCCGGTGGCCTCGACGAGGATCCACCTCAGGTCGTCGGCCTCGACGTTGTGGTAGTAGCGCACGGCGTAGCGGGCCATGTCCTCCAGCTCGCCGAGGGCCTCCACGCCCGCGTAGCCACCGCCGACGAAGACGAAGGTCAGGGCCGCGTCGCGGACCTCGACGTCGCGGGTGGAGGAGGCGATGTCGAGCTGCTCCAGGACGTGGTTGCGCAGCCCGATCGCCTCCTCGACGGTCTTGAAGCCGATGCCGTGCTCGGCGAGGCCGGGGATGGGCAGGGTGCGGGAGACCGAGCCGGGGGCCAGCACCAGGTGGTCGTACGGCAGCTCCAGCGCGGCGGAGCCCTCCTCCTCGGAGGCGAGGGTGGTGAGCGTGGCGACCCGCTTGCCGTGGTCGATGCGCCGCGCCTCGCCGACGACCAGCGTGCAGCGGTCCAGGACCCGGCGCAGGGGCACCACGACGTGGCGGGGCGAGATGGATCCGGCCGCCGCCTCGGGCAGGAAGGGCTGGTAGGTCATGTAGGGCTGCGGGTCGACCACGACGATTTCCGCCTCGTCGTGTTTCAGCCTGCGTTGCAGCCGCAAAGCGGTGTACATGCCCACGTAACCGCCGCCGACGACCAGGATGCGCGGAATCCCGGATTCTTCTGCCGCGCCGGACGGCCCTTTGAGTGCTGCCATCGTCCCATGAGGCAATGGGCCATCGGTGTTTGTCCACAGGGCGTACGGCAATGAATGGCCGAATCCTGTTCCACGGCAGGTCACGGGCGGGTTGCTGACCGGTCTGAAGCGCCGGGAAGGAGAATCGGCGGCCCCGGTACTCCGATCGTGGGCGGGCTCCCCCTTCATTCTTGACCGGGGCTCAACTATGTTCGTATCCCGCCGGGGTGCACGCGCGGCGTCGTCCGCCGCCGCCCGGCGATCATGGGGTGGGGAGTCTCCGGGGGGAGACGCGATCAACCGGGGGATACACATATGCATATCCAGGACTCTCAGTGGGCGATGACCGCTACCGTCAGCGGCCATCCGGATACGGGCGTGAGGGGCGGCGGGAGCCGTACGTCCCCGCTGCGCGTGGACGCGCAGCGCAACCTCGAGCACGTCCTGCGGGCCGCCCGCGAGGTCTTCGGCGAGCTGGGCTACGGCGCGCCGATGGAGGACGTGGCACGACGGGCCCGGGTGGGCGTCGGCACCGTCTACCGGCGCTTCCCCAGCAAGGACGTGCTGGTACGCCGGATAGCCGAGGAGGAGACGGCACGGCTGACGGAGCAGGCGCGTTCGGCCCTGGGCCAGGAGGAGGAGGCCTGGTCGGCGCTGTCGCGCTTCCTGCGCACGTCGGTTGCCTCCGGCGCCGGACGGCTGCTGCCGCCGCAGGTGCTGCAGGTGCAGCCGGCCGGCGCCTCCGACGGCACGCGTGTGCCGCAGCAGCGGGGCGGGGCCGACGACATCGCGTCGGGCGCCGGGATAGCCACGCTGCTGGACGTCGTCGGGCAGCTGGTGGAGCGGGCGCGGGCGGCCGGCGAGCTGCGCGCCGACGTGTCGGTGGCCGACGTGCTGCTGGTGATCGCCACCTCCGCGCCGTCACTGCCGGATCCGGCCCAACAGGCCGCCGCCTCGGCCCGGTTGCTGGACATCCTGCTGGAGGGGCTGCGCTCCCGTCCGGGCGCGTGAGGCTGACCCGTACAGGTGATGACCCGCGTCCGGGGGGTGAAACTCCCCGGACGGGTGGTTCTGGTGCTTGACAGGTCGCCGGACGGTACGGGTGTGCCACGCTTACGCCCGTGGATGAAGGAAACGGGGAGTCCGGTCCGCCCGCGGAGGCGGGGGCGGACTCCGGTGGGGGCCCGCCGTCCGGCCGCGTACCGGGGCAGCGGGAGCCGCTCGAGGAACGCCCTCCGGAGGCCGCGGACGCCCCCGGCGCGGAGCTGTCCGACGCCGACCTGGTCGCCCGTGTGCGCGGCGGCGACGACAGCGCGTACGAGGAGCTGTACCGGCGGCACGTCGCGGCCGTACGGCGCTACGCGCGCGGCTGCTGCCGTGACCGGCACACCGCGGAGGACCTGACCGGCGAGGTCTTCGCCCGTACGCTGCAGGCGATCCGCGGCGGCAGCGGTCCGGACGCCGCGGTGCGCGCCTACCTGCTGACCACGGTGCGGCGGGTGGCCGCGTCCTGGGGCACCACCGCCAAGCGGGAGCAACTGGTCGACGACTTCGCGGTGTTCGCGGTCACGTCGGCCGGCGCCGCGGCGGCCGAGGGCACCCAGGAGCTGGGTGCGGACGTGCGCGCCATGCACGAGGCCGAACGCTCGCTGGCCATCCAGGCCTTCCGCACCCTCCCCGAGCGCTGGCAGGCGGTGCTGTGGCACACCGCGGTCGAGGAGGAGTCGCCCAGCAAGATCGCGCCGCTGCTCGGGCTGACCGCCAACGCCACGGCCGTCCTGGCGCACCGGGCCCGCGAGGGACTGCGCCAGGCCTACCTGCAGGCGCACGTGTCATCCTCGCTGACCGCCGAGGGGGCCTGCGCCCGCTACGCGGACCGGCTCGGCGCGCACGCCCGCGGCGGTCTGCGGATGCGGGCCGACCGGGAACTGCGCAAGCACCTGGAGGAATGCGCCAAGTGCCGCCTGGCGGCGGCGGAGCTGGCGGACGTGAACGCGGCGCTCAAGGGGCTGCTGCCGGTCGCGGTCGTCGGCTGGTTCGGCGCCGCGTACGCGGCGAAGGCGGCGGGCATCGCCGCGGGCGGTGCGGCGGCCGGTGCCGGCGCGGGCGCCGCGGCCGCCGCCGCTTCGGGCGGCTCGGGCGGTGGCGCCGCGGCGGGTGCCGGTGGTGCGGCAGCCGCCGAGGGGGCCGCCGCGCCGGTGAAGATCGCGGTGGCCGCGGGGCTGGCGCTCGCCGCGGCCGGCGCCGTGGTGGCGATCGCCCTGACCGGGGACGACAGCACCCCGCAGCCGCAGGCGGAGAGCAGGCCCTCGGCCGCGCCGGCCGTACCGGCGCCGCCGCCCACGCCCACGCCCACCCCCTCGCCGTCCCGGCGTTCACCCGCGCCGAGCCCGACCCCGTCCGTGCGGACCCCGGTGCGGGCCGTCCCCCAGGCGCCCACGCCTCCGGCACGTCCCGTCGAGGAAGCGGCGCCCACGCCCGCCGCACCGAGCGCGCCGCCCCCCAGCCGTACCCCGGAGCCCACACCCACGCCCACCCCGACGCCCACTCCGGTGCCCGAGCCGGTGGTCTACCGGCTGAGCGGGCTCGGGTACGACGCCGTCGGCACCGCGGACCGGCCCACGATCCGGCTCGGCGACTGGGTCTGGCGGCGCTGGGGCCTCGGCATCGACGGCACGCGCTACCCCGACGGCGTCACGGTCGGCGCGCCGGCCTCCGTCACCATCGACCTCAACCGCTCCTGCACCGCCTTCGACGCCGTCGTCGGCATCGACGACCTCGCGCTGGGCTTCGGCGCGGCCCGCTTCTCGGTCCACGGCGACCACGGCCGGCTGTGGCGCTCCGAGGTGCTGCGCGGCGGTGACCCGGGCGTGCCGGTGCACGTGCCGATCGCCGGCAACCGCAGCATCCGGCTGACGGTCGAGCCGACGCGCAGGTTCCACGTGGTGAACGTCGCGGACTGGGCGCTGTCGAGGATCAGCTGCGGCTGAGCCGTCGCCGCGGCTCCCCGCCGGTTCAGCCGGCGGGGACCTCGCACGCGCCGTCGGCGCACGCGTCCGCCGCGGGGGCGGCCGGCACGGCACCGGTCTCCTGGGCGACCTGCTCCAGCACGCGCAGGAAGGTCGAGGACTCCTGGCCGCCCTGAACCGCCCACTTACCCTCGAAGACGAAGGTCGGAACGGCGTTCACCCCGATCCGGCGGGCGTCGTCGATCTCGGCGAGCACCTCCGCGAGGCCCTCGTCGGAGGCGAGGAACGCCGCGGCACGGTCGCGGTCGAGGCCGGCCCCGGCGGCGAGCGCGGCCAGCGTGTCGCGGTCGCCGACGTCGGCGCCCTCCGCGAAGTGGGCCACGAGCAGCCGGTCCTTGAGCGCGGCCTGCTCACGGGCGCCGTAGGTGTTCAGGGCGTGCCACAGCAGGCGGTGGGCGAGCAGGGTGTTGTTCTCGATGGCGCGGTCGAAGTCGAAGGCCAGGCCCTCGGCGCGGCCGAGCTCCTCCAGCCGGGCGTCCATCGCCGCGGACTGCGGGCCGTAGCGCTCGTTGAGGTAGGCGCGGTGCGGCTCGGGGGTCTCGGACTTGTCGGGGACGAGCTGGAAGGGACGGTAGACCACCTCGACCTGGTCGGCCTGGGGGAAGGCGGCCAGCGCCCGCTCGAAACGGCGCTTGCCGACGTAGCACCAGGGGCAGGCGATGTCGCTGTAGATCTCGACCTTCATGCTCTCTCCGTCACCGAATCCGTCAGTTGAAGTCCTCAAGGACGCAACGAAGGGCCCGTCCCCGGCCATTCCCCGGCCATCCGGTCCACACCGCGCGGTCAGGCCGGCGCGCCGGCCAGCAACGCGTACGCGCCCTCGCCGCCCAGGTCCCGGCCGGCGGCGCGGGCCCGCTCGTACGGCCCGTCCCCCAGCGCGGCCCGGGCCGCCGCCTCGGCGGCGCGCACCCCCTCCTCCTCCGGGACCGGACGCGGCAGACCCGCCCGCAGTCCGTCGGCCGCCCCGTGCAGCCGGGCGGCCCGTCCGGGATCGCCGACGGCGACCAGCACCTCCGCTGCGTACTCGACCACCGCAGCCAGTCGCGGTTCGGCGCAGAAGCCGTCGAGCCCCGTACGTAGCGCCTGCGCGAACCCGGCCAGGGCGCCCGCCCTGTCGCCCTCGGCGGCGGCAACCCGGGCCGCGAGGCCCGCCGCGAGCAGCTCGAAGTCCGGCGGCGGCGTGCCCAGGCGGCCCTCTCCGCGGGCGAGTTCGACCAGCTCGCGGGCCCCGCCGACCTCACCGCGGCGCAGCAGGATCGTCGCCAGCAACGCCCGGACGTAGGCGCGGGCGTCCCACAAGCCGTACTGCTCGGCCTCCTCGCCGGCCCGGCGCAGCAGCCTCTCGGCCCCTTCGTCGTCACCCTCCCGGTGGGCCAGTTCGCCCAGCCGGGAACGGACGAAGATGCCCTCCACGTGGGCACCCAGCTCGGCGCCGAGCCGCAGCGCCTCCTCCAGGTCCGCGCGGGCCGCGGGGTAGTCGCCGTACGCCAGTGCCATCTCGGCGCCGGCCTCGCAGACCTGGGCGCGCATCCAGCGGTCGCCGAGCCGCTCGCTCAGTTCCAGCAGCTCCGGCCAGTCCGCGTCGGCCCGGGGGAGCCCGCCGGGGAGGTCGATCGTGATGTGCGTACGGAACATCAGCGCGGCCGCGAGCTCCCACTCGCCGCCGTACGCGCGGCACGCCGCCACCATGGCGTCCGCGTGCTTCCGGATGGACTCGTAACGGCCCACGACGTAGTCGGAGAACGGCCACAGGATGCCCGGGAAGCGCGTGGAGTGAGGGCCCGGCACGCTGTAGACCTCGATGATCCGCGAGGCCAGCGCCAGCATCTGCGGGCTCTGCATCTCCTCGCGGGGCATGGTGTCGCTGACGACGAAGAGGTGGAGCAGCCGCAGGTTCATGCGCGGCCAGAAACCGGGGGCGTCCGGGTCGTCCGGCAGGTCGGCCATGGCGATGAGCCGGACCAGCCACTCGCGTGCCTCGTCGCGGAAGTTGCGCAGCCACCAGAACCAGCCCATGGCCAGGGCCAGTCCGATCGCCTCGTCCTCCTCCCCCGCGTCGATCGTCCGGTGCAGCACGGCCCGTACGTTGTCCAGGTCCGCCTCCACGAGGGCCGCCCAGACCAGCTGGTCGGGGCCGCGCATGCCGGAGTCGGCGGTGCGGGCGAAGTCCGAGAAGTACGCGGTGTGCCGGCGGGCCGCCGCCGCGAGGCCGGCCGGGTCCTCGGCGGCGCGCTCGGCGGCGTACTCGTGGATCGTCTCCAGCAGCCGGTAGCGCACCTCCCGCGCGCCGTGGTCGACGACGACCAGGGACTTGTCCACGAGCTGGCCGATCAGCTCCAGCGCCTCCTCCCCGCACACGGCCTCCGCCGCCTGCAGCGTGCAGCCGCCCGCGAAGACGCTCAGCCGGCGCAGCGCCGTACGCTCCGCCGCGCCGAGCAGGTCCCAGCTCCAGTCGACGACCGCGCGCAGCGTCTGCTGGCGGGGCAGCGCGGTACGGCTGCCTCCGGTCAGCAGCCGGAAGCGGTCGTCGAGGCGCTCCGCGATCTGCCGCGGGGTGAGCACCCGCAGCCGTGCGGCGGCCAGTTCGATGGCCAGTGGCAGCCCGTCGAGGCGGCGGCAGATCTCGTCCACCGCCTCCGCGTGGTCGCGGTCCGCGTCGAAGCCCGGGCGCACCGCCGCCGCCCGCTCCACGAACAGCCGGTGCGCGGTCGGCAGCGGCAGCGGCTCGACCGGGCGCACCGTCTCGCCGGGCAGGCCCAGCGGTTCCCGGCTCGTGGCGAGCACGGTCACCCCGGGGCAGGCGGCGAGCAGTTGGTCGGTGAGCGCGGCCGCCGCGTCGATGACGTGCTCGCAGTTGTCGAGCACCAGCAGCATGCGGCGCTGTGCGCAGTGCTCCAGCAGCCGTGCGGCCGGGTCGGCCTCCTGGCCCGCGCTGCGCACCTCGCGGGCCGCGGCCAGCACGGCCGTGTCACGGCGCCCGATCGCGCTCAGCACGGCGTCCGGCACGGCGGCGGGACGGTCCAGCGGCGCGAACTCCGCCAGCCACACGCCGTCCGGATAGGCGGAGGAGCCCGTCACGGCGGCCGCCGCCTCCTGCGACAACCGGGTCTTGCCGGAGCCGCCGGGGCCGGTCAGCGTCAACAGGCGGTGCGCGCCGTCGGTCAGGCTCGCGCGCAGCGAACGCAGTTCTGCCTCGCGGCCGACGAAGCTGGTGAGACGGGCCCGCAGGTTCCCGTTCCGGGGCGGCGCGCCGGGGGCCGGCTGCGGCGGCCCGGCGGTCAGCAACCGGGCGTGCAGCGTCCGGAGTTCGGGGCCCGGGTCGGTGCCGAGGCGGTCGGCGAGGGCCAGCCGGGTGTCCTCGTACGCGGCCAGGGCGTCGGCGGGGCGGCCCGTCGCGGTCAGCGCCCGTATCAACTGCGCCCGGAACGGCTCGTGCAACGGGTGCTCGGCGACCAGCCCGCGCAACTGCGGCAGCAGTTCGGCGGCGCGGCCGAGGGCGAGGCACGCCTCGACCCGGCGGTACGTCGCGGTCAGCCGCAGGTCCTCCGCACGGGCGGCGGCCGAACCCCGGTCGGGCAGGTCCGCCAGCGCGGGGCCGCGCCACAGCGCGAGCGCGGCCTCCAGGGTCTGCGCGGCGGTCGCGGGGTCGCCGGTGTCGAGCGCGGCACTGCCCTCGCGCACCAGGCGCTCGAAGAGGTGGAGGTCGACGTCGTCCGGGGTGTCCGTGATCAGCCGGTAGCCGGCGGGCCCGGAGGCGACGATGTCCCTGCCGCCGCCCGCGTCCCCTGCCCCGAGGGCGCGGCGCAGCCTCGACACGAGCGCCTGCAGCGCACCGGACGCGTCCTGGGGCGGCTCGTCGCCCTCGCCGCCCCACACCTCGGCGATCAGGGCGTCCGGGGACACCGCGTGCGGGGCGTGCAGCGCGAGGGCGGCCAGCAGGGCCCGCAGCCGCTTGCCGCTGCCCAGGGGCACGGGCGCGCCGCTGGGGCGATGCGCCTCCGTGGCGCCGAGGATCAGGTACCGCACGCGCCCATTCTCCCGGTGTGGACCCCCGCCTCGCGGTGCCGGGGGGGCACGGTTCCGGCCGTTTGCGGGGTGCGGACCGTATGTGGCCGGGGTTGAGTCTCTCCCCCACCCTCCCGCCCTCCCCCAGCCTTCGGCCGGGGGTGCCCCCACCTTCCCCATCCCTCCGAATCGACAGCGACCGCCGTCTCGCGCCCTGCGGGCGCAAAGATGCCGGCTGCGGATGGGAGGGCGGGGGCGCTCTCTTCGGCAGTGTGCGGGTGGGTGGGAGGCCGGGGTTCAGGCGCCGGAGCGGGGCCGGTTGTTCGTCCGGCTCGGGTCTCGTTGCCGTCCGCGGGTGCAGATGGCCGGTGACCACGCCCACCCTTGGTGGGTGGCGCGCCCGCCGTAACCGGCGCCTGCGGGTGCTTCCCCGATCCGACATCGGGCTCTGTTCCGACGGATATACCGCTGAAAGAGAGCCCGATCTCCATCAGCCCAAAGATCGGGCTCTGTTTCGACGTCCATACCGTCGAAAGCGGGCCCGATCTCGCCGACCCCCGACAGCACCCCGAAATACCCGCAGTCGCGGGTTACGGCGGGCCCGCCCACCACCGGCAGTAGGCGTGGAAGCGGCCATCTATACCCGCGGACGGCAACGAGACCTCCGCCACCGGAAAGGCACCCCGCTCCGGCGCCTGAACCCCCGCCACCCACCCACCCGCACACTGCCGAGTCGGAGCGCCCCCCACCTTCCCATCCGCAGCCAGCCGCTGTGCGCCCGAAGGGCGCGAGACGGCGGGACAGCCGACGTCAGCCCTACGAGGAGGTGCCGCACTCCGTCGCGTGCCGGTGGACGCGCTCGGCCGAGTAGAGGTGGCTGTCACGGAACTGCTCCGCGCCCAGCGTGCGACCGACCATGATGACCGCCGTGCGGACCACACCGGCCGCCTTCACCTGCTCGGCGATGTCCGCGAGCGTCCCGCGCAGCACCGACCCCACAACGAGGTGCGAGACCCGCACCAATCGCGCCGGATGGGGGTCCCCCCGGCCGAAGGCTGGGGGAGGGCGGGAGGGTGGGCGGACGCCCGCCGCAGGCGCAACGGACTCGCACACGACAACCGGCCCCAAGGGGCACCGCCTCGCGACGGGGTACCCCGGAAGGGTTAGTCGTCCTCGTCGCGCCGCCCGAGCAACTCGTCAGCGAGGGAGGGAAGGTCGTCCAGCGGGGTCTCCTCCGCCCACGAGGGCCGGGGGCGCGACCGGCGCCCCTCCTCCGGGAGGGACGGCATCTCACGCGTGCGCTCGTTGTCCGCGTCCCGCACCGCCGCGCCGGACGTCGCCGCCTCGGACGCCTCGGACGCCTCCGGACGGAAAATCCCGGGCGGCACCCGGTCAGCGGAGGGCACAGCCGGCAGGACAGCGGTCTCGTCCGCCGCGCCGGGCGCGACCGCGGGCAGGACCGCCGTCTCCTCCGCATCCGCGGCATCCACGATCCGCGGCGCCGCCACAGGCTTCGTGAAGTCCGGGAAGGCCGGCTTGACCGGCGGCAGGACCGCCGTCTCGTCGTCGACGGGCACCGCGCGCAGGACGGCGGTCTCCGCGTCCGCGGCTGCCGGGGCCCGGGAAGCTGCGGCCCGGGGGGCTTCCGGAGCCTCCGGAGCCCCCGGGGCCTGCGGGCGGGGGGTCTCGACCGTCTGCGTCGTGTCCTCCGCCTCGATGCGCGCCTGCTCGGCCCGCATCAGGGCCTCCTCGGCCTTGCGCTGGCGCTCGACGCGTCGCTCCTCGGCCTCGGCGCGGAGCCGGGCCTCCTCCTCGGCCTGACGGCGCAGCCGTTCCTGCTCCTCGCGGCGGACGCGTTCCTCGGCCTCGCGGCGGGCCCGCTCCTCCTCCGCCTGGCGGCGGGCCTCCTCGGCCTGCCGGCGGGCTTCCTCCGCCGCTGCTTCCTCGGCCTCGCGGCGGGCGGTCTCCTCGGCGAGGCGGCGGCGTTCCTCCTCCTCCGCGCGGAGCTTCTCCAGCTGGGCCTGGCGCTCGCGTTCGAGCCGCTCCTCCTCGGCCTTGCGGGCGGCCTCGGCCTCGGCGCGCAGCCGGGCCTCCTCCTCGGCGCGGCGGCGGGCCTCCTCGCGGGCCTCGATCTCCTGCTCCGACAGGGGGAGGAGCTCGTCGAGACGGTGCCGTATCGCCGTCGTGACGGCCTCCGGCTCCTGGCCCGCGTCGACGACCAGGTAGCGCGCGGGGTCGGCCGCGGCGAGGGTGAGGAAGCCGGTGCGTACGCGCTCGTGGAACTCGGCGGGCTCGGACTCGAGCCGGTCGGGTGCCTCGGTGAAGCGCTCGCGGGCCGCCTCGGGGGTGACGTCGAGCAGGACGGTCAGGTGCGGGACGAGTCCGTCCGTCGCCCAGCGGGAGATGCGGGCGATCTCGGTCGGCGCGAGGTCGCGCCCGGCGCCCTGGTAGGCGACGGAGGAGTCGATGTAGCGGTCGGAGATGACGATCGCGCCGCGCTCCAGCGCGGGACGGACGACGGTGTCGACGTGCTCGGCGCGGTCGGCGGCGTAGAGCAGGGCCTCGGCGCGGTGGGACAGCCCGCCGCTGGAGACGTCGAGCAGGATCGAGCGCAGCCGCTTGCCGACGGCGGTGGCGCCCGGTTCGCGGGTGACGACGACCTCGTGGCCCTTGCCGCGGATCCACTCGGCGACGGCCTCGACCTGGGTGGACTTGCCGGCTCCGTCGCCGCCCTCGACGGCGATGAAGAAGCCGGCGGGCGCGGGCGCCTGCTCGGGGTCGCCGCCGCGCAGGGCCTCGCGCAGGTCGCGGCGCAGGGGCACGCCCTGGCGGTCGTCGGTCTTGCCGAGGACGAGGGCGGCGACGGGCAGCAGCAGAGCGCCGATGAGCATCAGGGCGTAAGCGGCGCCGCTGTGGTCGAAGGTGAAGTGCCCGTTGACGACGCGGTGCGGGCCGATGCCGCCGGCCAGTAGCGGGGCGCCGACGGCACCGATCGCCATGAGCAGGTGCACGACCGCGTGGAGGTGGTCGGTGGCGCGGGCCTGGCGGGACTCCTCCGTCTCCTGGTCGATGAGGACGTGCCCGGTGTTGGCGGTGATCCCGGCGGCGACGCCGGCGACCAGCGCCAGCAGCAGCACGGTCGTCGGGTCGGGCACGATACCGGTCAGCAGCAGGGCCAGACCGGTGACGGCGATGGCGATGGCGAGCAGGCGGCGCCGCGACAGGCCAGGCAGGGTGTGCGGGGCGATCCGGATGCCGAGCACGGGGCCGGCGGTGAGCGCCAGCACGAGGAGGCCGAAGCCGACCGGGCCGCCGCCGAGGTCTGCGGCGTGCAGTACGGCGAGTGCCACGGCGGCCGCGACGGCGCCGGCGACGGTGGCGGTGCCGAGCACCAGCAGCGGTACGGCGCCGGTGCGCCCGCGGTCGTTGCTGCGCAGGCCCTGCAGCGGGGAGCGGAGCGGGGTGGCCTGGTCGCCCGGCAGTTGCAGCAGGTAGAGGACGGCGCCGGAAGCCGCGAACAGCCCGGCGGCGACGTAGGAGGCGAGCGCGGCCTGGTGGAGCCCGAACCAGTCGACGCCGAGGCCGATCAGGTTGCCGACGAGCGTGACGACGACCAGGCTCGCGGCGGCGATCGGGAAGGCGACGAAGCCGGTGCGCTGGTCGAGGCGGCGCAGCGCGTCGAGGCGGTCGGGCAGCGGACGTACCGTTCCTGCGCCCGGCGCGGGCGCGGGCAGCAGGCCGGGGGCGGCGCCGTCCTTGGCGACCGTCCACAGCCGCTCGGCCACCCCGGTGAGGAAGACGGTGACCAGCAGCCAGGCGACGGCGTCGCCCGGCACCCAGTCGATCCACAGCGGGGCGACGATCAGCAGCGCGAGGCGTACGACGTCGGAGCCGATCATCGTCCACCGGCGGTCGAGCAGGCCGCCGGGGCCGGTGAGCGAGCCCAGCGGGCCGAGCAGTACCGCGCCGAAGAGCAGGGCGGCCAGGACGCGCGCCCCGAGGACGGCCGCGACAGCGAAGGCCGCTCCGCGGTACCCGCCGCCGAAGGACTGCGCGCCCACGGCGGCCTGCGCCGTCAGGACGGCCAGGACCAGTAGGGCAAGGCGGTCGCCGACGGTACCGGTCAGCTGGGCGCCCCACAGTTTGCGCAGGGGCGGGATCTTCAGGAGCGCACCCACGGCGCGCTGCCGTGAGTCGGCTTCCAGTTCGTCGGCGAACGTGTCCGTCGGCTGCTCGGATCGCGTCATTCCGCCAGCCTATCGGGACCGGGTGCCGTGCCGGAGGGCGCCTACCGGGACCGCGCCTGCGGCGCGGTCCCGCGGGGACTACTCGGCGGGCTCCGCGGCCGGGGACGCGGCCCTCTTCGCCGTGGTCGTGGCCTTGGCGGCGGTCTTCTTGGCGGTCGTCTTCGCCGCCGCGGTCTTCTTCGCCGCGGTGGTCTTGGCGACCGTCTTCTTCGCCGCGGTCTTGGTCGCGGTCGTCGTCTTCTTCGCCGGGGCCTTCTTGGCGACGGCCTTCTTCGCCGTCTTCTTGGCGGGGGCCTTGGCCCGCTTCTCGGCGAGCAGCTCGTAGCCGCGCTCGGGCGTGATCGTCTCGACGTCGTCGTCACGGCGCAGTGTGGCGTTGGTCTCGCCGTCGGTGACGTACGGGCCGAAGCGGCCGTCCTTGACGACGACGGGGCGCTCGCTGACCGGGTCCGTGCCCAGTTCCTTCAGCGGGGGCTTGGCCGCAGCGCGGCCGCGCACCTTCGGCTGGGCGTAGATCGCCAGGGCCTGGTCGAGGGTGATCGCGAAGAGCTGGTCCTCGGTCTCCAGGGAGCGCGAGTCGGTGCCCTTTTTCAGGTACGGGCCGTAGCGGCCGTTCTGCGCGGTGATCTCGACGCCCTCGGCGTCGGTGCCGACGACGCGCGGCAGCGACATCAGCTTGAGCGCGTCCTGCAGCGTCACCGTGTCGAGGGACATCGTCTTGAAGAGGGAGGCGGTGCGCGGCTTGACCGCGTTCTTGCCGGTCTTCGGGGTGCCCTCGGGCAGGATCTCGGTGACGTACGGGCCGTAGCGGCCGTCCTTGGCGACGATCTGGCGGCCGGTCTCCGGGTCGGCACCCAGCTCGAAGTCGCCGCTGGGCTTGGCCAGCAGCTCCTCGGCGAGCTCGACGGTCAGCTCGTCCGGCGGCATGTCGTCGGGGACGTCGGCACGCTGCCCGGGCTCGCCCTCGGTCTCGGCGGCCTTCTCCACGTACGGGCCGTAGCGGCCGACGCGCAGCACGATGCCGTTGCCGACGGGGAAGGAGGACACCTCGCGGGCGTCGATCGCGCCGAGGTCCTCGACCAGCTCCTTCAGGCCGCCGAGGTGGTCGCCGTCGCCGTTGCCCGCGTCGGCGGCGCCGCCGACCGGGGTCTCGCCCTCGCCGAAGTAGAAGCGGCGCAGCCACGGCACGGCCTGGGCCTCGCCGCGGGCGATGCGGTCGAGGTCGTCCTCCATCCGGGCGGTGAAGTCGTAGTCGACGAGCCGGCCGAAGTGCTTCTCCAGCAGGCCGACGACGGCGAAGGAGAGGAAGGACGGCACCAGGGCCGTGCCCTTCTTGAAGACGTAGCCGCGGTCGAGGATGGTGCCGATGATCGAGGCGTACGTCGACGGACGTCCGATCTCGCGCTCTTCCAGCTCCTTGACCAGGGAGGCCTCGGTGTAGCGGGCGGGCGGCTTGGTGGCGTGGCCGTCGGCGGTGATGTCCCGCGCGGTGAGGGCGTCGCCCTCGGTGACGGCGGGCAGCCGGCGCTCGCTGCTGTCGAGCTCGGCGTTGGGGTCGTCGGCGCCCTCGACGTAGGCCTTCATGAAGCCGTGGAAGGTGATGATCTTGCCGGAGGCGGAGAACTCGGCGTCCCGGCCGTCGGCGGCGCGGCCGCCGACCTTGACGGTGACGGACTGGCCGACCGCGTCCTTCATCTGGGAGGCGACGGTGCGCATCCAGATCAGCTCGTACAGGCGGTACTGGTCGCCGGTCAGGCCCGTCTCGGCGGGGGTGCGGAAACGATCACCCGAGGGGCGGATCGCCTCGTGCGCCTCCTGGGCGTTCTTGACCTTGCCCGCGTAGACGCGGGGCCTGTCCGGCAGGTAGTCGGCGCCGTACAGCTGGGTGACCTGGGCCCGGGCGGCGGCGATGGCGGTCTCCGACAGCGTCGTGGAGTCCGTACGCATGTAGGTGATGAAGCCGTTCTCGTACAGCTTCTGGGCGACCTGCATGGTGGCCTTGGCGCCGAAGCCGAGCTTGCGGCTGGCCTCCTGCTGCAGGGTCGTGGTGCGGAAGGGCGCGTACGGCGAGCGGCGGTACGGCTTGGACTCGACCGAGCGGACGGAGAAGGCCGTGCTCTCCAGGGCGGCGGCGAGCGCGCGGGCGGCGGCCTCGTCCAGGTGGAGGACGCCGGCGCCCTCGCGGAGCTGCCCGGTCGACCCGAAGTCGCGGCCCTGGGCGACGCGCTTGCCGTCGACGGAGCTGAGCTTGGCGCCGAAGGTGCCCGGGTCGGTGGCGTCACCGGCCCGGCCGGTGGCGAAGGTCGCGGAGAGGTCCCAGTACTCGGCGGAGCGGAAGGCGATCCGCTCGCGCTCGCGCTGGACGACGAGCCGGGTGGCGACGGACTGGACGCGGCCGGCCGACAGCCGCGGCATGACCTTCTTCCACAGGACCGGCGAGACCTCGTAGCCGTAGAGGCGGTCGAGGATGCGGCGGGTCTCCTGGGCGTCGACGAGGGTCTGGTTCAGCTCGCGCGGGTTGCGGACGGCTTCCTGGATGGCGTCCTTGGTGATCTCGTGGAAGACCATCCGGCGGACCGGGACCTTGGGCTTGAGGACTTCCTGCAGGTGCCAGGCGATGGCCTCGCCCTCGCGGTCCTCATCGGTGGCGAGCAGGAGCTCGTCCGACTCCTTGAGCAGGTCCTTCAGCTTCTTGACCTGGGCCTTCTTGTCCGCGTTGACGACGTAGATCGGCTGGAACTCGCTGTCGACGTTGACGCCGAGCCGCGCCCACGGCTGGCCCTTGTACTCCGCCGGCACTTCGGCGGCCCCGTTCGGGAGGTCGCGGATGTGCCCGACGCTGGCCTCGACGACATAGCCGGGGCCGAGGTAGCCCTTGATCGTCTTCGCCTTGGCAGGCGACTCGACGATCACGAGTCGGCGGCCGCTGCCCTGTGCGGTCTCGCGGGTCGGGGACAACTTCGCTCTTCTCTCCGGGTCGAAGGTGGTCTCGCTGCGGAGTGTGACCGTACATCCCGGTCCCGTGTCAAACGGGAAAAGTCCGCAACGCCACTCGAACGGTAACCCGACAAGCGTCCTGTCTGCCGCACGGACTGCCGCCCATGTCCGATTTGCCCAGCTCAGAGGATCAGGAACAGCCAGACCCCGACAAGAAGCGAAACGACCCCGAAGAAACCTGCCACGGCGACCGAGACCGGGCCCCCTCCTTGGACCACCGGCAGGTGCTTCAGCGACCGGGTGACGGTCCAGGCCAGGAGGGCTGCCCCGAAAACCGCGAACACCGTCCCGGCGAAGATCCCTGGCGCGGTTTCCATGTACATGCCCCCGGATCCCTCTCGCGCTCCACGACCGATGCCCCCGCAGGCACGGAGAGTGGCACGCCGGGGCGGCTTCGGGAAGAACCCCCGGTGAACTCCGCCCGAAAGGGCCTGGCCGATTCCTTTCGCTCCCGCGCCCCTCGGTCCGGCTCCGGCGGACCCGGCGGACCCGCCAGCGAACCCTTCCGGCGGCTCCTTCCCACGGGGTCCCGCCGCTCTCCCCTCCCGCGTTCCCCGCCGGTGCTGCGCACCGCTCGCTCGCCCCGGACCGCCTTGACTCGCCTGACAAGATGTCCGGATACAGCGAACGCATCCTCAGGGGGAGTCCCGCCATGTCCGACCCGAACAACCCGTACGGCCAGCCCAAGCAGGAGGGTTACGGCTACCCGCAGCAGCCCCCGGCCGGCCCCGGCGGCTACGGGCAGCAGCCCGGCTACGGCTACCCGCAGCAGGGGTATCCGCAGCAGGGTGGTTACCCCCAGGGCACCTACACCGGGGACCCCAACGCCCCGTACGGATACGACATGTACGGCCGGCCGCTGTCGGACAAGTCCAAGGTCGTGGCGGGCGTGCTGCAGCTGCTGGTGGGCAGCCTGGGCGTCGGCCGCTTCTACGTGGGTGACGTCGGCATCGGCATCGCGCAGCTCCTCACCTGCGGCGGCCTCGGCGTCTGGGCGCTGATCGACGGCATCCTCTTCCTGACGAGCAATGACCGCACCGACTCCCAGGGCCGCGTCCTGCGCAGCTGAGGACGATGACCTCCCCGACCACCTGGAACCGCCTCAGGGCCGTGGCCGCGCGACCGGCCACGGCCCCCGTGGCGTCGCTGCTCGCGGGCGCGGCGGGCGCCGCCTACCTGTACGGCACGGACCCGCACCAGCCGGGGCACTGGCTGCCCCGATGCCCCTTCAACTTCGCGACGGGGCTGCTCTGTCCGGCCTGCGGCGCGACCCGCATGGTCTACGACCTGATGCACGGCGACCTCACGGCCGCCTTCCACGACAACGCGTTGCTGCTGCTGGCGAGTCCCTTTCCCCTCTATCTGTACGCGCGGTGGGTGACGGAGGGGCTGCGCGGCCGGTCGTACCGGCCGACGCTGGGACGACGTGCGCAGATGGCCGTCCTGGGGATCGCCGTGACCTGGGCCGTCGTACGCAACGCGGTTTGACAACGCGGCGATCACGGTTCCGTGACGTCTGTTAATCAGAGCGACAGATGTCCATATCTAGTGCCAAGATTCAGCCAATCCGAGGCGGGGGGCCGGATCGTACTGATGCGCGCGCTCCCGCTGAACCGTCCCCGTTGCACGAGGAGCACGTCCATGGCCACGCCCGCCCCCACCACTGACGCCCCGTTCGGTCTCGACCCGTCGGGCCGGCCGCTGTCGGACAAGTCCAAGGTCGCCGCCGGTCTGCTCGGCATCTTCCTCGGTGGTCTCGGCATCGGCCGCTTCTACACCGGCCACACCAAGATCGGCATCCTGCAGCTCGTCGTCTCGGTCGTCACCCTGGGCGCCGGCGGCCTGTGGGGCTTCATCGACGGCATCGTGCGCATCGCCGGCAGCGCGCCCACCGACGCGCAGGGCCGCGTCCTGCGCTGACCACCCACGCCCCGGCCCGCCTCCGCTCCGCGGCGGCGGGCCGTCGCGTTCCCACTCACACCGGCTCGATGAAGCCCTGCTCCACCAGCAGCCGGATCGCCTCCGGCGTACGGTCCCGCAGCACCACCGGGTCCTCGCCCAGCAACTGGGCGATGGCGTCGAGGATCCGACCGGCCGTCAGCGTCCCGTCGCAGACGCCCGCGAACCCCGCGCCGACCGTGTCCACCCTCGTCGCGCGCCGCATGCCGCGGTTGGCCCGCAGGACGACGTGCTCCGGGTCCTCGGCACCGGGCAGGCCCACCTGCTCCTGCACCACCTCGTCCGCAAGGCGGAAGCGCGCGTCGAGCAGCGCCGCGTCGTCATGGGCCCGCAGGAAGTCCTGCCGGCCGAACCACGCCTCGATGTGCGGGCCGAGCGGCTGCTCCACCGGGTGCGGCCACTCCTCCGCGGTGACGACGGGACGGTCCGAGCCGGTCCTGCGCACGGTGATCCAGCCGAAGCCGACGGCCTTGGTCTTGCGCTGCTCGAAGGCGTCCAGCCACTCCTCGTAGCGTGCGGCGTACGCCTCCGGCCCGGCCAGGTGGTCACCGCCGTCGCGCAGCCACAGCTCCGCGTACTGCGTGACGTCCTGCACCTCGCGCTGCACGATCCACGCGTCGCAGCCGTCGGGCACCCAGCCGCCGACCCGGTCCCGCCAGTCCTCGCCCTCGGTGTGCTCCCAGTTGGCGAGCAGTTGCAGGTAGCCGCCCTCGGCGAGGTGCCCGGCGGCCTGCCGCACGACGGTGCGGCACAGGTCGTCGCCGGCCATGCCGCCGTCGCGGTAGGTGAAGCGGCTGCCCGGGGAGATGACGAAGGGCGGGTTGGACACGATCAGGTCGAAGCGCTCGTCGCCGACGGGCTCGAAGAGGCTGCCCTGCCGGACGTCCGGCTCGGGGGCACCCGACAGGGCGAGGGTGAGCCGCGTGAAGTGCAGGGCACGGGGGTTGACGTCGGTCGCGGTGACCCGGGTGGCGTGCCGGGAGGCGTGCAGCGCCTGGATGCCGGAGCCGGTGCCGAGGTCCAGCGCGCGGGCCACGGGCGTGCGGACGGTGATCCCGGCGAGGGTGGTCGAGGCGCCGCCGACCCCGAGCACGAGGTCCGCGCGGTCCACCCCGGGCGTCGTACGGATGCCGTTGGCGCCGCCCACGGCGCAGCCGAGGTCCGAGACGATGTACCAGTCCTCGCCGCCGTCGCCGCCGTAGGGGCGGACGTCCACGGTGGCGCGCAGTTCGTCGCCGTCCCGGACGAGCCAGCCGTCCTCCAGGGCCGCGTCGAGGGGCAGCACGTCACGCAGCCGGCCGTACGGGACGGGCTGCTGCAGCAGGAACAGCCGCACCAGGCTCTCCAGCGGGCCGCCGCCGCGGGTGGCGCGCAGGGCGGGGACCGTCTCCGCCCGCGAGAGCGCGGCGTAGGCCGTCGCCCCGAGCAGGTCGAGGCAGCCGTCGGCCGTGAAGGCGGCGGCGCGCAACGCGTCGCGGAGACGGCCGGCGCGGTCGGGGGCGGGCAGGGGCTGCGGGTGCGGCTGCGTACTCACGCTGCCATTGTCACCCCGGAGGGGGCGCCCGGCGGGCCCCACCCGCCCTCGGCCGGTCAGGACTTCGAGGGCTGGGCGCCGGAATCCTGGCAGCCGGGCTGCTTCGCCATCGCCTCGCCGACCTCGCCGCGGCGCAGCGTGTCGAGGGCCTGCTCGCCGCTCTTGCTCACCTTGGCCAGGCTGTCGGAGACGCCCTTGAGACCGTCGGCGAACTTCGCCTGGTTGGAGACGGGCAGCGCGTCGACCTGCTTGCGCAGGTTCGCGTACGCGGTGGACAGCGAGTTGAGGTCGCCGACCGCGTCCTGCTTGAGCTTGGCGCCGTCGTCGACCGGCGGGTCACCGGCCTTGCCGACGATTCCGGCGAGCGCCTTGTAGGCCTCCGAGATCTGCCCGAACGCCGTGGAGTCGGCGCTCCTGACGTCCTTCGGCGTGGCGTTGCTCGGGGTGTTGCTGATGTGGGTGTTCGCGTCGTTGATCTTCTTGACCTGTGCGGAGGCCTGGTCGCAGACCGTCTTCGCCCAGGCGTCGAGCTCCTTGTTGCCGTCGCCGCATCCCGACAGCGACCCCGTCGCGAGGATCACAGCCGTGACGGACAGCGCAGCCGCGAGTTTGTTCTTCACGGCCCCGGAACCTACACGGCTCCTGTCCACGGGCCACATCGCTTCCGCTCGATGCGCCCACTATTGCCCCTTATGAACCAAGAACGGGGTGATGCATCTGACGTGGGCGAAGGCGGCGGGCGCCACCCGGGAGGATGACGCCCGCCGCCTTATCCGGATGAGCTCACACTACGTCAGACCGTTGCCGTGGCGTTCGGGTCGGCCGACCGCTTGGTGCTCTGGCCGTCGTCCTGGCCGGTGCCGACGCCCTCGTCCTCCTCGACCGCGATGCCGCGGCGCTTGGAGATGTAGACGGCGACCACGATGACCAGGATCGCCACGGCCGCGGCGCCGATCCGCACGCCGAGGTTGGCGTCGTCACCGTAGGAGAACTGGACCACCGCGGGGGCGACCAGCAGCGCCACCAGGTTCATGACCTTGAGCAGCGGGTTGATGGCCGGACCCGCGGTGTCCTTGAAGGGGTCGCCGACGGTGTCGCCGATGACGGTGGCGGCATGGGCCTCGCTGCCCTTGCCGCCGTGGTGACCGTCCTCGACGAGCTTCTTGGCGTTGTCCCAGGCGCCGCCGGAGTTCGCCAGGAAGACCGCCATGAGGGTGCCCGCGCCGATGGCCCCGGCGAGGTACGAGCCCAGCGCGCCGATGCCGAACGTGAAGCCCACGGCGATCGGGGCGAGCACGGCGAGCAGACCGGGGGTGGCCAGCTCGCGCAGCGCGTCCTTGGTGCAGATGTCGACGACGCGCCCGTACTCGGGCTTCTCGGTGTAGTCCATGATCCCGGGCCGCTCGCGGAACTGCCGGCGCACCTCGAAGACGACCGCCCCGGCGGACCGGGAGACCGCGTTGATGGCCAGTCCGGAGAAGAGGAAGACGACGGCCGCACCGAGCAGCAGGCCGACCAGGTTGTTGGGCTGGGAGATGTCCAGGTCCAGCCACCTGAGGTCGCTGGCGGAGATGTTCGCCTCCCGCACCGCGGTGTCGACGGCCTCCTTGAAGGAGCCGAACAGCGCGGTCGCCGCGAGCACGGCGGTCGCGATGGCGATGCCCTTGGTGATCGCCTTGGTGGTGTTGCCGACCGCGTCGAGGTCGGTGAGCACCTTGGCGCCCTCGCCGTGCACGTCACCGGACATCTCGGCGATGCCCTGCGCGTTGTCGGACACCGGGCCGAAGGTGTCCATGGCGACGATCACGCCGACGGTGGTGAGCAGGCCGGTGCCGGCCAGCGCCACCGCGAACAGGGCGAGCCAGATCGAGGCGCCGCCCAGCAGGAACGCGCCGTACACGGAGAGGCCGATGAGGACGGCCGAGTACACCGCGGACTCCAGGCCGACGGAGATGCCGGACAGGACCACCGTGGCGGGACCGGTCAGCGAGGTCTTGCCGATGTCGCGCACCGGACGCCGGCTGGTCTCGGTGAAGTAGCCGGTGAGCTGCTGGATGAGCGCCGCCAGCACGATGCCGATGGCGACCGCGACCAGCGCGAGGATGCGCGGGTCACCGCCGTGCGACGCGATGTCGCCCGGCACGTTGGCCAGCTCCGCGTACGTCGAGGGCAGGTACGCGAACGCCGCGACGGCCACCATCGCCAGCGAGATCACCGCGGAGATGAAGAAGCCGCGGTTGATGGCGGTCATGCCGCTGCGGTCCTTGCGGCGGGGGGCCACCGCGAAGATGCCGACCATCGCGGTGAGCACGCCGATCGCCGGGATCAGCAGCGGGAAGGCCAGGCCGGAGTCGCCGAAGGCGACCTTGCCGAGGATCAGCGCGGCCACCAGGGTGACGGCGTAGGACTCGAACAGGTCGGCCGCCATGCCGGCGCAGTCGCCGACGTTGTCGCCGACGTTGTCCGCGATGGTGGCGGCGTTGCGCGGGTCGTCCTCGGGGATGCCCTGCTCGACCTTGCCGACCAGGTCGGCGCCGACGTCCGCGGCCTTGGTGAAGATGCCGCCGCCGACACGCATGAACATGGCGAGCAGCGCCGCACCGAAACCGAAGCCCTCCAGCACCTTGGGCGCGTCGGCCTTGTAGACCAGCACGACGACGGAGGCGCCCAGCAGACCCAGGCCCACCGTGAACATGCCGACCACACCACCGGTGCGGAAGGCGATCTTCATCGCGTGGTGCGAGACGGTCGTCAGGTCGGCCGCGGGCTCACCCTGCGCCGGGGTCGCGGCTCGTGCGGCAGCGGCCACGCGGACGTTGCTGCGCACCGCCAGCCACATGCCGATGTAGCCGGTGACCGCCGAGAACCCGGCGCCCACCAGGAAGAACACGCTTCGGCCGATGCGCTGCGACGTGGTGTCCGCGGGCAGCAGCATGAGCAGGAAGAACGCGACGACCGCGAAGACTCCCAGCGTGCGGAACTGCCGTGCGAGGTAGGCGTTCGCGCCTTCCTGCACGGCAGCCGCGATCTTCTTCATGCTGTCGGTGCCCTCGTCGGCACTGAGCACTTGACGTACCAGCACCACGGCGAGCACGAGTGCGGCCAGCGCCACGGCGGCGATGACGAGCACGAGATTGCGGTTGCCGTCCGTCAGTACGGGTGATGCGGCCAGTGGTTGAGCGATGTCCTGCAGGTGAGGGGTGAGTGGCCCCGCCATTCGTCCTCCTTGACGTTTGGCACGTGGGCGCGCGGCTCCGGCGACTTAGCAGCCGCGACGCTCAGGCTTGTGGGCTGAGCAAAGATGGACGGATTGTAGGGAGCCGAACTAGATCAAAACAGGGCGCAGGAAACGAAATTCGCCGAGGCCGGGGATATAGCAAAGGAGATCGCCCACAGATATCACCGGAAAAGGTGAACAGTCACCGTGTAAGTGGATCAACCACCGGGTGAACGCGGGCACGCCGAGCTGACCTGCGGCGGAAGCTCGCAGGCTGCTCGGCAGGAGCGCGTGAGGGGGGCGGGGCGGCTAGGAGAGCGCGGCCGGGTTCAGCGGCCAGCTCATCCGGATGACATCGCCGTACTCTCCCGAGAAGACCTCGACGTCGTCGACGAGGCCACTGATGACCGCCAGACCCATCTGGCCCTCGTCCTCCGCCTCGGAGGAGTCGGACGAGGACGACGAGCCGTCGGGAAGCGGCTCGGGGTGTTCGGCGGGGCTGTCGCCGCGCGCCGAGGGCACGCTGGCGGCGTCCGCGGGGCGGTCGTCCGCCTCGGGGGACTTGTCGCCGACCTCGATGGAGAACTTCTTCTCCTCCTCGGTCAGCACCACCCGGACCGGGCGGTCCGCACCGCTGCTGCGGTACAGGCCGACGGCCCGGCTGCACGCCTCACCGACGGCGAGCCGGACCTCGTCGAGGACGGCCTCGTCCACCCCTGCCCTGCGGGCTACCGCAGCCGCCACCAGTCGTGCGGTGCGGACGTGCTCCGGCAGTGCGCTGAAGAGCAGTTCTACGGTGGGCATGGCCTCCCCCTCGTGCCTGTGGGCGGGCAACACAGGGGCCCGGGCGTCGGCGTCGCCCGGAGCCCCGCGGTCCGGCGCCGAACGTCAATCGGTCGCCGCGACGGCCTCGTCGACCGAGGTGTGGATGGGGAACACCTTGGTCAGGCCGGTGATACGGAAAATCTTGAGAATGCGCTCCTGGTTGCACACCAGGCGCAGCGAGCCTTCATGCGCGCGAACCCGCTTGAGCCCGCCGACCAGCACGCCCAGTCCGGTCGAGTCCAGGAAGTCAACGCCTTCCATGTCCACGACCAGGTGGTAGCTACCGTCGTTCACGAGTTCCACCAGCTGCTCGCGCAGCTTGGGTGCGGTGTACACATCAATCTCGCCGCCGACCTCGACGACCGTACGGTCGCCGACGGTTCGAGTCGACAGGGACAGGTCCACGGATCCTCCAGCACCTTGCATCGAGCGGTCGCCCCCCATGGATCGGCAGCCGCGATGGCATTCAATCACTTACCAGCGGGCATGCACGACGCCTTACGGCGATTGTCCGTCATGCCAGTGACACACTGAGTGCCGATGGCTCAGGATCATCTTCCGCAGTCGGCGCACGGCCGCACCTCCCCCGTCGCCCTCCTGGAGCGGCTTGCCACGGGGGCGGGCAGGGCCGCGCGCATCACCCATACGGAGCACTTGCCCCCACGGGCGGGTCGCCATGCCGATTGGCCTGATCAGATCCGCCCGGAGGTGATCGACGCGGTCCGCGCGTGCGGCATCGAACGCCCGTGGGAACACCAGGCCGAAGTGGCCGCCCACGCCCTCGCCGGCACCTCCGCGGTGGTCGCCACGGGGACGGCCTCCGGCAAGTCCCTGGCGTACCTCGTGCCGGTCCTCAGCGCCCTCGTGGACGGTTCCGAGGCGCCGAACGGCCGGGGCGCCACCGCGCTCTACCTCGCGCCCACCAAGGCCCTGGCGGCCGACCAGCGGCGTGCCGTGGCCGAGCTCGCCGCCCCGCTGGGCAAGGCGGTCCGCGCGGCCGTCTACGACGGCGACACGCCGTTCGAGGAGCGCGAGTGGGTCCGCCAGTACGCCACGTACGTGCTCACCAACCCCGACATGCTCCATCTGGGTGTCCTGCCGGGCCATTCGCGGTGGTCCTCGTTCCTCCGGCAGCTCCGCTACGTCGTGATCGACGAGTGCCACACCTACCGGGGCGTCTTCGGCTCGCACGTCGCCCAGGTCATACGCAGGCTGCGGCGTGTCTGCGCCCGCTACGGCGCCGATCCCGTCTTCCTCCTCGCCTCCGCGACCGCCGCCGACCCGGGGGCGACCGCGACCCGGCTGACGGGCGTGCCCGTCGCCGAGGTCACCGAGGACGCCTCCCCGCGCGGCGAGGTCGCCTTCGCCCTGTGGGAGCCCCCGCTCACCGAGCTCAGCGGGGAGCACGGCGCCCCGGTGCGCCGCACGGCCACCGCCGAGGCCGCCGACCTGCTGACGGACCTGGTGCTCGACGGCACCCGCACGGTGGCCTTCGTGCGCTCCCGGCGGGCCGCCGAGCTGATCTCCCTCATCGCGCAGGAACGCCTCGGCGAGATCGACCGCCGGCTGACCCGCCAGGTCGCCGCCTACCGCGGCGGCTACCTTCCCCAGGAGCGCCGGGCGATCGAGCGCGACCTGCACACCGGGCGGCTCCTCGGACTGGCCTCCACAACGGCCCTGGAGCTGGGTGTGGACGTCTCCGGGCTCGACGCCGTGCTCCTGGCCGGGTACCCGGGCACGAGGGCCTCCCTGTGGCAGCAGGCGGGTCGCGCGGGGCGGTCGGGTCAGGGGGCGCTGGCGGTGCTCATCGCCCGCGACGACCCGCTGGACACGTACCTCGTGCACCACCCGGACGCCCTCTTCCGCCGTCCGGTGGAGTCCACGGTGCTGGACCCGGACAACCCGTACGTCCTCGCGCCGCACCTGTGCGCCGCCGCGGCCGAGCTGCCGCTGGGCGAGGAGGACCTTGAGCTCTTCGGACCGGAGACCGCGATGCTGCTGCCCCAGCTGGAGCGCCGCGGGCTGCTGAGGCGGCGTTCCGGCGGCTGGTACTGGACGCGGCGCGAGCGGGCGGCCGACCTCACCGACATCCGCGGCGAGGGGGGCAAGCCCGTCCAGGTGGTCGAGGCCGGGACCGGGCGCCTGCTCGGCACCGTCGACGCGGGCGCCGCGCACACCGCCGTCCACGAGGGCGCGGTCCACCTGCACCAGGGCCGCACCTACCTCGTCCGGCACCTGGACCTGGAGGACTCCGTCGCGCTCGTGGAGCAGGCCGACCCGCCGTATTCGACGATGGCCCGCGACACCACGGCGATCTCCGTGCTCGACGAGGACCTGGTGGAGGAGTGGGGCGAGGCCCGCCTCCACTTCGGCTCCGTCGAGGTCACCCATCAGGTCGTCTCCTTCCTCCGCCGCCGGCTGATCACCAACGAGGTGATGGGCGAGACCAAGCTGAACCTGCCGCCCCGCACCCTGCGCACCCGCGCCGTGTGGTGGACGGTCACCGACGATCAGCTCGACGCGGCGCAGATCCACCCCGAGGAGCTGCCCGGCGCCCTCCACGCCGCCGAGCACGCCTCCATCGGCCTCCTCCCGCTCTTCGCCACCTGCGACCGCTGGGACATCGGCGGCGTCTCCGTGCCGCTCCACCAGGACACCGGGCTGCCGACCGTCTTCGTGTACGACGGCCATCCCGGTGGCGCGGGCTTCGCGGAACGGGCCTTCCGGACCGCCCGGAGCTGGCTCACCGCCACCCGCGAGGCGATCGCCTCCTGCGAGTGCGAGTTCGGCTGCCCGTCCTGCGTGCAGTCGCCGAAGTGCGGCAACGGCAACGACCCGCTGGACAAGCAGGCCGCGGTCCGTCTGCTCGACGTGCTCCTCGCGACGGAGGGCCCTTCGGAGCCCGGACCCCCGTCGGCGCCCGCCCCCGATCCGGAGTCCTGAGGCCCCGCCCGGGAGCGGACCCGGGCGGGCCCGACCGCGGCCGTGACGTCGGCGACCTCACCGGTGACCGCGCAGCGCACCAGCCGGGCGTGCTGGGCCGCGGCCACCCGCCCGGCCACGGCGCAGGCCTCGGCGCTGCCCCGCAGGGCGTGGTCGGCGGCGGCCAGCGCCGCGAGGTCCGCGGCGGCCCCGGCGCGGTGGCGTGCGGCGACGGCCGCGCCGAACGCCAGCACGGTGCAGGTGGCCAGTGCCAGCAGCGCTCCCAGGAGGGCCGTCCAGACCGTCGCGGAGCCCCGGTCGCCCCTTCGCCGGCTCACGGCCCCTCCCCCGGCCCCTCCACGGCGGCGACCGCCTCGCCGCGGAGGGTCAGGGACAGGGAACGGGCCTCCACCGTGACCCGGACCAGGTCGCCGCCCCGGTGGACCGAGACGGCGGCCCCGGCGGGCGCCGCTGTGCGCGCCACGCTCAGCACCGCGGCATCGGGCTCCTCGCGGGCCGCCGCGCGGGCTCCGGCCCGCGCGGCGTCGACGCAGCGGATCTGCGCGGCCGCCGCGGCGATCCCCCACAGCAGGAGCGCCGTGAGGAAGACCAGCGACGGGATGACCACCGCGGCCTCGGCCGTGACGTAGCCCGCGTCGCGGCGGCGTTCAGAACGCCACATCGAGGGCCCGCTTGATGAGCCCGGAGAGCGCGGAGCTGACCGCGCCCGAGGTGACGACCTTGTAGAGCACGGCCGCGAAACCGCAGGCCGCCAGCGTGCCCACGGCGTACTCGGCCGTGGTCATCCCGCGCTCGCCGGTGCGGCACCGGCGGCTCAATTTCCTCAGACAACGCATGACTCGCATGGGATCCCCCTTCAGTTCGTCGTGCCGGCGAGGATCGCCCCCGCCAGCCCCATCACCACCGGCGCGACCCCCACGAGGAGGAAGGCCGGCAGGAAGCACAGCCCCAGCGGGGCGGTGATCAGCACTCCGGCGCGGCGCGCGCGTGCCGCCCCGAAACGGGCGTGTTCGGCCCGGCACCCGGCGGCGAGACGCGCGATCTCCTCGACCGGCGGCACTCCCGTCGTGGTCGCGCGTTCCAGGCACCGGGCGAGCTCCCGGCAGCCGAGCCGGTCCAGCCGGCCCCAGCACTGCGCGGGGTCGCCGCCCAGCCGGAGTTCGGCGGCGGCGCGGGTGAGCGCCTCCCCGAGCGGCCCGCCGAGGGACGGCCCGACGGCCTCCGCGGCCTCGCGGGGCCCTGCCCCGGCGGCGACGCAGGCGGCCATCAGATCCGCGGCCAGCGGCAGTTGGTGCGCGGCACGGGTCTGGTCCCCGGGCTGCGCGGGCCGGGGCCGCCGCTGCCGGCGGCGCATCGCCCACGCGGCGCCGAGCCCGGCCGCCGCGCCGGGGACACCGCCGATCAGGGCGAACGCGCCCAGGGCGACCCCGGCGACCGGCGCCCAGGTGCGGACGGAGGCCGCGCCCGGCCATCGGCGGAGCCGCCTGGGCGGTGGCGCCGCCCGCATGAGCAGCCGGAGCCTGCGCCGCGCGGCGCGCTCCCTCCGTGCGGCGGCGAGGGCAGCAGCCGCACAGACGGCGGCGGCCACGGACGCCATGACGATCCCCAGCCTGTGGACGGCCTCGCCGTTCATGACCCGCCCTCCGCACCGCGGACGATGCGGGCGGTCCAGGCGAGCCCCGCCCACTCCAGGAGCCCGCCGGCGGCCAGGCAGCCGAGCCCGGCGGGTGTGCGCAGCAAGGTGCCGAGCGGATCCGCGCCCAGCCCGGTGCCCAGGACCAGCCCGAAGGCGGGCAGCAGGGCCAGCAGCGCCACGGTGGAACGGGGCGCCGCCAACTGGGCCCGCAGGTCCTCGCGCTGGTCGCGTTCGGCCCGGAGTGCGGCCGCGATCCGGTCCAGGCCGTCCGCGAGTCCCGCGCCACCGTCCACGGCCACCTGCCAGCACGCGGCCACACCGGAGAGCCCCTCGGCGCCCGCCGGCCGGGCGGCCGCCCGCAGTGCCGCCGGCACGTCACCGCCGAAACGGGCGGCGGCGAGCAGCGGCAGGGCGGCGTCCGACAGGCCGGGGTGCTCCGCCCAGCCCTCACGGCCGAGCGCACCGGCCAGCGCGGCGGGCGGGGCCAGTCCGGCCCGCAGATCGCCGGCGACCGCAGCGCACAACGCGCCCACCGCCACGGCCCGCCGTTCCGCCTCGGCACGCCGTTCCCGCCCGCGCAGCCACCGCCCGGCGAACGGCACGGCGGCCGCTCCGAGCAGGACCGGTAGCACCGACCCGGCGGCCAGGGCCACGACCAACCCGCCGGGAAGGAACAGCACTTCGCGACCGAGTCGCCAGCCGAACCGCACCCGGAACGGCTCCAGCAGCCCGTTGAGGCGGCTTTCAATGCCTCCAGGTCCCAGGAGTCCACCAGGCGCCCCACGGGCCCCTGAGGCGCCACTCAGCAACGTCCGTGCCCTGCGCACGACTTCGTCCCGTGCGCACATCGCCCACGCGGCGGCGCCCGCGCACAGGGCTGCGAGGACCACGACGGCGTTCACGGCCGCCCCCTCTCGCAGAGCGCGGCCAACCGGCCCCACCCGGAGCCGCGTTCACCGCCGCACAGGGCGGGGACGGTGCCGACGATCCCGTCGGGGCCCCGCTCCAGGACGTGGATCTCGGCGACCCGGCGCCGGCCCGAGCGGTCCCGCACCAGATGCACCACCACCGAAAGGGCGGCGGCCAACTGGCTGTGCAGGGCGGCCCGGTCCAGCCCCGCCACGGCGCCCAGCGCCTCCAGGCGGGCGGGCACATCACCCGCGGCGTTGGCGTGGACGGTGCCGCAGCCACCCTCGTGGCCCGTGTTGAGCGCTCCCAGGAGGTCGAGGACCTCGGGCCCCCTCACCTCGCCGACCACCAGCCGGTCCGGACGCATACGCAGCGCCTGCCGCACGAGGTCCCGCAGGGTGACCAGGCCGGCGCCCTCCTGGTTGGCGGGCCGGGTCTCCAGCCGGACGACGTGCGGATGGCGCGGCCGCAGCTCCGCGGAGTCCTCGGCGAGGACGATGCGCTCGCCCGGCGGGACGAGGCCGAGCAGGCAGCTCAGCAACGTCGTCTTGCCGGAGCCCGTGCCGCCGGAGACCAGGTACGACAGGCGGGCCTCCAGCATGGCCCGCAGGAGGGCGGCCGTGCCGCCGTCCATGCTGCCCGCGGCCACGAGCTCGTCCAGGGTGAAGGCACGGGTGCGGACCACCCGCAGGGACAGGCACGGAGCACCGACCACCACCGGTGGCAGCACCGCGTGCAGCCGGGTGCCGTCCGGAAGCCGGGCGTCCACCCAGGGCCTGGCGTCGTCCAGCCGGCGGCCGGCCGCGGAGGCCAGCCGCTGGGCGAGCCTGCGCACGGCCGACGCGTCCGCGAACCGCACCTCGGTGCGCTCCAGCCCGGCGCCCCGGTCGGCCCACACCTCGTCGGGCCCGTTCACCAGCACATCGGTGATCTCCGGTTCGGCGAGCAGGCCCTCCAGGGGCCCGGTGCCGACCATCTCCGAGCGCAGCGCGGCCACCACGTCGAGCACCTCGGTGTCGCCGAGCAGCCGGCCCTGGGCCCGCAGCGCGGCGGCCACGCCGGCCGGGGTGGGCTCGTCGCCGGAGGCGGCCAGCCGCAGACGTACGGCGTCGAGCAGGGCGGGGGTCATGGCGTCGGCGCTCATGCGGCCACGCTCCCGCCGCCGGACAGCGCCGCCGTGAGGAACGCCGAGCAGAACCCGGACAACGGGCCCCGGCCGCTGCCGCCCGGCGCCTCGCCGCCGTCCAGGGCGGCGGGCAGGCCGGGCTCGGGCGGCAGCTCGCCGGCGAGCGGGAGCCCGACCAGCTCGGCGAGCGCCTCGTCGGTGAGCCCCGAGCCGAAGGGACCCCGGGCGACGACCCGCAGATCCCGCAGCACCATGGCCATCCGGGACGCGACCCGGCCGGCGGCCGCGACCGCGCGCAGTTCGGCGGGGACGACCAGCAGGCCCACGTCGATCTGGGCGAGCGCCTCGGCCACCGCCTCGTCCATCCGGCGCGGCAGGTCGACGACCACCACCCCGCCGCGCCGCCGGGCGGCGCCCATCACCGACCGCATGGCCTGCGGCGGGATGACGACGGTGTCGCCGCGGTCCCAGCTGAGGACGCTCAGGGCGTGCGTCCGGGGGAGCGACTCCTCCAGCGCCCCGCTGCTGACCCGGCCCCGGGACTCGGCGAGGTCGGGCCAGCGCAGTCCGCCCACTCGTTCGGCCCCGAGCAGCACATCCAGCCCGCCGCCGAGCGGATCCGCGTCGACGAGCATCGTGCGGCGCCCGGAGCGGGCGGCCGTGACGGCCATCGCGCAGGCCAGGGTGCTGGCCCCCGCGCCGCCTCGGCCGCCGACGACCCCGATCGTCAGGGCCGGCTCGCCGGCGCCCTCCGCTACGTCGGCGATGCGGTCGGCCAGCCATGTCTCGGCGTCGGGCAGGAAGGCGACGTGCTCGGCGCCGACGTCGACGGCGCGGCGCCACACGTCGGGATCGTCCAGATCCCGGCCGACGAGGAGCACGCCCCGGCGGCGGCGCGCCGTGCCCGGCACGCGGCGGGTGTCCGCGGCCCCGACCAGCACCAGCGGCGCGGCCTCCCAGCTGCCCGGCGCCGGCGGGACCCCGAAGGCGACCTCCGGTTCCGCGCCCGCCGCGGCGCACAGCCGCAGCAGGTCGTCCAGGAGGGCCCCGTCCTCGGTGACGATGAGCGGGCCGCCGCCCTGATCGTCCTTTCCGCGCGGCCGTCCCGATGCCCGCGCGGACACCCGCCCTTCACGCGTTCCATTTGTTTCACCGTTGAATGATTCGGCGACCACGACGCCCCCTCGCTCGTTCCGGCCCGTGCCGTCGGTATCCGGCACATGCACCGGACACATCTCCGGCGCGGCATTTGCCGCCAGAGTCTCGCGAGTCGCCGAAACTTGATGATCTTGGTGGGAATCAGTGGATAACCAGGCCGTTGTGGATATCTCCGCCACCCGCACGAGTGGCTTCCACCGCACAGCGCAACGAATGTGATCCGTCACTCACCGTAGTCGCGCGGGAAAGAGAACCGGCCCCCCGCGGAAACCGCGGGGGGCCGTTCACATGCCGGGCGCGTTCGGACTCAAGGCCTGAAAATGCCCCCGGACATGCGACGACCCCCGCCGGGGGGGAGAGCGGGGGTCGTCCCCACGGTCCGACTCGGGGGGGGAGGAGCCAGACCGGGTTAGCACGGTCGCGAACGATCCGTGACTTCCATGGTGTACCCGAAGGCCTTCTCAGGCAAACCCACGCGCTGGAGCTTACGCCGAATGGTGGGTCCCTATGCTCGTCCTCGTGGAAAACCACCTGTCGCCGCGCACCGCCGCGTTCTTCGATCTCGACAAGACGGTGATCGCCAAGTCGAGCACCTTGGCGTTCAGCCGGCCGTTCTACCAAGGCGGCCTCATCAACCGGCGCACCGTGCTGCGGACCGCGTACGCCCAGTTCGTCTATCTGCTCGGCGGCGCGGACCACGACCAGATGGAGGGGATGCGAAAGTACCTCTCCGACATGTGCCGCGGCTGGAACGTGCAGCAGGTGCGGGAGATCGTGGCCGAGACCCTCCACGACCTCATCGACCCGATCATCTACGACGAGGCCGCCTCGCTCATCGAGGAGCACCACCTGGCCGGCCGCGACGTCGTCATCGTCAGCGCCTCGGGTGCGGAGGTCGTGGAGCCCATCGGCGAGATGCTCGGCGCGGACCACGTCATCGCCACCCGGATGGCCGTCGAGGACGGCTGCTACACCGGCCGGATCGAGCACTACGTCTACGGCCCCGCCAAGGCCCGGGCCATCACCGAGCTCGCGGAGGCGGAGGGCTACGACCTCAAGCGCTCCTTCGCCTACAGCGACTCGGTGACCGACGTCCCGATGCTCGAGTCCGTCGGCCACCCGTACGCGGTCAACCCCGACCGCGGGCTGCGCAGGGAGGCGGCGTCACGCGAATGGCCGACGCTCACCTTCAGCCGGCCGGTCCGGCTGCACCAGCGGGTGCCCGCGCTGACGATGCCCTCGGGGCCGGTCCTGGCGCTGGCCGCGGTCGGCGCCGCCGCCGCCACGGCGGGCCTGGTCTGGTACGTGGCGCGGCGACGCAGGCTCGTCCTGTCCTGATGTGAACCCGATTGCGCCTTTCGAGGAGAAGGCACAGACCCGTCCCGGTATGCAAAGAACCGCGGCGAGGGGTTCCGGTTCTCCCGAAGGTGCAGTACAAAGGTCTTACGGCCCGCGAGACCACGGACTTCCGCGAGGAACCCCGTCGAATCAGGCCCCACGGACCGAGCATGACAGCTGGGAACCCACGCGACGCAGACCCGCTGACCGGGCCGGCCGCACCAGGTGACGGGCAAAGTTCCCGACCTGATGGGCGAACATCGTGCACGCCTGGTAACCCGACGGTCATGCCAGCGGCGGCACCCGCGAGGTGCCGCCGCATCTTTGTGTCCGCGCATTCGCCGCCGTGCCCACGGATCCCGCGGGCGGCGCCTGCCCGGCGTCCTAGGCGGCGCCGCGCTGCAGGGCCTCGCAGACCGCCACGCTCTCCCGTACGCCCAGGCCCACGGCCTGCCCGCAGTGCGCGATCCAGGCGGCCATGCCCTGGGGGGTGCCGGAGGCGTAGCCCCGCAGCGCCTTCAGGTGGTCCGCGCGCCCGAGTTCGGCGTGGCCGACCTCCGCCGGGCAGATGGACTTGGGGTCCAGACCGCTCCCGACGAGGACGACGCGCTGCGCGGCACGCGCCACAAGACCGTTGTACGAGCCGAACGGCCGCAGGCACAGCAGTTCACCGTGCACGACCGCGGCGACGACCAGCGCCGGCGCCTCACTGCCCGACAGCAGCAGGCCGGCGAGCCCGTCGAGCCGCGCGACGACCTCCGCCGGTTCGGGCAGCGGGAATTCGGCGACGTCCAGGAGCAGCTCCTCGACCTTCTCGCCCGCCTGCCGCGGGCGGCCGACCGTCTCGTCCGGCGAGATGCCGCCGGCCGCGACCAGGTGCAGCCGGGCCAGTGCCTGCAGCGGCGACTGCCGCCAGACGGAGAGCAACTGGCCGGACTCGGCGGTGAGCCGCAGCGCGGCACCCACCGCGCGCGACTCCTCGTCGGAGGAGAAGTCGCTGCGCCTGCGCACCTCTTCCAGCGCCCAGTCGGCTCCGGCGAGCGCCGCGGAGCCGCGGGCGCCGCGCAGCGCCGCCTCCGAGGACACCTCTTCGGAGCGGCGGCGCATCACCCGGTGCCCGTAGACCCGGTCCACGGCCTTTCGTACGGAGTCCACCGACTCGGTGACACCGGGGAGCGAACCGAGGACGGCGAGCGGATCAGCTGTCGTACCCATACCCACGACCCTACGCACCCCCGGCGGGGCGCTGGTGGGCGAGTGGGCATCGTCACGCGCACCGCGCGCGCCCGCGCCGTCCCGGCCGGGGCCCCGCCCGGGGTCCGGAAACGGGCCCGCAGGCGGGCCCCCGAGCCACCCCGATGTCCACCGACGGGTGAACTCCCGCGCCGGAGGCCGCGGGAGGGCGGCGCCGTCACTACGCTTAACGAACATGAAGATCGCTTTCGTCGGAAAGGGCGGCAGCGGCAAGACCACGCTGTCCTCCCTCTTCATCCGTCACCTGGCAGCCGCCCACGTCCCCGTCGTGGCCGTCGACGCCGACATCAACCAGCACCTCGGCCCGGCGCTCGGCCTCGACGAGGAGGAGGCCGCCGCCCTCCCGGCGATGGGCGCCCACCTCCCGCAGATCAAGGAGTACCTGCGCGGCGTCAACCCGCGGATCGCCTCCGCGGAGACGATGATCAAGACCACCCCGCCCGGCGAGGGCTCCCGCCTGCTGCGGATCACCGGGGACAACCCGGTCTACGCCGCCTGCGCCCGGCCCGTCGCGCTCGACGTCGGCGAGGCGCGGCTGATGGTCACCGGCCCCTTCCAGGAGTCCGACCTGGGCGTGGCCTGCTACCACTCCAAGGTCGGGGCGGTGGAGCTGTTCCTCAACCACCTGGTCGACGGCCGCGGGGAGTACGTCGTCGTCGACATGACGGCCGGCAGCGACTCCTTCGCCTCCGGCATGTTCACCCGCTTCGACATGACGTTCCTGGTCGCCGAACCGACCCGGAAGGGAGTGGCGGTCTACCGCCAGTACAAGGAGTACGCCCGGGACTTCGGGGTCGCCCTGCACGTCGTCGGCAACAAGGTGCAGGGCCCGGACGACGTGGACTTCCTGCGCTCGCACGTCGGCGACGACCTGCTGGTCACCGTCGGGCACTCGGACTGGGTCCGCGCCATGGAGAAGGGCCGGCCGCCGCGGTTCGGGGAGTTGGAGGAGCCCAACCGCGCGGCGCTGCGGTCGATGCGCGACGCCGTGGACGCCGCGTACGAGCGGCGGGACTGGGAGCGCTACACCCGCCAGATGGTCCACTTCCACCTCAAGAACGCGGAGAGCTGGGGCAACGCGCGGACCGGCGCGGACCTCGCCTCGCAGGTCGACCCCGGCTTCGTCCTGGGCGAACGGTTCACCCTCACCGGGTAATCGTTCGCCCGTTCGGGCGAATCCCGATCCACGGGCCCTTTGTCTGCATTACTCTCCATTTACCGACTCTTGAGAGTAATCAAGCAATCACATTCCGTTACTTTCAAGGCCGACAGCACCCGCCGCAACAGCCGTGACCACGACCGCGTACGCGCACCAGCCGGACGCAGCCGCGCCGCCCCGGAGGAGACGGGAACATGCACGCCACGCCAGAACCGCAGACGCAGCAGTCGCAGACCCCACCGCGGGATCTGCCCCCACCGCCCGCCGCCGGGGAAGGGAACACCGCCGTCTGGCGGCACGACCTCTCGGCCTCGATCACCGTCTTCCTGATCGCCGTCCCGCTGTCCCTGGGCATCGCCCTGGCCACCGGTGCCCCGCTGCAGTCGGGGCTGATCGCCGCCGCCGTCGGCGGCATCGTCGTGGGTCTGATGGGCGGCGCGCCGCTCCAGGTCAGCGGCGCCGCCACCAGCCTGGTGGTGGTCACCGCCGAGCTCGTCCACCGCTACGGCTGGCGCACCACCTGCGCCATCACCGTGCTGGCCGGGCTCGCCCAACTCGCCCTGGGCACCCTGAGGGTGGCCCGGGCGGCGCTCGCCGTCAGCCCGGCGATCGTGCACGGCATGCTGGCGGGCATCGGCGCCGCCATCGCGCTCGCCCAGCTCCATGTCGTGCTCGGCGCCAACCCTGACAGCTCGGCGCTCGCCAATCTGGCGGCCCTGCCCCAGCAGTTGTCGTCCCCGCACCCCGGCGCGCTGCTGATCGCGGCGGTCACGGTGGTCGTGCTGGTCGGCTGGCCGCGCCTTCCCGGACGGGCCGGCGGGGCGCTGCGCACGGTCCCGGCGCCGCTCGCCGCCATCGCCGCCGCGACCGCCGTCGGCGTCCCCATCGTGGTGCCGCGGGTCGATCTGCCCGCCTGGCACGCGGTGGCGCTGCCCGGGCTGCCGCACGGACCGGTGCTCGGCATCGCCGCCGCCGTCCTGACCGTCACCCTCGTCGCGAGCATGGAGTCGCTGCTGTCGGCGGTCGCGATCGACAAGCTGCGCTCCGGGCGCGGTGCGCCCGGGGACGCCGTCCCGGCCCGCCTGAACAAGGAGTTGCTCGGGCAGGGCACGTCCAACGTGCTCTCCGGCCTGCTCGGCGGGCTGCCGGTGGCCGGCGGCGCGATCCGCGGCTCGGCCAACGTGGCCGCGGGCGCGCGGACGCGCCGGGCCACGGTGCTGCACGGGGTGTGGGTGCTGCTGTGCGCCGGGCTGCTGGCGGGGCTGCTGGAGCACATCCCGCTCGCCGCCCTCGCCGCCCTGGTGATGGTGGTCGGGATGAAGATGGTGAGCTTCGCGCACATCAAGCACGTGCAGCGGCACCGGGAGTTCCCGGTCTACGCGGCGACGCTCGGCGCGGTGCTGCTGCTCGGCGTGCTGGAAGGGGTGACGACCGGCATCACGGTGGCCGTCTTCCTCTCGCTGCGCCGGCTGACGCACACCCGGATCACGGTGAACGAGGAGTCCGGCGTCCACCAGGTGCACGTACGCGGTCAGTTGACCTTCCTCGCGGTGCCCCGGCTGACCCGGGCGCTGGCGGAGGTGCCGGACGACGCCAGCGCCGTCATCACCCTGGACGGCTCCTTCATGGACCACGCCGCGTACGAGTCGCTGCAGCACTGGTGCGACGGCCACCGGGCGCGCGGCGGCTGGGCGACCCTCACGGGCCGGTCGGGCACACCGATCGCGGTCCCCTCCAGCGCGCACGCCTGCCGCCCCTGGACGCCGTGGCGCAACCACCACTGCACCAAGCCGGGCACGGAGGCGGGTGCCGCCGGGCAGCTGGTGGGCGGACTCAGCGCCTTCCAGCGCAACACCGCGCCCCTGGTCAGGGACGAACTGGCACGGCTCGCCCGCGAGGGGCAGCGGCCCACCCAGCTCTTCCTCACCTGCGCCGACTCCCGCCTGGTCACGAGCATGATCACATCCAGCGGGCCCGGTGACCTGTTCACCGTGCGCAACGTGGGCAACCTGATGCCGCCGCCCGGCGCCGACGCCTCCTGCGACTCGGTGGGCGCCGCGATCGAGTACGCGGTGGAGGTGCTGAAGGTCGGCAGCATCACGGTGTGCGGGCACTCCGGGTGCGGCGCGATGCAGGCGCTGCTCAGCGGGGCGGGCCACGAGCCGGGGGCGCAGACCCCGCTGGCCCGCTGGCTGCGCCACGGCCGCCCGAGCCTCGCCCGGCTGGAGCGGATCGGCCGGCTCGGCCGCGGCGAGGTCGCCCTCGCCGACCGCCCGGTGGCCGACGAGCTCGAACGGCTCTGCCTGGTCAACGTGGTGCAGCAGCTCGACCACCTGATGGCCCACGCCTGCGTCGCCCGCAGGGTGGCCGAGGGATCGCTGCAGCTGCACGGGATGTACTTCCACGTCGCCGAGGCCCAGGCCTACGTCCTCGGCGCCGGGAGCGGCACGTTCGCCGCCGTACGGCCGGAAGTGCTCGACACGGTCTGACCGGGCCGCCCGCAGCGGCGGCTCATCCGACCGGCCCACCCGACCGGCCCACCCTCCCGGCCCGCCGCGCACCCGCCGGCGGGCCGGACCCGTGCGGGGGCGCCGCACCGCGACAGGTCTAAACCAATATTTGCGGCGAACCCTTGTCATTCCGCCCCTCCGGCTGGTGAGCTATGGCGTGGGACACAAGAGGACACCCTGCGAAGGAGCACGGCGTGAGCAACGAGAGCCTGGCCAACCTTTTGAAGGAGGAGCGCCGGTTCGCTCCGCCCGCCGAGCTGGCGGCCGGTGCCAATGTGACCGCGGAGGCCTACCAGCAGGCCGGTGACGACCGACTGGGCTTCTGGGCGGCGCAGGCCCGCCGGCTGAACTGGGCGAAGGAGCCGACCGAGACCCTCGACTGGTCCAACCCGCCGTTCGCGAAGTGGTTCGCCGACGGCACCCTGAACGTCGCCTACAACTGCGTCGACCGGCACGTCGAGGCCGGCCACGGCGACCGCGTGGCGATCCACTTCGAGGGCGAGCCCGGTGACGGCCGGGCCATCACCTACGCCGAGCTCAAGGACGAGGTGAGCCGCGCCGCGAACGCCCTGACCGAGCTGGGCGTCACGGCCGGCGACCGGGTCGCCGTCTACATGCCCATGATCCCCGAGACCGTCGTGGCGATGCTGGCCTGCGCCCGCGTCGGCGCCGCGCACTCGGTGGTCTTCGGCGGCTTCTCCGCCGACGCGCTGGCCGCGCGCATCGCCGACGCCGACGCCAAGCTGGTCATCACCGCCGACGGCGGCTACCGCCGCGGCAAGCCGTCGGCCCTGAAGCCCGCCGTGGACGACGCGGTCGGCCGCTCCGCCGGCGTGGAGAAGGTGCTGGTCGTCCGGCGCACCGGCCAGGAGGTCGAGTGGACCGAGGGCCGGGACGTGTGGTGGCACGAGATCGTCGAGCGGCAGTCCGCGGAGCACGCCCCGGAGGCCTTCGAGGCGGAGCACCCGCTCTTCATCCTCTACACCTCCGGCACCACCGGTAAGCCCAAGGGCATCCTGCACACCTCGGGCGGCTACCTGACGCAGACCGCCTACACCCACAACGCCGTCTTCGACCTGAAGCCGGAGACCGACGTCTACTGGTGCACCGCCGACGTCGGCTGGGTCACCGGCCACTCGTACATCGTCTACGGCCCGCTGGCCAACGGCGCCACCCAGGTGCTGTACGAGGGCACCCCCGACACCCCGCACCAGGGCCGCTTCTGGGAGATCGTCCAGAAGTACGGGGTCACGATCCTCTACACCGCCCCCACGGCGATCCGCACCTTCATGAAGTGGGGCGACGACATCCCCGCCAAGTTCGACCTGTCCTCGCTGCGCGTCCTGGGCAGCGTCGGCGAGCCGATCAACCCCGAGGCGTGGATCTGGTACCGCGAGCACATCGGCGGCAGCCGCTGCCCGATCGTGGACACCTGGTGGCAGACCGAGACCGGCGCCATGATGATCTCCCCGCTGCCCGGCGTGACGGAGACCAAGCCCGGCTCCGCGCAGCGCCCGCTGCCCGGCATCTCCGCCACCGTCGTGGACGACGAGGCCAACGAGGTGCCCAACGGCTCCGGCGGGTACCTCGTCCTCACCGAGCCGTGGCCGTCGATGCTCCGCACCATCTGGGGCGACGACCAGCGCTACCTGGACACCTACTGGTCCCGCTTCGAGGGCCGCTACTTCGCCGGCGACGGCGCCAAGAAGGACGAGGACGGCGACATCTGGCTGCTGGGCCGGGTGGACGACGTCATGCTCGTCTCGGGCCACAACATCTCGACCACCGAGGTCGAGTCGGCCCTCGTCTCGCACCCGAAGGTCGCCGAGGCGGCCGTGGTCGGCGCCACCGACGCGACCACCGGCCAGGCCATCGTCGCCTTCGTGATCCTGCGCGGCAGCGCCGCGGCCGAGGACGGCGAGGAGCTGATCGCCGAGCTGCGCGACCACGTCGCCAAGACGCTCGGCCCGATCGCCAAGCCGAAGCGGATCCTCACGGTGGCCGAGCTGCCGAAGACCCGCTCCGGCAAGATCATGCGGCGTCTGCTGCGCGACGTCGCCGAGAACCGGGAGCTGGGGGACGTCACCACCCTGACCGACTCCACGGTCATGGACCTCATCCAGACCAAGCTCCCGACCGCCGCGAGCGAGGACTGACGGCCCCCGCCACCGCACCGAAGAGGCCCCCACGGGGGCCTCTTCGCCGTTTCACGGCGGTGCGGGACGCCCCTGCGGACGCCCCTGCGATGCCCGGCGATTGTCCGTAATGTGAAAAACGCCGGAGGCTCCGGCGCCAAGCCGGTAAGCTGCTGAGCGCGTAAAGAACGCGACAGTGCATCGGGGCGTGCCGGGAAGTCTGGTCGGCAAGGTGATCAGCCATGCCGAACCCGACCGGAGGTCCAGCCCCCGTGACCGCGACCAACCGCCGCCGTTCCGTCTTCCTGGGCCGGATGCCCCTCCCGGAACGGAACTTCGTCGCCGACGCGTTGCGGACGGAGACGGTGGGCGGCGTGATGCTGCTGGTGGCCGCCGTCGCGGCGCTGGTCTGGGCGAACAGCCCGCTGGGCGACTCCTACCGGTCCACCGTCGCCTTCCACTTCGGGCCCGCGTCGCTCCATCTGGACCTGTCGGTGGGGCACTGGGCCGGGGACGGACTGCTGACGGTCTTCTTCTTCGTCGCGGGCATCGAGCTCAAGCGGGAACTGGTGGCGGGTGAGCTGCGCCGTCCCTCGGCGGCCGCGCTCCCCGTCATCGCCGCGCTCTGCGGCATGGCCGTGCCGGCGGTCGTGTACGCGGTGGTCAACACCGTCGGCGGGGGTTCCCTGCAGGGCTGGGCGGTGCCGACGGCGACCGACATCGCGTTCGCCCTGGCGGTGCTGGCCGTGCTCGGCACGGCGTTGCCGTCCTCGCTGCGCGCGTTCCTGCTGACCCTGGCGGTCGTCGACGACCTCTTCGCGATCCTGATCATCGCGGTCTTCTTCACCTCGGGCATCAATTTCGCCGCGCTCGCGCCGGCCGTCGCCGGGCTCGTCCTGTTCCGGCTGCTGCTCCGCAAGGAGGTGCGCGGGTGGTACGTGTACGTGCCGCTCGCGCTGGTCAACTGGGCACTCATGCACGCCAGCGGGGTGCACGCCACCATCGCGGGCGTCGCGATGGGCCTGATGCTGCGCTGCCACCGGCGGGAGGGCGAGGAGCGGTCCCCCGGAGAGCGGATCGAGCACCTCGTACGGCCGCTCTCGGCGGGACTCGCGGTGCCGCTGTTCGCGCTCTTCTCCGCGGGGGTGCCGATCGCCGGCAGCGCGGTCGCCGAGGTGTTCCACCGTCCCGAGACGCTGGGCGTGGTGCTGGGACTGGTCGTCGGCAAGGCGGTCGGGGTCTTCGGCGGCACCTGGCTGGCGGCACGCTTCACCCGGGCGGAGCTCAACCCCGACCTGGCCTGGCCCGACGTCCTGGCCGTCGCCACGCTCGCGGGGATCGGCTTCACGGTCTCCCTGCTCATCGGCGAGCTGGCCTTCGAGGGCGACCAGGTGCTGACCGAGGAGGTCAAGGCGGCCGTCCTGATCGGCTCGTTCACCTCCGCGGTCCTCGCCGCGGTGCTGCTCAAGCTCCGCAACGACCGGTACCGGCGGATGTGCGAGGACGAGGAGCGCGACGAGGACCGGGACGGCGTCCCGGACGTCTACGAGTGGGCGAACCCCGAGTTCCACCTGCGCATGGCGGCGATCCACGAGGCGAAGGCGGCCGAGCACCGCAGGCTCGCGGAAGTGGCGCGCTCCGGGGGCAGCGACGAGGATGAGTCGGGCATGATCGGGGGGTAACCCGTTTGCCCCGGATGACGACTGACGCACCATGACGACGACGGAGGACCCGATGAGCCGAGCGGACGAGCCCGTGAACGTGGGGGTGACCGTGAGCCCCAACGGAAGCCGCAGCCTCGGTCAGCTCTTCGCCTCGGCGACGGCGGACCTGTCCGAGCTGGTCCACGAGGAGATCGCCCTCGCCAAGGCGGAGCTGAGGCAGGACGTCAAACGCGCCGGCATCGGCGGCGGAGCGGTGGGAGCGGCCGGCATCCTGGCGCTCTTCTCGCTGCCGGTGCTCAGCTTCGCGGCGGCGTACGGCATCCACAACCTGGGGCTGGGCCTCGCCTGGTCGTTCCTCATCGTCGGCGGTGCCTACCTGGTGCTGGCGGGCCTGCTGGGCCTGATGGCGCGCTCGAAGTTCAAGAAGATCAAGAAGCCGGAGCGCAGCATCGCCTCGGCGAAGGAGACCGCGGCGGTGTTGCAGGGGGTCAAGCCGCACCCGCGCAGCGCCTCCTCCAACGGATCGGGGGCCACGGTGGAGGCCAAGGTGTGACACGCTCGGGGCATGACGGTCGCTGAGAGTTCCCCGGTGCGCGTCGACGGACCCTGGACCCACCGGGACGTCGCCGCGAACGGTGCCCGCTTCCACATCGCCGAGCTCGGCGACGGCCCCCTGGTGCTGCTGCTGCACGGCTTCCCACAGTTCTGGTGGACCTGGCGGCACCAGCTGACCGCGCTGGCCGAGGCGGGCTTCCGTGCCGTCGCCATGGACCTGCGCGGGGTGGGCGGCAGCGACCGCACGCCCCGCGGCTACGACCCGGCCAACCTGGCGCTCGACGTCACCGGCGTGATCCGCTCGCTCGGGGAGCCGGACGCCGCGCTGGTCGGGCACGACCTCGGCGGCTACCTGGCCTGGACGGCGGCGGCGATGCGGCCCAAGCTCGTCCGGCGGCTCGCGGTGTGCTCCATGCCGCATCCGCGGCGCTGGCGCTCGGCGATGCTGACGGACCTGCGGCACAGCGCGGCCGGCGGCTACGTGTGGGGGTTCCAGCGCCCGTTCATCCCGGAGCGGCAACTCGTCGCGGACGACGCGGCGCTGGTGGGACGGCTGCTGCGGGACTGGTCGGGGCCCCGCCTGCCGGAGGACGAGACGGTGGACGCCTACCGCCGGGCGATGCTCATCCCCTCGACGGCGCACTGCTCGATCGAGCCGTACCGCTGGATGGTGCGCTCGCTGGCCCGGGTGGACGGCTTCCAGTTCAACCGGCGCATGAAGCGTCCGGTGCGGGTGCCCACGCTGCACCTGCACGGTTCGCTCGACCCGGCGATGCGGGCCCGGCACGCCGCGGGCAGCGGGGAGTACGTGGAGGCGCCGTACCGCTGGCGACTCTTCGACGGGCTGGGGCACTTCCCCCACGAGGAGGACCCGGCGGCGTTCTCCGCCGAACTGGTCAACTGGCTGAAGGACCCCGAACCGGACCGTTGATCCAGTATGACCATCAGCCAAATGCCGGGCGCATAGGCCAACTGATGGAGCGGCAGGCGGTTACCGACCATGGAGCCCGGGCAGACAGCTCGGTATGGGCTGGACGCACGACTACCGTGACGTGTCACGCGACCGCCGCGCCAACAGGGCGCGGGTCACCACCGGGACGCAGGCCCCGGACCACGGGTCCGGAGGCTCCCGACTCGGCATTCCCCACATCCTCAGGCGCCGCGCCCGCTGGGTGGGCGCCCGGCTGAGGCATACCCGCGACTGACCGCGCGCAGCCGACCGCACACGGCTGCACACGGCTGTCCGCACACGGCCGACCGTCACCGGCCGACCGTTTCCCCGCAGGACCTACAGGGCGCAGCCCTCGGTGTCGACCTGCCGGCTCGCCGTACGCCCGGCCCGGACGTCCGGCTGGACCTCGTCCGCCGTCAGGGCGTAGCCGGTGTCCGCGTCGTCGAGGGACTTGGCGAACACCACGCCGTACACCTTCCCCTCGGGGGTGAGCAGCGGTCCGCCGGAGTTGCCCTGGCGGACCAGCGTGTACAGCGAGTAGACGTCGCGCTCGACGGTGCCCCGGTGGTAGATGTCCGGGCCCGAGGCCGGGATGCGCCCGCGCACCCGGGCGGCACGCACGTCGAAGCCGCCGTTCTCCGGGAAGCCGGCGACGATGGCGTCGTCGCGCGAGTCGGCGTCGGTGCCGCTGAAGGACAACGCGGGCGCGTCCAGGGACGGTACGTCGATGACCGCGATGTCGCGCTGCCAGTCGTAGAGCACGACCTTGCCGTCGTACACCCGGCCCTCGCCGCCGATCTGCACGGTCGGGTTGTCCACGCCGCCGACGACGTGGGCGTTGGTCATCACCCGGTGCGGGGCGAAGACGAAGCCGGTGCCCTCGAGCACCTTGCCGCAGCTCGGTGCCGTGCCGACGACCTTGACGATGCTGCGCCGCGCGCGGCCGACGACCGCGCTGTCGGCGAGCGCCGGGTCGGGGGCGGGGACGGCGGTGATGGGCTCGTTGCCGAACGGCGAGAAGACCTGGGGCAGTCCGTTCTGCGCGAGCACCGAACTGAAGTCGGCGAACCAGTTGTCGGCCTCGCGCGGCACGATCTGCGCCACCCCCAGCAGCACCCGGGAGGAGCGCACCTCACGGCCGAGGCTGGGCAGCGTGGTCGTGGTGGCGAGCGCGGAGCCGATGAGCCAGGCGACCAGCAGCATCGCCAGGACGTTCACCAGGGCGCCGCCGACGGCGTCGATGGCCCGGGCCGGTGACCAGCTGATGTGCGTACGGACCTTGTTGCCGAGGTGCGTGGTGAAGGCCTGGCCGACCGAGGCGCACACGATGATCAGGACCACCGCGGCGACCACCGCCACCGTGCCGGGCTGGGCGCTGCCGGTGACCGCGTTCCAGATCGCGGGCAGCACGTAGACCGCGACCAGACCCCCGCCGAGGAACCCGACCACCGACATCACGCCGACGATGAATCCCTGGCGGTAGCCCACGATCGCGAACCACACGGCGGCCAACAGCAGCACGATGTCCAGCACATTCACCTGGACACCGTCTCATGGCGGATCAACCCAGCGGGACCGTCTTCGCGCGATCCCAGGGTCGTTCCCAGCCCGCGTGGTGCAGGATCCGGTCGATCAGGCCCGCGGTGAAACCCCACACCAGGGCGCCCTGCACCAGGAAGGCGGGCCCCTGGAGGCCGCTGGGATGGGTCACCACGGCCCGGTTGGCGGCGTCGGTGAGATCCGCCACGGGGACGGTGAACACCCGTGCGGTCTCCGCCGGATCGACCGCTCCCACCGGGGACGGCGTACGCCACCAGCCGAGGACCGGTGTCACGACGAAGTCGCTCACCGGGATGTAGAGCCGCGGGAGCACCCCGAAGACCTGCACCCCCGACGGGTCGAGGCCGGTCTCCTCCCACGCCTCGCGCAGCGCGGCCCGCAGCGGGCCCTCGCCCTCCGGGTCGCCGTCCTCGGGATCGAGCGCACCGCCGGGGAAGGAGGGCTGCCCCGCGTGGGAGCGCAGGGACGCCGCCCTTTCCATCAGGAGGAGTTCGGGCCCCTCGGCCCCCTCCCCGAGGAGGATCAGCACGGCCGAGGGCCTGCCGCCTTTCGGCGGCGGCAGGAAGCGGCTGAGCTGCTCGGGCCGTACGGCGTCGACCGCGCGGACCACCGGGGCCAGCCATGACGGCAACCCCTCGCGGTCCAGGGTGACGTCCTCGATGTCGGGTCGTGCCTGCGTCACTCCACCTCCAGCGGCGGCGCCGCCTTGCCCGGGAACCCCGGCGGCGGCTTGAGCCGCTGTCCCGGGCCGCCGGCCATCTCGTACTTCAGCAGCTTCTTCGCCTTCTCCGGGTCGGTCTCGCCCTCGCCGTACGCCGGGCACAGCGGGGCGATCGGGCAGACGCCGCAGGCGGGGCGGCGGGCGTGGCACATCCGGCGGCCGTGGAAGATCAGCCGGTGCGAGACCATCGTCCACTCGCTCTTCGGGAAGATCGCCATGACGTCCTGCTCGATCTTCTCGGGCTCCTTCGCGCTGGTCCAGCCGAAGCGGTGGACGAGCCGCTGGAAGTGGGTGTCCACGGTGAGGCCGGGGACGCCGAAGGCGTTGCCGAGCACCACGTTGGCCGTCTTGCGGCCCACGCCGGGCAGCGTGACCAGGTCCTCCAGCCGGCCGGGCACCTCACCGCCGTAGGTGTCGCGCAGCGCGGCGGACAGGCCGAGCACCGCCCGCGCCTTGGCGCGGAAGAAGCCGGTGGGGCGGAGGATCCGCTCCAGCTCCTCCGGGTCGGCGGCGGCCATCTCCTCCGGCGTCGGATACGCGGCGAACAGCGCGGGGGTGGTCTGGTTGACCCTCAGGTCGGTCGTCTGGGCCGAGAGGACGGTGGCGACGAGCAGCTGGAAGGGGTTCTCGAAGTCGAGCTCGGGATGGGCGTACGGGTACAGCTCGGCGAGCTCGCGGTTGATCCGGCGGGCCCTGCGCACCATGGCCAGCCGCGACTCGGGCTTGCGCGCCGCCCGCGTCCGGCCGGTGGAGGTCGTGCGGGCAGCCTGTTCGCTCACAGCGGAATCCGCGGCGGCGGCCACCCTTCCGGCCCCGCCACCCTGCCGTTTCTTCTGCGCACTTGGCGTATCGGACACCCGGCCAGCCTAAGCCTCGCCACCGACAATCGCCCTGGAGAGCAGGGATCCGGCCCCCAAACGGACCCCCGGGGCACAATCACACGAGCACATAAGACAGACTTGTGATTGATCGCACTGTTTTGCTGTCGGGCATGATGGGGACCGACCCAGCGATGTCGACAAGGAGAGAGCTCGTGGACGACGTTCTGCGGCGCGCACCGCTTTTTGCGGCGCTCGACGATGAGCAGGCCGCTGAACTGCGCGCCTCCATGACGGAGGTCACGCTCGCGCGTGGCGACTCGCTGTTCCACGAGGGGGAACCCGGGGACCGGCTGTACGTCGTCACCGAGGGCAAGGTGAAGCTGCACCGCACCTCCCCCGACGGCCGCGAGAACATGCTCGCCGTCGTCGGACCCGGCGAGCTGATCGGCGAGCTGTCGCTCTTCGACCCCGGCCCGCGCACGGCCACCGCGACCGCGCTGACCGAGGTGAAGCTGCTCGGCCTCGGCCACGGCGACCTGCAGCCCTGGCTCAACGCCCGCCCCGAGGTCTCGACGGCCCTGCTGCGCGCCGTCGCCCGGCGCCTGCGCCGCACCAACGACGTCATGTCCGACCTGGTCTTCTCCGACGTGCCGGGCCGCGTGGCCAAGGCGCTGCTGGACCTGTCGCGCCGCTTCGGCGTGCAGTCCGAGGAGGGCATCCACGTCGTGCACGACCTGACGCAGGAGGAACTCGCCCAGCTGGTGGGCGCCTCCCGCGAGACCGTCAACAAGGCCCTCGCCGACTTCGCGGGCCGCGGCTGGCTGCGCCTGGAGGCGCGGGCGGTCATCCTGCTGGACGTCGAACGGCTGGCCAAGCGCTCGCGCTGACGCCCGTACGCGTACGAGAAGGGGCGCCCACCCGGAGGTGGGCGCCCCTTCGGCGTCCGCGGTGCGGGTGGGGCCGTCAGATCAGCCCGTGCTCCAGCAGGTAGTCCAGCTGCGCCCGCACCGACAGCTCGGCGGCCGGCCACAGGGCGCGGTCGACGTCCGCGTACACGTGGGCGACGACCTCCGAGGGCGTCGTGAGGCCCTGCTCCACGGCCGTCTCGACCTGGGCCAGGCGGTGGGCGCGGTGGGCGAGGTAGAACTCGACGGCGCCCCGCGCGTCGGCCAGGACCGGGCCGTGGCCCGGCAGGACGGTGGCGACGCCGTCGTGCATCGTCAGGGCCTGCAGCCGGCGCAGCGAGTCCAGGTAGTCGCCCAGCCGCCCGTCGGGGTGGGCGACGACCGTGGTGCCGCGGCCGAGCACGGTGTCGCCGGTGAGCACCGCCCGGTCGGCGGGCAGGTGGAAGGAGAGCGAGTCCGCGGTGTGCCCGGGGGTGGGTACGACGCGCAGCTCCAGGCCGCCGGTGGTGACGACGTCGCCCGCGCCGAGGCCCTCCTCGCCCAGCCGCAGCGCCGGGTCCAGGGCGCGCACGGCCGTACCGGTCAGCTCGGCGAAGCGCGCGGCGCTCTCGGCGTGGTCGGGGTGGCCGTGCGTCAGCAGGGTGAGGGCGATCCTCTTGCCGAGGGAGTGCGCGGTGGAGACCACGGTGTTCAGGTGGCCCTCGTCGAGCGGGCCCGGGTCGATGACGACGGCGAGCTCGGAGTCCGGCTCGGAGACGATCCAGGTGTTCGTGCCGTCCAGCGTCATCGGCGAGGGGTTCGGCGCGAGCACGCACACCGCGCGGGCGGTCGCCCGCCCGCCGATCCCGGCGCGGGGGTCGCCGGGCTGAAGGGCCGAGGTCATTCGGCGGCTCCCATGCGCTTGGTGAACTCGTCGTGGCCGGGCCAGGTCAGCACGATCTCGTCGCCCACGAGGGCGGCCCTCGCCAGCACGGGGGTGAGGTCGCGTCCCGCCGCGGCGGAGGCCAGGGCCGCCGCCGCGGACCCGTACGGGAGCAGTTCCCGCAGCGTCGCGATGGTCGGCGGCAGCATGGTCATCTCGCCGCGGTCGTAACCGTCCACCGCTTCGGCGGGCCGCAGCCACACCGTGCGGTCCGCCTCCCCCGACACGTCACGGGTGCGCTGGCCGGGCGGAAGCGCCGTCAGGAAGAACCAGGTGTCGTAGCGGCGCTCCTCGAACTCCGGGGTGATCCAGCGGGCCCAGGGACCGAGCAGGTCGGAGCGGAGCACGAGCGCGCGCCGGTCGAGGAAGTCGGCGAAGGACAGCTCGCGCGAGACCAGGGCGCGGCGGTCGGCCTCCCAGTCCTCGCCGGTGGTGTCCGCGACGACGGACGCCTCGTCGGACCCGGCCAGCAGCACGCCGGACTCCTCGAAGGTCTCGCGCACGGCCGCGCACACGATCGCCTGCGCCGAGGCGGGGTCCAGTCCATGGCCCAGCCGGGCGGCCCAGGTCTCCGGCGAGGGGCCCGCCCAGGCCACCGGGCGCTCGTCGCGCGGGTCCACCCCGCCACCCGGATAGGCGTACGCGCCCGCGGCGAACGCCATCGACGCCCGGCGCCGCAGCATGTGCACGGCGGGACCGCCGTCGGCGTCCCGCAGCAGCAGGACCGTCGCCGCACGGCGCGGCACGACGGGCTCCAGGGTGCCCGCGGTGAGGGCGCGGATCCGCTCGGGCCAGCTCGGCGGGAACCACTGGCCGTTCGTGGTGGTCATGGGGCGGATGCTATGCGCTTCCGCGGGGATGTTCGATAGGGCCCGGACCGGGCGGCGGGCCCGGGCGCCCCTCCGGCGGCCGGGGCGCGGCCCGCCGGAGGGGTACCGGACGTCAGTCCTCGACCTCGACCTGGATCTCGACCTCGACGGGCGCGTCGAGCGGCAGCACGGCCACCCCGACGGCGCTGCGGGCGTGCACGCCCTTGTCGCCGAGGACCTCGCCGAGCAGCTCGCTCGCGCCGTTGACGACGCCCGGCTGACCGGTGAAGTCGGGGGCGGAGGCGACGAAGCCGACGACCTTCACGACGCGCTTGACGCGGTCGAGGTCACCCACGACGGAGCGGACCGCGGCCAGGGCGTTGAGCGCGCAGGTACGGGCGAGCTGCTTGGCCTCCTCCGCGGTCACCTCGGCACCGACCTTGCCGGTGCAGGTCAGCTTGCCCTCGACGACGGGCAGCTGACCGGACGTGTACACGTACGCGCCGGACCGGACGGCCGGAACGTACGCGGCGAGCGGCGCGGCCACGGCGGGCAGGGTCAGCCCCAGCTCGGCGAGCCGCTGCTCGACGGCGCTCACGCGTTCTTCTCCCGCTTGAGGTAGGCCACCAACTGCTCGGGGTTGTTGGGGCCCGGCACGACCTGGACGAGCTCCCAGCCGTCCTCGCCCCAGGTGTCCAGGATCTGCTTCGTCGCGTGCACCAGCAGCGGCACGGTCGCGTATTCCCACTTGGTCATGAGGGGACTGTAATGCCTGGCACAGCCACGCCCCTGCGTAGCCCCGCCCTCGACTGGTTAGGCTCGCAGGTGTGAGGCTGCACATCGTGACGGGCAAGGGCGGCACGGGTAAGACGACCGTCGCCGCGGCGCTGGCACTCGCCCTCGCCGCCGAGGGACGGCGGACGCTGCTGACGGAGGTCGAGGGGCGCCAGGGCATCGCCCAGCTCTTCGAGACCGAGGCGCTCCCCTACGAGGAGCGCAAGATCGCGGTGGCCCCGGGCGGCGGCGAGGTCCACGCCCTGGCCATCGACGCCGAACAGGCGCTGCTGGACTACCTCGACATGTTCTACAAGCTCGGCCGGGCGGGCCGGGCCCTGAAGAAGCTGGGCGCGATCGACTTCGCGACCACGGTCGCCCCGGGCCTGCGCGACGTCCTGCTGACCGGCAAGGTCTGCGAGGCGGTGCGCCGCAAGGACCGGGCCGGCTGGCGGTCGTACGACGCCGTGGTGCTGGACGCGCCGCCCACCGGCCGGATCACCCGCTTCCTCAACGTCAACGACGAGGTCGCCGGGCTGGCCCGGTTCGGCCCGATACACAATCAGGCGCAGGCCGTGATGCGGGTGATGAAGTCCCCGGAGACGGCCGTGCACCTGGTCACCCTCCTGGAGGAGATGCCGGTCCAGGAGACCGTGGACGGTGTCGAGGAGCTGCGCGCGGCGGGTCTGCCGACCGGCGCCGTGGTCATCAACATGGTGCGCCCGGTGGTGATGGACGGCGCCGCCGTCGCCACGGCGCGCGACGGGCGGCGCACGGCGATCGCCAAGGCCCTCTCCCAGGCCGGGCTGGGCGGCGCCCGGCGCGGCGGCCTCGCGGAGCGGCTCGTCGACCCGCTGCTGGCGCAGGCGCACGAGCACGCGGAACGGGTCGCCCTGGAGCGCGCCCAGCGCGAGGAGCTGACCGCGCTGGGCCTGCCGGCGTACGAGCTGGAGCTGATGGGCGACGGGGTCGATCTCGGCGGGTTGTACAGATTGGCTGAAAATCTGCGGAAGCAGGGGCTGGGGGTCGCATGAGCCTGGAGAGTCCGGTATTGGACATCGACCCGTTGATCGACGATCCGAGGACCCGGATCGTCGTCTGCTGCGGCTCGGGAGGGGTCGGCAAGACCACCACGGCCGCGGCGCTGGGCGTCCGCGCCGCCGAGCGCGGCCGCAAGGCCGTCGTGCTGACCATCGACCCGGCACGCCGGCTGGCGCAGTCCATGGGGCTCTCGGAACTGGACAACACCCCGCGCAAGGTCGCCGGCATCGACGAGTCCGCGGGCGGTGAACTGCACGCGATGATGCTCGACATGAAGCGGACCTTCGACGAGGTCGTGCTGCAGCACTCGGACCGGGAACGGGCCCGGGCGATCCTGGACAACCCCTTCTACCAGTCGCTCTCCGCGGGCTTCGCCGGCACGCAGGAGTACATGGCCATGGAGAAGCTGGGCCAGCTGCGCGCGCTCGACGCGTGGGACCTGATCATCGTCGACACCCCGCCGAGCCGGTCGGCACTGGACTTCCTGGACGCCCCGAAGCGGCTGGGGTCCTTCCTGGACGGTCGCTTCATCCGGCTGCTCATGGCCCCCGCGAAGGTCGGCGGTCGGGCCGGCGTGAAGTTCCTCAACGTCGGGATGTCGATGATGACCGGCACGCTCAGCAAGGTCATGGGCGCGCACCTGCTGCGCGACGTGCAGACCTTCGTGGCGGCGATGGACTCGATGTTCGGCGGCTTCCGCTCCCGCGCGGACGCCACCTACAAGCTGCTCCAGGCGAACGGCACGGCGTTCCTGGTGGTGGCCGCACCGGAGCGGGACGCGCTGCGGGAGGCCTCGTACTTCGTGGAGCGGCTGGCGGCGGAGAACATGCCGCTCGCCGGGCTGGTGCTCAACCGCGTGCACGGCAGTGGGGCGGCGCAGCTCACGGCGGAGCGGGCGCTGGCGGCGGCGGAGGCCCTGGACGACCTGACCGCGGCGGACGACCCCGCCGACCCCGACGACATGGACGGCACGGACGCCGTGGACCACCCGGGCGCCCTCGGCACCGACGAGGCCGGTCCCGTGGCCGGGGAACCGTCAACTCCCCGGCTGACCGGGGAGTTTGACGAATCTGCAGAAAATCTTCAAAGCGTCGGCATTGTGGATCAGCCCGGCGGGAAAGCTGGACTCCGTACGGCCGACGGCGGCGAAGGGACCCCCAGTACGGACAGTGCGGACACGAGCTCTCCCGAATCGCCCACCGGCTCCCCGGCCGTCACCGCACCGGCGGCACCCGCGCAGGACCCCGCAGCGGACCGGCCCGCGGAGACGGACCCACTGGACGCCGACCGTCTCGCCGCCGGCCTGCTGCGCCTGCACGCCGAACGGATGCAGCTGGTCGCGCGCGAGCGGCGCACCCGCGACCGCTTCGTCTCCGTGCACCCGGACGTGCCCATGGTGGACGTCGCGGCCCTGCCCGGTGACGTCCACGACCTCGAGGGCCTGCGCGCGATCGGCGAACGCCTCGCGCAGGGTCAGCCGACGGCTGCGTAGTCGTCGTAGTCCCCGTCGTAGCCCTCGTCGTCGAGCGGGAGCACACCCGTGCTGCGCTCGTACTCCGTGCGCGCCGTCTCCAGCAGCCTGCGCCACGAGGTGACCGTGGGACGCCGGCGCAGCAGCGCCCTGCGCTCCCGCTCGGTCATCCCGCCCCAGACGCCGAATTCGACGCGGTTGTCCAGGGCGTCGGCCAGGCACTCGGTGCGTACCGGGCAGCCGGTGCACACCGCCTTGGCCCTGTTCTGGGCCGCTCCCTGGACGAAAAGTTCATCCGGATCCGTCGTGCGGCACGCGGCCTGCGTACTCCAGTCCGTAACCCAGCTGCTCATGCTGGCGCCGTCCTCTCCCGAATCGAGGCTCCCCCACGGCGGCAAGCGGCATATTCACCGTTGCCAGTTGAGGACGTTACGGAAGGTGGGCACGGCGCAACAGCCCTTTCAGGCCCAATCTTGAATGGCCCGAACGGACTATGGGTATGCGGCAGATCACCCGACGGAGTGAGCCGACGGCAGAACGGGCAAATCGACGCAAAACGGTCAGCTCGCCACTTCCCGGGCCTGAGATCCAGGTCATATGGCTGGCATATGACAGGAATTCGGGCAGTTCTCATCACCCACAAGAGTGATGACGGAAGACAGACGTGTGCGCAGCGTTGGCGCCTGTCTGTTACAGAGTAGGCGAACAAGCATGCCTACGTCCCGGGAATGGCAACGTAAGCTGCACCCCATGGGTCACAAGCGATCGCGCCCCACCAGCAGCGGCGGCACCAGTTCCGCGCAGCAGGCCGCCAAGTTCCTGGGCGTCAGTGTCCTGGCCGGGGTCGTACTGGCCGGCATCGCCCTGCCGGCGGCAGGGGCACTCGGACTGAGCGCCAAGGGCACCGCGGCCGGGTTCGACTCCCTGCCGGGCGAGCTCAAGCGACCGCCGCTCTCCCAGAGCACCCAGATCCTGGACACCAAGGGCGACCTGATCGCGACCGTCTACTCGCGCGACCGCAAGGTCGTGGGGCTCGACAAGATCAGCAAGTCGATGCAGCAGGCCATCGTGGCCATCGAGGACGCCCGCTTCTACGAGCACGGCGCCATCGACGTCAAGGGCATCCTGCGCGCGCTCAACAAGAACGCCCAGGAGGGCGGTGTCTCCGAGGGCGCGTCCACCCTGACGCAGCAGTACGTCAAGAACGTCTTCGTCGAGGAGGCCGGCGACGACCCCACCAAGGTCCAGCAGGCCACCCAGCAGACCCTCGGTCGCAAGATCAAGGAGATGAAGTACGCGATCCAGCTCGAGCAGGAGCTGGGGAAGCAGAAGATCCTCGAGAACTACCTCAACATCACGTTCTTCGGCGAGCAGGCCTACGGGGTCGAGTCCGCCGCCCGGCGCTACTTCAGCAAGTCCGCCAAGAACCTGTCGCTCACCGAGTCCGCGCTGCTGGCCGGCCTCGTCCAGTCGCCGAGCCGCTACGACCCCGTGAACGACCCGGAAGAGGCCAAGAAGCGCCGCGACGTGGTGCTGCAGCGCATGGCCGACATGAAGGACATCACGCAGGCGGAGGCCGACGAGGGCAAGAAGAAGCCGCTCGGCCTCAAGGTGACCCAGCCCAAGAACGGCTGCATCACCGCCGTGAACGGCGCCGGCTTCTTCTGCGACTACGTGCGCCAGGTCTTCCTCACCGACAAGACCTTCGGCAAGACCAAGTCCGAGCGCTCCAAGCGCTGGGACCAGGGCGGCCTCACCATCCGCACCACCCTCGACCCGAAGGCGCAGCGGTCCGTCCAGGACTCGATCAGCCGGCACGTGTACAAGAGCGACGACGTCGCCACCGCCGTGACGCTGGTCCAGCCCGGCACGGGCAAGATCATCGGGATGGGCCAGTCCCGCCCGTACGGCTTCGGGAAGAACCAGACCCAGATCAACCTCTCGGTCAACCAGGCCATGGGCGGCGGCGTCGGCTACCAGCCCGGTTCGACCTTCAAGCCGATCACCGCGGCCGCGGCCATAGAGCAGGGCACCGACCCGGCGCAGACCTACCCGTCGCCCTACGAGATGCCCTACCCGAGCCCGGTCACGACCTGCGGCGGCAACTGGCTCAACACCGAGAACGCGACGGTGTCGAACGAGAACGAGTCCGAGAAGGGCCCGTACTCGATGAAGGAAGCGACCGCGAAGTCGGTCAACACCTACTACGTCCAGCTGATCAGCGACATCGGCGTCTGCCCGGTGGTCAAGATGGCCAACTCCATGGGCGTCCAGCGGGCCAACGGCAAGAAGCTCAGCCAGGTGCCCTCCCTCACCCTGGGTTCGCAGGAGGTCTCGCCGCTGACCATGGCGAACGCCTACGCGACCTTCGCCAACAAGGGCGTGTACTGCACCCCGGTCGCCATCCAGTCGATCACCGACGCGAGCGGCAAGAAGCTGCCGGTGCCCAAGACCGACTGCGAGCGGGCCATGACCGAGCAGACCGCGGCCACCCTGAACACCCTGCTCAAGGGCGTGGTCGAGGACGGCACCGGCCAGCAGGCCGGTCTGTCCGACCGTGACAGCGCGGGCAAGACCGGTACGACCGACGAGCGCTACGCCGCCTGGTTCGTGGGCTACACCAGCGACATGGCCGGCGCGGTCTGGGTCGGCGACCCGGCCCACAAGCGCCACATGACCAACATCACCATCGGCGGCGTCTACCACGCCAAGGTCTTCGGCGCCGACACCCCGGGCCCCATCTGGCGGGACGCCATGTCCGGCGCCCTGACGGGAACGACCTCCGCCAGCCTGCCGACGGTCGCCATCCGCGAGCCCGAGAAGCCCCGCGACCACGATGACGACCACCACGGCCCCGGCGACAACGGGGGCAACGGCAACGGCGGCGGCAACGGCGGGGACGACGGCGGCCTCTTCGGCGGCATCTTCGGTGGCGACACCGCAGGCGGCGACGGCGGCAACGGCTTCACCACCGGTGGCGGCAACGGCCGCGGCGGCGGGGACAACGGCGGCCCCGGCGCCGGGACCGGCGTCGTCCCCGAGACGGGCGGCACCGGGGCGGGCTGATCCCCCGGACACGACGTGACGCCGAAGGGGCGCCGGGACCGAACGGTCCCGGCGCCCCTTCCGTCGTCCGCTGCCCGCGGCGCCGTCAGCCGCCGGCGAGCTGCTTGCGCACCTCGGCCGCGACCCGGCCGCCCTCGGCCAGGCCCGCGACCTTCGGGTTCACGATCTTCATGACCGCGCCCATCGCCTTGGGCCCCTCGGCCCCCGACTCCGCGATCGCCGCGGCGACGATCCCGGCCAGCTCCGCGTCGTCCAGCTGCTTGGGCAGGTAGGCGTCCAGCACGGCGCCCTCGGCCAGCTCGCGCTCTGCGGACTCCTTGCGGCCGCCCTGCTCGAAGGCCTCGGCGGCCTCCCGGCGCTTCTTCGCCTCGCGGGCGATCACCTTCAGCACCTCGTCGTCGGAGAGCTCGCGCGCCTCCTTGCCCGCGACCTCCTCCTTGGTGATCGCGGTGAGGGTGAGGCGGATGGTGGACGAGATCAGCTCGTCCCGTCCCTTGATGGCAGCCGTGAGGTCGTCGTGCAGACGCTGCTTGAGCGTGGTGGTCATGGCGTCGAGTCTGCCAGGTCGCCACCGGGCGGGCCGGAAATTTATCCCTGACGAGCCGTCTGCCACCATGGAGGGCATGCGCGCGCGATACGGAGTACCCCTGGGCATCACAGTCGCCGGAGCCGCCTGCGTGGCCTACGCGGCCGGAATCGAGGTGCGGTCCTTCCGCCTGCGCAGGGTCCGGGTGCCGGTCCTGCCGGCCGGGATGCGGCCGATCCGCGTCCTGCAGCTCTCCGACATCCACATGGTCAGCGGCCAGGACAAGAAGCGCCGCTGGCTGCAGTCGCTGGCCGGGCTGCGTCCGGACTTCGTCGTGAACACCGGCGACAACCTCTCCGACCCCCACGGCGTCCCCGAGCTGCTCGACGCCCTCGGCCCGCTGCTCGACCTCCCCGGGGCGTACGTCTTCGGCTCGAACGACTACTACGCCCCCAAGCTGCGCAACCCCGCCCGCTACCTGATCGAGCGCGTCCGGGGCCAGCACGGCCTCAACGGCAAGAACGACCCGGCGATCGGCGTCACCCGCAACCCCTGGGAGGAGGTACGCGACGCCTTCGACGTGGCCGGATGGGTCGGGGTCAACAACACCCGCGGCCGCCTCAAGCTGGACGACGGCATCGAGATCGCCTTCGCGGGCCTCGACGACCCCCACATCCGCCGTGACCGCTACGCCGCGATCGCCGGGGGCCCCGACTCGGACGCCGACCTCTCCCTCGCCGTCGTCCACGCCCCGTACCTGCGCGTGCTCGACTCCTTCGCCGCCGACCGCTACCCGCTGATCCTCGCCGGGCACACCCACGGCGGACAGCTGTGCATCCCCTTCTACGGGGCCCTGGTCACCAACTGCGACATCGACACCGACCGGGTCAAGGGCCTGTCCACCCACCGGGCCGCCGGGCACCGCTCCTACCTGCACGTCTCCGCGGGCTGCGGCACCAACCGCTACACCCCGGTCCGCTTCGCCTGCCCGCCCGAGGCCACCCTCCTCACCCTGACCCCGGGAGCCTGAGCCGCCCGCGAAAACCGGATTTCGTCTCCAGCGGGAGGTCCGCTAGAGTAATCCTCGTCGCGCCGGGCCGAAAGCCACGACGCGACACCGGGGTGTGGCGCAGCTTGGTAGCGCGCTTCGTTCGGGACGAAGAGGCCGTGGGTTCAAATCCCGCCACCCCGACCCAGGTAAGAGGGCCAGGTACTCATATGAGTACCTGGCCCTCTTTCTTTTCCGGGAGGCGAACGGGGAACCGCCTGGGAGACGATCAAGCCGTCTCTTGCTGCTGCTCCCCTTCGCGGGCAAAGATCTCATCCATTGCGCCGGCACTCTCAGTGATCACCGGACGCGGTTGGGCCCCGAGCGGGATGTCGCGTTCGGACGTCCGGGAACCAGGAGCGGTCGTGGGCTCCGCCTACCGCTTCCCTTCTCCCGGCACGGCAGCAATGATGATCGCCGGATCACGGCCACCTCCGAGGGAGACATGCGTACCCGCCCCGTCACATCGGTCGTCATCATCGCCCTCCTCACCGGGCTCACCGCGTGCAGCACCTCCCCTCAGCCTCGAGAGTCTCGGGGTCACGCCGCCCCGTCCCGTGCCTCAGGCGCGTCGACGGTTTCACGCCCCGGCCCGGGCGACGTTCCGATGCCCAACTTCCTGGGTGGCAACGTGAAAAGAGCGGTCGAACAGCTCGGTCCCGACGCTGACGTGCGACTCTTCGACGCGAGCGGAAGGCATCGCCCCATCGGCGACGGTGACGCATGGAAGATCTGCAGCGCGCGGCAGACTCCCGAGCAGCTCATCGTCCTCGGAGCAGTCATGAGTGACGAGCACTGCTGACGGTCGCCGTCGGTACGGAGATTCCGACGCCCGCAGCCGCTCCCGCCGGCCTGCGGCGTAGGGTGCAGGCCTCACAGGGGGTTGGATGGCTTCGCTCACGATTACTTGGACGATGCGAAACCACGGCTGGGCCGTCATCAAGGTCGCCGACGATCATGCCGAGACAGAAGTGTGCGCCTCGTACGTCACGGATGGGCCCGAGCAGTTCTTGTACGCGATTGCCAGGCTTGTGGACGGCGATGAGGACACACGAGCCGAGTTCGAGGGGGAGCCCCAGGTCTACCGGTGGTTCTTCCACCGAGATGGGTCCGACGTCGACATCCGACTGGTCGAGGCAAAGGACCTTCGAGCGCCCGACAGCTCGGGGACCGTGCTCTGGTCAGGACGCCACGACGCCACTGCGCTGGCACGGGCGGCTGTGCGCGCCTTCGACCAGGTCGCTCACGAGCTGGGCGAAGAGGGCTACGCCTCCCACTGGGGCCGCCCGTTTCCCCGAACGGAGCTCGAGGCTCTACGGGCCGGGATGCGCACACGGACGAGGAGACCGTGACGCTCGTGGCCCCGGTCGACGATGCCGTCCAGGACAGGACGGGAGCGGGCGTCAGGCGAGACCGCGCCATGGCCTGTTGGCTCTTGGCAGCTGAAGCACTCGGAGAAAAGTGATCGACTACTTGGAACGGCTGGCCTTGCTGCTGCCTCCCCCCGCCGTGCCGGTTGCCCGACCGCCGTGGGAGCGGTCGCAAGCGAAGGTCGGGTTCGAATTCCCCTCGGACTACCGGGCGTTCGTCGACAGGTACGGCGGCGGCTTCGCGGGCACCCCGGACTCGCTGAGGTCCTTCGTGTACGCGCCGTCCTCCGTTCCTCTCGCACCTGGTCGGACTTCCGGTTTCGGGGGCTTCGTCGACTGGCACGCCTCTGAGATCGCGCCGCTGTCCACAGGGTGGGACGAGGACGAGTGGGGCGGCACCGCTTACCCATGCACCCCGAGCCGGGCGGTCTGCTCACGTGGGGCGAGAACCAGGCCGGTGACCTGTACTGCTGGTTGACCGAGGGGGACGATCCGGATGCATGGCCGGTCGTCATGTGGGCGCGCTGACCCGCCACCACCTACCGGTTCGACGTGGGGATGGTGAGGTTCCTCCGTTCCCTGGCCGGCGGCAGCCACCCCGCCCCCGACTGGATGCACTCCGCCGGGACCCGCTGGACGCTGACGACGGACTGGCTGCACCGAGGGCTGAACACCTCCGCCGGCCCCGCCCGGTAGGCCCCGTCCGTTGCGGGGTGCCCCGTGGCTGGGCGCAGCCCGGTACGGCCGGCGTGCGGGCCGGCCGTACCGGTCCGTTTCAGTGGGGGAGGTTCCGTTCGAACCAGTGGTGGGCGTACTGCTCGGTGCTGAAGGCCTCGACCTCCGTGAAGCCCGCGGTCTCGTAGAGGTGGCGGGCCTCCGCGAGGGCGCCGTTGGTCTCCAGGCGCAGGGTCCGCATCCCGCGGGCGGTGGCCTCGTCCGCAAGGCGTTCGAGGATGCGGCGGCCCAGGCCGAGCCCGCGGACGTCCGGCGACGTCCACATCCGTTTCACCTCGGCGATCCGCGTTTCGGCGTGCAGTTTGAGCGCGCCGCAGCCCACCGGGGAGCCCTGTGCGCTCGCCACCAGGAGCAGTCCGTGCGGCGGCGTCATCTCCTCGTCGGCGGCGGAGATGCTGCGGGCGGGGTCGAACCCGGTGTCGAAGCGCCGGTCCAACTCCTCGACGTAGGAGCGCAGGCAGTACCGGGCGTCGGGGGCGCGGGGGTCCGTGATCGCGATCCGTACCTGCGAGGCCAGCAGCAGACGCTCGACCTCGGCCATCGCCGCGACCAGGCGGTCGCGCTGGCCATCGGTCAGCGGATCGAGGACCGACTCCGCGAGTTCGTCGGAGCCGCGGTCCAGCAGCGCCCGTTCCGCGACGCCGGCCCCGGTCAGACGTACCTTCCGCACGCGGCCGTCGTCCGTGTCCGGGTCCGTGGTCACCAGGCCGTCCGACTCCAGCCGCCGCAGTTGCCGGCTCAGGTACCCGGAGTCCAGGCCGAGGCGTGAGCGCAGGACGCGCACCTCGGATCCGTCCGGCTCGACCTCCCACAGCAGCCGCGACAGCCCGAGCGACCGGTCCCGTGACAGGTACTCGTCGTTCAGGGCACCCACCCGCTGGGTGACCGCACGGTTGAACCTGCGCACCACGTCGATCTGCCCTCGTTCCATTCTCTGACGATAGTCAGAGAATTGTGCGGAGGCAAGGCCCCCGGTCCCCGCAGGCCGACCGACCGGAGATCGCGTCCGGGCCCACGTGTAGCGTCATGTGGTTGCACGGCCCCCGGAGGAGCACATGGACGACATAGCCGGCGCGATCGTGCGCGCCGTCTTCCGCGGCGTCGCGTCGCTGATCATGGACCTGGTCGGCGATGCGGTGCTGAAACGGCTGTCCCGGCCTGTCAGGCGGGTCCTCGGGCGCCTCCGGCCCCGCCGGCCGGCCTCGGGTTCCGACGCCCCCACCCCGGCTCCGTGAGCGCGCGCACCCCTGGGTGATCCGGCCCGGCTCGGCAGCCGCGCGTCAGCCGCAGACCGTGCCCGGGTCGGGGAGTTCGCCGTGGGCGAGGTAGCGGTCGACGGCGTCGTCGACGCACGGGCTGCCGCGGTGGTAGGCGGTGTGCCCGTCCCCGTCGTACGTGAGGAGCCGGCCGGAGTCGAGCTCGCGGGCGAGGGACTGGGCCCAGGGGTACGGGGTGGCGGGGTCGCGGGTGGTGCCGACGACGAGGATCGGGGCGGCACCGGGGGCCGCGATGGGGCGGGGGTCCTGGATCGGCGCCACGGGCCAGTGGGTGCAGAGCACCAGGAACGGGGCCAGCGAGGCGCCGAACTGGGGCGAGGCGCTCAGGAAGGCGGGCAGCGCGGCCTCGGCCTCGGCGGGGGTGAAGCGGGCGCCGAGGGTGGCGCTGAGGCAGTCGACGGCGAGCAGGGCGTCCGCGGCGTTGCCGGAGTCGCCCTCGTCCGTGCCGGAGAACTGCTGCAGGTGCGTGGTGTCGCCGGCCAGGGCCTGGCGCAGCATGGTGCGCAGTTCCTCCCAGGACGCCTCGCGCAGGGCCGTGATGACCGCGGTGAGGAGGTCCTCGCCGGTGACGGCGATGTCCTTGCCCTGGCGCAGCGGGCCGGCGTCCAGCTTGTCCACCAGGCCGTCGAGGACGCGGCCGGCCTCCGCGACGGAGTGGCCGACCGGGCAGTCGGGGCGGGCGGCGCAGTCGGCGGCGAAGGACTCCCAGGCGAGCTGGTAGCCGGCGGTGCTGTCCAGGTTCTCGCGGTAGCCGTCGATCGCGGGGTCGACGGCGCCGTCGAGGACCATGCGGCCGACCCGCGAGGGGAAGAGCTCGGCGTAGGTGGCGCCCAGGTAGGTGCCGTAGGAGTAGCCGAGGTAGTGCAGGCGCTCGTCGCCGAGGAGGGCGCGTACGACGTCCATGTCGCGTGCCGCGTCGGGGGTGCCGAGGTGGGGCAGCAGTTCGCCGGCCTGCTTCTCGCAGGCCTCGGCGAGGTCCCGGAACGCGTCGTAGGAGTCGGCGATCCCCGCCGCGTCGCCGGAGACGCGCAGGCCGAAGCCCATGGGGGTGGCCGCGGTGTCGGTGTCGCAGTCGACGGGGGTGCTCTCGCCCACGCCGCGGGGGTCGACGGCGACCAGGTCGTAGGCGGAGCGCATGGCGGGGGAGAAGGTGCCGGCGGCGGCGACCAGGTAGTCGACGGCGGACTCGCCGGGGCCGCCGGGGTTGACCTGGAGGGAGCCGACGTGGGCGGCGGCGTCGCCGGTGGCCCGTACGCGGGCGGCGGTCAGGGTGATGTCGCCGGCCTCGGGGCGGGAGTAGTCCAGGGGCACGCTCACGGTGGCGCACTGGAAGCCGGGGACGTCCTGGCAGGACCGCCAGTCGAGGCGCTGCTCGTAGTAGCGCCGCAGCTCCGGGGGCACGCCCGCGGCGGGGTCCGCCGCCCGGCCGTCCCCGGGTGTCGCCGGCCGGGGCGGGACGGCGTTGGCGCAGGCCGCGGTCAGCAGCAGCCCGCAGGTGCTCAGCACCGCGAGCGCGCCGCGCAGCCTGCGCCGGGGTATCCCGTCGGTCTCCAGGACAGCGATCATCGCCACGCCTTCCTCGTGCGCCCGTGTGACGGGGGAGCACCGGACGCGGCGCCGGGTCCTGCCCGGGGGCCGACGGGTCCGGTCGTGTCGCGGAGCGCTCGGACGCGCCCCCGCGACTCCGCTGCGTCATCAGCCCATCACACGTCGTGCGTGGCGGCGGCCCCGGGTGGGCCGAAGGGGTGAACCTCCGGGCCGCCCCGGAAGGGGTTCGGCGGGGCGGTTCAGCGGGTTCAGCGGGGCGCGTAGGCGATGCGCTCGAAGGGCCAGGCGCGGGCCAGCCAGTCGCGGACGACGCGGTGGAGTTCGGCGTCCAGGGCGGCGTGCGGGGCGCTGACCCAGGAGCGGACGTCGACGGTGCCGGGCTCGGTGCGGGAGCCGTAGACGTACACGCAGCCGATGACGTCGCCGCCGGGCACGGACAGGACGGTGTAGGTGAAGCCGGTGCGCCGCTCGAAGTCCTCCGCGTGCTTGCGCAGGTCCTCGAGGTTGGCCTCGGGGGTCATGCCGTCCGGCGGCGGCCAGGAGCGGCCCTCGAAGCCGGGGGTGGCGCGGATGTGGTCGATGCCGGCCGTCCAGGCGGCGTGGTCGGCGGCGTTGTGCCGCGGGCCGAGGGGTTCCAGGCGGAAGCGGTCGGTGGCGGGCGGCTCCGGGACGGCGAAGCCCGGTGGGACGAGGGGCTGTTCGGCGGCGGTCATGGCGCGAGGGTAGCGGGATGCCGCCGGGGCCGTCGCCGCCGCGGGGGCGCTGTGCGAAGGTGGGGCCATGGGTGTCGCGTTCGTGGTCTTCATGACACTGCCGGGCCTGGTGATCCTGCTGTGCGCAGTGGCCCTCGTCGACCAGGTGCTGCGCGCGGGCCGGTGGGCCGGGCGGAGCGGGCAGGTCTCCGCGACCGGCTTCGAGCAGCTGCACGCGAGCTTCTCCCCGGGCAAGCGGAGCGAGTTGGACGAGCGACGGGCGACGCTCCTGCTGCGCGACGAGGAGGGCGACGGCGCACCCCCGCGGTCGCGCGTGGACCTGGGCCGGGGGACGGCGCTGATCGTCGTTCCGGGACGTGATCGCAGCGGGTGACGACGCCCACGGTCCGCAGCGGGGCACGATCGGGTTTGATGGTGGCATGAGCGACGTCATGGCTGGGATGCCGGATTGGGAGAAGCGCTTCCGGGCGCCACGCGTCGGACTGCCGGAGTGGGCCGAGGACGCCCCCCACCGCAGCCTGTTCGTGTCGAATGCGACGGGTACGTACGAGCTCTACGCGTGGGACCGGACGACCGGGGCGCAACGGCAGGTCACCGACCGGCCGAACGGCACGTCGGACGGGACGCTGACGCCGGACGGCGCGTGGGTGTGGTGGTTCGCGGACACCGACGGGGACGAGTTCGGGGTCTGGATGCGGCAGCCCTTCGAGGGCGGTCCGGACGAGCCGGCCGCGCCCGGCCTGGAGCCCTCGTACCCCGCGGGGCTGGCGCTGGGCCGCGGGGGGCTGGCGGTGGTCGGCCGCTCCACCGACGAGGAGGGCACGACGGTCCACGTCGTGCGTCCCGGGGCGGAGCCGGTGGAGATCTACCGGCACGAGGAGTCCGGCGGGGTCGGCGCGCTGTCGGAGGACGGCACGCTGGTCGTCGTCGAGCACACCGAGCACGGCGACGCGATGCACTCGGCGCTGCGGGTGGTCACGACGGACGGGACGACGGTCGCGGAGCTGGACGACAGCGAGGGCGGCACGAAGGAACTGGGCCTGGAGTGCCTGGGGTTCGCCCCGGTGCCCGGGGACGCCCGGCTGCTGGTGGCGCACCAGCGGCGCGGCCGCTGGGAGCCGATGGTCTGGGACGTCACGGCGGGCACGCAGACCGCGCTGGCGATCGACCTGCCCGGCGACGTCGCGGCGGAGTGGTACCCCGACGGCACCGCGCTGCTGGTGGTGCACTCCTACCGGGCCCGCAGCGAGATCTACCGCTACGGGCTGGCGGACGGGGAGCTGACCCGGCTGGAGACCCCGGCGGGCTCGGTGAGCGGCGCGACGGCCCGGCCCGACGGGACGGTGGAGTTCCTCTGGTCGTCGGCGGCGGCGCCCTCGGAGGTGCGCTCGACGACCGGCGCGGTGGTCCTGGAGGCGCCGGGCGAACGGGCCCCGGGCTCGCTGCCGGTGGAGGACGTGTGGGTGGACGGCCCCGGCGGCCGGGTGCACGCGCTCGTCCAGCGGCCCGCGGCGGGCGAGGGCCCGTACCCGACGGTGTTCGAGATCCACGGCGGGCCGACCTGGCACGACTCGGACGCCTTCGCGGCCGGCCCGGCGGCCTGGCTCGACCACGGCTACGCGGTGGTGCGGATCAACTACCGCGGTTCCACGGGCTACGGCCGGGAGTGGACGGACGCGCTCAAGCACCGCGTCGGCCTGATCGAGCTGGAGGACATCGAGGCCGTCCGTGCGTGGGCGGTGGAGTCCGGCTTCGCCGACCCGGCCCGGCTGGTGCTCTCCGGCGGCTCCTGGGGCGGCTTCCTGACGCTGCTGGGCCTGGGCACCCGGCCCGAGCTGTGGACGGTGGGCCTGGCGGCGGTGCCGGTCGCGGACTACGTGACGGCGTACGGCGACGAGATGGAGGCGCTGAAGGCACTGGACCGCACCCTGTTCGGCGGTTCCCCCGAGGAGGTCCCGGACCGCTACGAGGCGTCCTCGCCGATCACGTACGTGGCGCGGGTCAAGGCCCCGGTCTACATCTCGGCGGGCCTGAACGACCCGCGCTGCCCGATCCGGCAGATCGAGAACTACGTCGAGCGGCTGGCGGGCCTGGGCAAGGCGCACGAGGTCTACCGCTACGACGCGGGGCACGGCTCGCTCGTCGTCGACGAGCGGATCAAGCAGCTACGACTGGAGCTGGACTTCGTCCGGCGCCACCTCGGCGGCTGAGGCCGCGGCCGGCCCCTCCTCCTCGGTGAGGCCGAGCTCGGCGTCGCGCCGGGACTCGGCCTCCCGCCGGACGAGCCGGAACCACATGAAGACCACGAAGCCGGCGAAGACGAACCACTCGCCGGTGTAGCCGAGGTTCTGGAAGGCCTTGAGGTCCAGGCCGGTGCCGCTGGGCGCGACCGGCGGCACGGCCCGCAGCGGCGCGTGGACGCCCTCGGTCTGGGTGATCCAGGCGCCGTACACCTGGTACGGGACGAGGTTGACCAGGGAGGCCGCGCTGATGATCCCGAGCTGTCCCGCGGGAAGTCCGCCGCGGTCGATCGCGCCGTCGGTGTCGGCGCCCTCGGGGGCCTGCAGGGCCCCGGTGACGGTGACCTCGCCGGCCGGCGGCGCGGGCACGCCGGCGGCGGTCGCGCGGTCCGCGTCGCCGGGCAGCCAGCCGCGGACGACGGGCAGGACGGCCTCGCCGTCGCCGGTCCGCAGCGGGGTGAGCACGTAGTAGCCGGTGCGTCCGTCGAGCTCGCGGCCCGGTACGAGGAACTGGTGCGCGGCGTCGTAGCGGCCGGTGGCCCGTACGGCGCGGCCGACCGTCTCGGTGGTGACCGCGGAGGCCGGACGCGGCAGCAGGCGCTCCAGCGGCACCGCGTCGCGGGCCACGGCCGCGGGTGTGTCCTGGGCGGCGCGGTGGCTGTCGACGCGCGCCTCGAACCGGCTCAGCTGCCAGCTGCCCATGAACGTGCAGACGACCACGGCGCACACCATGAAGAGGTGCCCGCCCAGCCAGCGGGGGGACAGCAGGAACCGGTACACGCCGTCCACGGTACGGGGCGGTCGCCCGGCCCAGGGAACCGCCCCCTGCTACGGGGCGGCGACGGCGCCGGTCTTGTACACCGTCCCCGCGCAGGCGCCGTCGATCGTCGCGTTGACGACGGGCGCTCCGGCCTCGGGGGTGTGGCTCAGCACGACGGCCGCCGGACCGGTCTGGCCGGTGCCGTTCTCCCCCGCCGGGGGCGCGGACGCCTCGCCGGTCGGGCTGTCGGTGGCGGTCGCGGTCGGCGTCGGCGAGGACGGGGGCGTGCAGCCGCCCGGGCCGCCGGCGGCCGGGACCCAGGTGAACTCGACCCGGTAGCTCTGCCCGGGCTTGAGGATCAGCGCCTTGCCGAGGGAGTCGGGCAGTGTGGTGCCGTCGTTCGCGGTGTGGTCGACGACGCTGATGCGGGCCGCTTCGGCCGCGCCCTGGGCGGCGAAGCCCACCGAACCGCCGCCGTCGACGGTGCACGAGCCCTTGGAGACGTTCCCCACCTGGAACCAGCCGCTGACCCGGCCGGAGACGTCGGCGGCACCGGCGTAGCCGGAGGCGTTGCCGAGGTCGCCGGTGGTGCACAGCGGGGCGTTGGCCGCGAGCGTGTCGGAGGGGTCCGCGGGACCCGAGGACCCGGGGGTGACCTGCCCCTGGGAACCGCCGGTGCGCGTGGGGTCCGCGTCGGGACGTCCGTCGCCTTCGGACGGGCTCGGCGTGCCGGCGTCCGCGTCGGGGCCGTCCGGCTCGCCGTTGGTGCCGCCGGTGTCCTGGGCGCTGGAGGCGTTGGCCGTCCCGGCTTGGGTGGAGCCGGAGATGTTCGCGGCGTGCAGGGCCGCGGGGACCGCGACCAGCGCGAGCAGGCACGCGGCCGCCGTGCCTGCCAGCAACTGCCGCCGGTGCGCCCGTCGGGCGGGGACCGCGCGGCGCAGGTGCTCCAGCGTCTCGTGGCCGGGCTGGATGCCGCTGACGGCGTCACGCATGAGCCGGCGCAGCGCCAGTTCGTCGGGGCTCAGCCGTTCCTCGGGACCGCCGCCGCTGATGTCGTTCTCAGGTTCCATACCGCCGGGTGGGTTCGGGTTGGTCATGCCGGGGCCTCCATCGCGACGCGGAGCGCCGCGAGACCGCGCGAGCCGTACGCCTTGACCGAGCCTATGGAAATGCCGAGGGTCTCGGCCACTTGGGCTTCGGTCATGTCGGCGAAGTAGCGCAGCACGAGCACCTCGCGCTGCCGGCGCTGCAGTTTGCGCATGGCCGCCTTCAGCTCGTCGCGCTCCAGCGCCTCGTACGCGCCCTCCTCGGCGCTCGCCATGTCGGGCATCGGCTTGGACAGCAGGCGCATGCCCATGATGCGGCGACGGAGTGCGGAGCGGGAGAGGTTGACGACGGTCTGCCGGAGGTAGGCGAGCGTCTTCTCGGGTTCGCGGACCCGCTTGCGGGCCGAGTGGACGCGGATGAAGGCCTCCTGGACGACGTCCTCGCAGGAGGCGGTGTCGTCCAGCAGGAGCGCGGCGAGGCCGAGCAGCGAGCGGTAGTGCGCCCGGTAGGTCTCGGTGAGGTGGTCGACGGTCGTCCCGACTGACATCGCGCCGTCAGTGTCGCCGCGGTCCGCGGGCGCCTGCACCACAGGCCAGGGCGCGATCACCGGGATCCCGCCGACTGCGCGCGACGGCCGCCGGACGTGCGGGCGCGCCGGGGCGCCGCCCAGCCCCACGAGGGGCGCTTCGATGCCGAGTGCCTCTGCCACGACTGTTGGACACGCGTCCCCCCGTCAGGGTTGTACGCCCGAGGCACCGTTTTTGGCGGTGCAGCACATATGCCCATGCGTACCAACTCTTCCCCAATGCCCCTTTTTGCTGGCGCTGTTGCGCCGCGCCCGGCCTGCAGCACAGTAGGGCAGTGCGCTGACACAAGGACGCTCCCTGTGCGTCGCGCGGTTGCGACACACAGGGAGCTGAAATTGTCTGGTGCCTACAGGCTTCCGAGCAAGCGGTATAGACCAGGGATGTGGGTCACTCGACCGAAATCGAGGTGCTCAGCGGCCCGTTCCTCCGTAGACGACCGCTTCGTCGCTTTCGCTGTCCAGGCCGAACGCTGAATGCACGGCGCGGACGGCCTCGTTGACGTCGTCGGCGCGGGTGACGACCGAGATGCGGATCTCCGAGGTGGAGATCAGCTCGATGTTGACGCCCGCGTTGGACAGCGCCTCGAAGAACTGCGCCGTGACCCCCGGGTTGGTCTTCATGCCGGCGCCGACCAGCGAGATCTTGGCGATCTGGTCGTCGTAGCGCAGCGCCTCGAAGCCGATGCCGCCCTGGACGCGCTTGAGGGCCTCGATCGCCTTCGGCCCGTCGGCCTTGGGGAGGGTGAAGGAGATGTCGGTCAGGCCCGTGGCCGCGGCCGACACGTTCTGCACCACCATGTCGATGTTGATCTCGGCGTCCGCGATCGCCCGGAAGATGACGGCGGCCTCGCCCGGCTTGTCGGGCACCCCGACGACCGTCACCTTGGCCTCGGATGTGTCGTGCGCGACACCGGAGATGATCGCGTGCTCCATGCCCTGCAGGTCCTCTCGCGGCTCGTTGCTGACCCAGGTGCCCTGGAGGCCGGAGAACGACGACCGGACGTGGATCGGGATGTTGTAGCGGCGGGCGTACTCCACGCAGCGGTGGAGCAGCACCTTGGAACCGGAGCTGGCGAGCTCCAGCATGTCCTCGGACGAGATCCAGTCGATCTTCTGCGCCTTCTTCACCACGCGCGGGTCGGCGGTGAAGACGCCGTCGACGTCGGTGTAGATCTCGCACACCTCGGCGTCCAGGGCCGCCGCCAGCGCCACCGCGGTGGTGTCGGAGCCGCCCCGGCCCAGCGTCGTGATGTCCTTGCTGTCCTGGGAGACGCCCTGGAAGCCGGCCACGATCGCGATGTTGCCCTGGTCGAGCGCGGTCCGGATGCGGCCCGGCGTGACGTCGATGATGCGCGCTTTGTTGTGGACGGAGTCGGTGATGACACCCGCCTGGCTGCCGGTGAACGACTGCGCCTCGTGTCCGAGGTTTTTGATCGCCATCGCCAGCAGGGCCATGGAGATCCGCTCTCCGGCGGTCAGCAGCATGTCGAACTCGCGGCCGGTAGGCATCGGAGATACCTGTTCGGCGAGCTCGATCAACTCGTCCGTCGTGTCACCCATCGCCGAGACCACGACGACCACCTGGTGGCCGCTCTTCTTGGCATCGACGATCCGCTTGGCAACGCGCTTGATGCCCTCGGCATCCGCAACGGAGGAGCCGCCGTACTTCTGCACGACAAGGCCCACGTGCGCTCCTCAAATCCGGTACTGCGTTCGGCTCAGTCTAACGAGCAGGCCGGGACGGACCCCTCAATACCACATGCTGAGATGTCGGGCCCACTCCGCGAGCCATCTGCCCATCGACACGCCGGGGTATGCACACCGACCGGCGTGCTCCCGGTCACTACACCCCCGGCGCCGCACCCCGGGACGACCACGCGCCCGCCCCGGGAGGGGACGGGCGCGGTGGCGTACGGGTACGGGTCCCGGTTCGGATCCGGGTCGCGGTTCGGGTCGCGGTACGGGTCCGGTTTCAGCGGCTGGGGCGCAGCCCCAGGGGCCTGGCGATCTCGGCGGCCATCACCCGGCCGGCCTCGGCGGCGAGCTTCTCCTCGTCGTCCGCGCCGTGGTCGGTGTCCAGGCCGTCCAGCGCGTCCAGCGGGCTGTCCAGCCGCACATGGGCCACGAGGGACTGCAGGGCCCGCAGCGAGGCCGAGGCCGTCGGCCCCCAGTTGGACAGGTAGGAGAACTGCCACCACCACAGCGCCTCGCTGACCCGGCCCTCACGGAAGTGCGCCAGGCCGTGCGCGAGGTCCGTCACCACGTCCGCGAGGTCGTCGGAGATCCGGCAGGCCACCGGCGTGCTGCGCGGCACGTACGGGTCGAAGACCTCGGAGTAGACGTCGATCGGCTCCAGCAGCACCGCGAGCCGCTGGCGCAGCTCGTCGGCGTCGGGCTCCGGGCCGATGTCGGGCTCGTAGCGCTCCTCCGGGACGATGTCCTCGTGCGCCCCGAGACGGCCGCCGGCGAGCAGCAGCTGGGAGACCTCCAGCAGCAGGTAGGGCACCGCGCTGTCGGGGTCGTCGCCCTTGGCGACCTCCCGCACCGACAGGATGAAGCTCTCGATCTGGTCCGCGATCGAGGAGGCGAAGTCGTCGGGGTCCAGGGCGTTGTCAGACATCAAGCAGCCGCCTTCCTTCAAAGGCCCGGCCGAGCGTGACCTCGTCGGCGTACTCCAAGTCGCCGCCGACCGGCAGGCCGCTCGCGAGACGGGTGACCTTCAGTCCCATCGGTTTGACCATGCGTGCGAGATACGTGGCCGTCGCCTCCCCCTCGAGGTTGGGGTCGGTGGCCAGGATCAGCTCGGTGACCGTGCCGTCCGCGAGCCGCGCCAGCAGCTCCCGTATGCGCAGGTCGTCCGGGCCGACCCCCTCGATCGGGCTGATCGCGCCGCCGAGCACGTGGTAGCGGCCGCGGAACTCGCGGGTCCGCTCGATCGCCACCACGTCCTTGGGTTCCTCGACCACGCAGATGACGGCCGGGTCGCGGCGCGGGTCACGGCAGACCCGGCACCGCTCGGCCTCCGCGACGTTGCCGCAGACCGCGCAGAACCGGACCTTGGCCTTCACCTCGCCGAGGGCGTTCGCGAGCCGTCGGACGTCCGCGGGATCGGCCTGGAGGATGTGGAAGGCGATCCGCTGCGCGCTCTTGGGACCCACGCCGGGCAGCCTGCCCAGCTCGTCGATCAGGTCCTGAACCACGCCCTCGTACACGCTGTGCCCTCTTCCCCGCCGGAACTAGAAAGGAAGGCCGGGGATGCCCCCGAGCCCCTGGGCGAGCGGGCCGAGCTTGTTCTGCTGCAGCTCCTGCGCGCTCGCGGTGGCGTTGTGCACGGCGGCGACGACCAGGTCGGCCAGCGTCTCCGTGTCCTCAGGATCGACCGCCGCGGGGTCGATGACCAGACCCCGCAGCTCGCCGGCTCCGGTCACGGTCGCCTTCACCAGGCCACCGCCGGCCGTACCCTCGATCTCGGTCTCGGCGAGCTCCTGCTGGGCCGCCGCGAGGTCCTGCTGCATCTTCTGTGCCTGCTTGAGCAGCTGCTGCATGTTCGGCTGACCACCACCGGGGATCACGGTCTCGCTCCTGCCTCACGACGTCGGTTGTGCGGGTAGGGCGAGCCTACGTGCTCGGGCGCCCGCTCGCGCTACCCGTACGAGGGAACGAGCGGCGCGCGTCGCCCGTTCCGCCCCGGCCGTGCCGTTCCCCACAGGAGGAACGGGGCCGCCGCCGCTACTCGTTGGCGATCTCCTCGATCAGGGTGGCACCCAGCTCGCGCACGATGAGGTCGTGGCCGCTGAGCGCCGTCTCGTCCAGGTCCGGGTCGTCGTCCTCGGGCATGTCGTACTCGACGGGCGGGGGCTCGTCGGCGACGGGCGGGTACGCGGAGGCCGCCGGCGCCGCGTTGACCGCGGCACGGGCCGCCGCCACGGCGGCGGGCGGCGGTGCCGGGGACGGCCCCGGGTTCTGGGACTGCTGGTGCGATTGCTGCGGCTGCTGGTGCGACTGCTGCTGGTGCGCGGACGGTGCCGGGGAGGCGGGGGCGGGACGGGGCCCACCGGAGCCTCCACCCGGTCCCGCCGGGCCGGAGCCGCCGGGGCCGCCGCCCGGGCTGACGATCGCCTCGATGCGCCACTGGACGCCCAGGGCCTCGCTGATCGCCTGCTTGAGCACCTCCTCGTGGCCGCGGTTGGCGAAGCTGTCGCGGGCGCCGGGGTTGTCGAAGCCGATCTGCAGCGTCGACCCGTCGAAGCCGACGAGCCGGGCGTTCTGGTCGAGCAGTATCCAGGTCACCTTCCGCAGCCGCTTGACCGCCTCGAGGACGGTCGGCCACATCTGGTGGACGCGCGAGGCATCGCCGATGGGCTGCGCGGCGGGTGCGGTCGGTCCCGGGGCCGGGGGCTGCGCGGGCGTGGCGGCGGGGGCGGGCTCCGGGGCCGCCGCCGATGCCGCGGTGGGCCAGGCGCCGGGACGCTGCCCGCCGCCGGGGGCGGTGGCGGTCGGCCAGGCGCCGGGACGCTGCGCGGCGGGGGGCTGCGCGGACGGGAGCGCGGGAGTGGGCTCCGGGGCGGCCGCGGGGGCCGGCGCGGGTGCGGGGGCCGGGGGTGCGGTGAACGCGGCGGGTTCGGGGGCGGGCGCGGGAACGGCTTCGGCGGGCCGGGCCGGGCCGCCCATCGCCGCACGCGCCGCGGCGGGGCCGCCGCCGGGCGGGAGCGGCTCCCCGAACTCCACGACCGGGACCGCCGGGCCGCCCGCGGGCGCCGCGAAACCACCGGCGGACGCACGGCGTTCCAGCCGGTCCAGGCGGGCCTGCAGCGACCGCTCGTCGTCGTAGGCCGCCGGAAGCAGCACGCGGGCGCAGATCAACTCCAGTTGCAGACGCGGCGAGGTCGCCCCGCGCATCTCCGTGAGCCCGGCGTTGACCAGGTCCGCGGCGCGGCTCAGCTCCGCCGCGCCGAACACCCCGGCCTGGGCCCGCATCCGCTCCACGACGTCGGCGGGGGCGTCGATCAGGCCCTTCTCCACCGCGTCCGGCACCGCCGCGAGGATCACCAGGTCCCGCAGACGCTCCAGCAGGTCGGCCACGAAGCGGCGCGGGTCGTGCCCGCCCTCGATCACCCGGTCCACGACCTCGAACGCCGCCGCGCCGTCACCGGCGGCGAAGGCGTCCACGACGTCGTCGAGCAGCGTGCCGTCGGTGTAGCCCAGCAGCGAGGTCGCCATGGCGTACGTCACACCGGCCTCGCCGGCACCGGCGAGCAACTGGTCCATCACGGACATCGAGTCACGCACCGAGCCGGCCCCGGCCCGGACCACCATCGGGTACACCCCGGCCTCGACCGGGATCGCCTCCCGCTCGCAGACCTCCGACAGGTAGTCGCGCAGCGTGCCGGGCGGCACCAGTCGGAACGGGTAGTGGTGGGTGCGCGACCGGATGGTGCCGATGACCTTCTCGGGCTCGGTGGTCGCGAAGATGAACTTGAGGTGCTCCGGGGGCTCCTCGACCACCTTCAGCAGGGCGTTGAAGCCCGCCGAGGTGACCATGTGCGCCTCGTCGATGATGTAGATCTTGTAACGACTGCTCGCCGGCCCGAAGAAAGCCTTCTCCCGCAGGTCACGGGCGTCGTCCACACCGCCGTGCGACGCCGCGTCGATCTCGATCACGTCGATCGACCCCGGACCGTTGCGCGCCAGGTCGCGGCACGACTGGCACTCCCCGCACGGCGTCGGCGTCGGGCCCTTCTCGCAGTTCAGGCAGCGCGCCAGGATGCGGGCGCTGGTCGTCTTGCCACAGCCGCGCGGCCCGCTGAACAGGTACGCGTGGTTGACCCGGTTGTTCCGCAGCGCCTGCTGCAGCGGGTCCGTGACGTGCTCCTGCCCGATGACCTCGGCGAAGGTCTCGGGACGATAGCGGCGGTACAGAGCGAGGGACACGACTACGACGATATCGGCCCCCACCGACACCCGGGCCCCGCGCATGTGACGACGGCCACACCGAGGCCCTCCCCCGGCCTCCCCGGCCCGTGTTCCCGCAGGCCCGAGGGCAGCAAAAGACCCCCCACGCACCCGCCAGAGCCCACCTACCCTTGCTGCCTTCCGGCCCTGGGGGGTTTCAGCGAGATAGCGCCACGTGAGGGGCTGCGCCCAGCCTACATGATCGGATCACCCGGGAACGAGTTCGCGAGCACTCCCTCCGGTCTAGTAATGTTTGCCGCGGAGGATTCGCCTAGTGGCCTAGGGCGCACGCTTGGAAAGCGTGTTGGGGGCAACCCCTCACGAGTTCGAATCTCGTATCCTCCGCCAGTGCCTCACCGGGCACGTTGTCGAAGGGCCCCACCGGTCGCGGTGGGGCCCTTCGACGTTCTCCGTTCCGGACGGCCCCGACGCCGGCGACGCCTGTCACGCCACCAGTTACGGTTTGGCCCAGCCGGACGGTTCGCCACTGGTGCCGGACAGGGGCTTCCGCCGCACCGAGCCGAGGCTTCTCCTTCGGCTCGCGGTCCTCTCGCGCTCCTTGATCGACGGGTCCGGCAGGCCAATGGTGCGACGGCCGGCCAGGGACGCGGTCGATTCGTACTCGCGACGCGCATGCTCGCACCCGGAGCAGTGCCCGGCCGCCGATGCCTGTGGTGTCGTCGCCGGTGGCCGCTCCCGCATACCGGACCGCCCCGGAGTCCGGCAGGGTGGCCTGCCGACCTGGTTCTGAGAAGATCCGGCGTGTTCAACTTCGGGATCGAGGGCTACCGGCCTCAATGGCTCAGCGGCCGCTCCGCGGTCGTGGCAGGCCACGGCCGGCAACTGCGTGCGCTGGTCGGCCGGCGGCTGACCCACGTCTGGCTGGTCTGGGACGTTGAAGACGACGAGTGGTTCCCCGACTGCCCTGTGCTGCTCGACTTCACCGGCGAACAGGTCGAGGTCAACCACCACAAGTTCGACGACCTCTCCCTCACATGGAACACCGTCGATCCCCACCAGCGGGTCCTGTGGGCGGACTTCGATCTCCAATGGCGCCACGACCTGCGCCCCGAAGCGCAGTCCCTCCAGGGCCAGGTCCTTGAGGACGTGGAGCTCATCGAATGGGCCGGGAGGGACATGGCCCAAGGCAGCGTCGCTGTCAGCTTCCGATTCCCCCACGGCCAACTGACCATCGCCAACGGGCTCGATCAGAACGAGATCACCTTCGGGGCGCCGGATTCTTGCTACCGGCGTCACTCACTGCGCTGAGGCACCCCGACGTCGCTCACGCTCCGCCGCGCGCCGGCAAGGTCGGCCTGATCACGTCCCGGGTGGGTCGGGCGTGGGGCGAGGGGATTCCAGGCGGAGGACGAGTGCACGCAGGGCGCGAAGTTCTGCGTCCAGCGCCTGCGCGCCTTGGCGGGTGAGAGCGATCCATGTTCGGGGGCGCCGGCCGGCGTAGCCCTTCTCCACGGTGATCAGACCTGAGTCCTCCAGCACCTTCAGGTGCCGGGAGAGGTTTCCGTCGGTGACGGCAAGCTGCTTCTTCAGGAAGCCGAACTCGACTCGATCGGCCTCTCGGGCGATGGTGAGGACGCCGAGGCGCACACGCTGGTGGACGGTGTCGTCCAGCGACTGGGTCGGATGGACGCCTTCCGGCTCATCCGACCCAGCGGTCGAGTCCTCGACACTCATGGTGCGACCGTACCGGCATCAGTGGCGTCGGGCGTCGCTCGACGACGGGCCACAGCCCCATCGACCAGGCCGGCGAGGAGCAGGATGGCGGCGAGCAGGAGCGCTTTGGCCTGCGGTCCGTCGGTCCAGTCGGGGTGTGCGGGGTGCTGCCAGGGGAGCCATCCGCTGCCCCAGGAGGCTCCGAGGTAGCCGGTGAGCAGCAGGGCGTGAGAGATGCCGGCGGTTACGGCGAACCAACTGCGTTCGGCGATCCCGAGGGCGAGGAGTCCGAAACCGACGAGGTACCACGGGGAGGCGTAGCTGTTCTCCAGCAGCTCGGCCTCCCACGGCTGGTTCCTGGCGAACAACAGGGCCATCAGGGCCGTCGTGATCACTGCGGTGGCTACGGCGGTCGTGGGGATCCACACGCCGCGGCGGGGGACGACGCCGCGGTCCTCACCGCGCCGGCGGTACCAGCGCGCGAAGACGAACCAGGCCAGGGGGAGCAGCGAGAACCACACGCCCCAGGCCGTGAAGCGCAGGACGGCCCCGTCGAACTCCCCCCTCAGACAAGGGGCCCCTGGTTGATGGACGACGCACAGGCCACTCAGCTCGGCGTAGGCAAAGGCGGGATACGACCCGATGTAGCGGCCGTGGGCTCCGAAGTTGAAGGCGTACCGGGCGATCGGGGCAGCCGCCAGGGCAAGCAGGCCGAAGCCGAGCAGGGCGACCCGCGAACCGTTCATCTGCGCGCGGGTCCTGACCCGCAGGTCTTCCGTCGCCGCCAACAGGCCGACCGCACGCGCCCTCGGTTCGGATCCCGCGCTGCTCGGTGACGGCGTCCCCATGGTGTCCCCCTTGTGGTCGCGCTTCAGGAGCGCTTCGGGAGCACTCGCAAGCGGGCCGCCAGTCGGCGGCCGCTCGAACTTTGCGATACAAAGTACCTTGCAGTCAAGAGCAGTTGTGACCGGGTCGCCGCCTTCGGGCTGTGCCCTGATCTTGCAAGTGCTTGTCGGACATACTGTCCGCGTGGATCGCATAGGCACGTACACCGTCGAGAAGAAGCTCGGCGAGGGCGGCATGGGCACGGTCTACCTGGCGCGGTCCCGCGGTGGCCGTGCGGTGGCGGTGAAGGTCGCCAGGCCGGAGCTGGCCTCCGACCCCGCCTTCCGTGAGCGGTTCCGTGCGGAGGTGGCGGCGGCCCGTACGGTGGGCGGATTCCACACGGCCCCGGTCGTGGACGCCGACCCCGACTGCGCGACGCCCTGGCTGGCGACCGCGTACGTGCCCGGACCCACGCTCGCGGAACTCCTCGCCACCGGGGGACCGTTGGACGAGCCGCGCCTGCGGAGCCTGGGTGCCGCGCTCGCGGAGGCGCTCGAGGCCATCCATTCGTGCGGTCTCGTCCACCGGGACCTCAAGCCCGGGAACATCGTCATGGCCGAGGACGGCCCCCGCGTGCTGGACTTCGGCATCGCCCGCGCCGTGGAGTCCACCCGGCTGACCGCGACGGGAGCGGCCTTCGGCACCCCCGGGTACCTCGCTCCCGAACAGGCGCTGGGCGAGGACGTCACGGGCGCGGCCGACATGTTCGCGCTCGGCGTGGTCCTGGTCGCGGCGGCGGGCGGGAGCGCGTGGGGCGAGGGCACGCCGATGTCCTTGATGTACCGCGCGGTCCACGAACCCCCGGACGTCGCCGTGATCCCACCGGACCTGCGGGAGGCCGTGACGTCGTGCCTGGCCAAGTCCCCCTCGGCGCGCCCGACGCCCTCCGCGTTCCTGGACCTCCTGACCGTTCCCCCGGTACCGCCCGCCGTGCCCTCGGCGGACCGTGTCCCCACGGCCTACGCGGCAACGGTCTCCGCACCGCGGCCGCCGGAGACGCCGGAACGGCCTCCCGTCCCGGGCCCCTCCGGTCCGGAGGACGACGCTCCGTCGATGGTCGCCGCCGACCGGGCGGCGAGCATCGCCGCGGACGGCGACGGGATCGCGTTCCAGCTCGACCACACCACGGCCGAGTTCGCCTGGTCCGAGATCACCGCCGTCGAGTACGGGGCACACCGACGCGGCAGGCAACTCGTGGTGAAGGTCTACCTGCGCGACGGCACCTACACCTGTGAGGTCGGCGCCCACCGCAAGGCCGATGTCGACGCGTGGCTCGAACAGCTCGAAGACGTGCTCGACTGGCACTTCGACACGTAGGAACCGGGCCGGCCACGGATCGGAGGGGCCTCGGGATCCCGTGGGCCTCGAGCGCTTCGGTACGTGGTCCGGTCGTGTGCGCGATCATCCGGCACCGGGCGGGAGGCGCACCCGCGCGCCCCGGCCCGTGAGGGGCCGGGGCAAGGTGCGTGCGGGGAGGGTCAGCGGACGGTGGAGCGGGCGGCCTGCTCGATGATGCGGGTGACCGCGTCGGGGCGGGAGACCGAGACGGCGTGGGAGGCCTTGATCTCCACGGTGTGGGCGTGCGCCCGCTTGGCCATGAAGCGCTGGGCGGCGAGGGTGATGTTCTTGTCCTGGGTGGTGACGAGGTCCCAGGACGGGATGGTCCGCCAGGCGGCGCCGGCGGCCTTCTCCTCGAAGACCGAGGCGGCCACGGGGCGCTGGGTGGCGGCCATCTGCTCGGCGACGGTCTTCGGCACGTCGGCCGCGAACTGGGCGCGGAACTTGTCGGCCTTGATGTAGAGGTCGGTGCCGGTGCCGCCGCCGGGGAGCGGGAAGGGCACGGGGTTGAGGGTCTCGCCGAGGGTGCCGCCGGGGAACTTGTCGGAGATCTGCGTGACGGTCTCGCCCTTGTCCGGGGCGAAGGCGGCTATGTAGACGAGCGCCTTGACGTTGGGGGAGTCCGCGGCGGCCTCGCTGATCACCGAGCCGCCGTAGGAGTGGCCGACCAGCACGACCGGGCCCTTGACGCTGTCCAGGAAGCTGTGGACGTACGCCGCGTCGCTCGCCAGGCCGCGCAGCGGGTTGGCCGGGGCCACGACGGGGTAGCCCGCGTGCTTCAGGCGGGTCACCACGCCGTTCCAGCTGGAGGAGTCCGCGAAGGCGCCGTGCACCAGGACGACCGTGGGCTTCTTCTCCTGCGGGTGGTGCGCGGCCTTGGCGGCGTTGGCCGGTGCCGTGGCCGCCAGCGTGAGCGCCGCGACACCTGCGGCGGCGCCCAGGACGGCGGCGCTCTTGCGGGTGGGGCGGAGGACGGACTTGAGGTTCACGGTGGCTCCTTGGCGTACGGCGCCCGGCAGGCGCGCCGGACAGGTGGTCGGTCCCGGGGCGTCCGCTCCGGCCGATGACGAGAAACCTAGCGTCCATTTAAGTTGTGCGCAAGCTAATCGGGTACGAGCCCATAGCTCACGGGGAAGGTGCGACAATGTGGGCCGGAGGACCGACCGACCAACCGACCGACGGAGGGGGAGGGAATCGTGAACGACGACACCCGCGCACCCGGGAACGACGACCTGGCGGAGCCCTCGCTCCTGCTGGACAACCACTTCTGCTTCACGCTGTACGCCGCCTCGCGCGCCGTCACCGGCGTCTACCGCCCCCTGCTGGACGCGGTCGGCCTGACCTACCCCCAGTACCTGGTCATGGTCGTGCTCTGGGAGCACCGCACCGTGACGGTCAAGGAGCTGGTGGCCGCGCTGCACCTCGACTACGGGACCCTGACGCCGCTGATCAAGCGCCTGGAGGCGCACGGCCTGCTCAAGCGGCAGCGCCGGGCGGACGACGAGCGGGTGGTGGAGGTGGCGCTGACCCCGGAGGGGACCGCGCTGCGGGAGCGGATCCGCAATGTCCCGCCGGCGATCGGCGAAGCCGTGGGGCTGACCCACGAGGAGATCGCGACCGCCCAGGACCTGCTGCGCCGGCTCACGGCCAACGTGGACCGGCACACCGCGGGCGCCGCGACGACGGCCTGACCGGCCGCTTGACGTGGTCGCCCCGGGCCACAGAATGGTCCCGCGGCGTTGACCACGTGTGTGCCGGGCGCACACGTCCGGCGGGGGATGAGGAATGCGACTGCCCGAGGAGCCCGCGGGGCGTGTGGTGGGGGAGGCCGAGTTCGACGCGTTCTACGCCGCGAGCGTCGGCCGCCTCGTCGGTCAGCTGTACGCGATGACCGGCGACCTCGCGGAGTCCCAGGACGTGGTGCAGGAGGCGTTCGCCCGGGCCTGGGAGCACCGGGCCGAACTCGACCTGCACGGTGCGCCCGAGGCCTGGGTGCGCACCGTGGCGTGGCGCCTGGCCGTCAGCCGGTGGCGACGCGTGCGCACCGCGCTGACGCTGGCCCGCCGGCAGGGACCGCCCCCGGCCGTGCCGCCGCCGGAGCCGCACCACGTGGTGCTCGTCGAGGCGTTGCGGCAACTCCCGGAGGCGCAGCGGCGGGCCGTGGTCCTGCACCACCTGTGCGATCTGCCGGTGGACCAGGTGGCGGCCGAGACCGGCTCCCCGGTCGGCACCGTGAAGGTGCACCTCAGCCGTGGGCGGGCGACGCTCGCGCGGCTGCTGGCGCACACGGAGGCGGACCCCGGGGCGGAACGACTTCCGGAGGGCAGGCGTGGCTGACGGGACCGAACTGGGCAGGCTCCTCGCCCAACTCGCGGAATCCGGCCGGGGACGGACCGTACCGGTGGCCGCGGAGCAGGTGCGGGCCCGTGGCGAACGGCGCCGCCGCCGCGCCCGTACGGTGCGGGCGTGCGCCGTGGCGGTGCTCGCCTGCGCGCTGCTGGGCGGCGGCATCGCGCTGGCCGGGACCACCGGGGGGCCCGGGCCGGCGGCGGTCTCGCCGTCGCCGCCGCCCTCCCCCTTCGTCCGCCCGGTCCCCGCGCCGGGCGAGGAGTACGCCGGCGAACTGGGCCTGGTCCACGACGCGGTGGTCCAGGGGGACATGGTGCGGGTCACCGTGCGGCAGCTGCGGGCGACCGGGGACGGGCCGCCGGTGCCCACCGGCGTCGTGCACACGCTGACGCTGCCGCGCACCACGCCGGTCGAGACGCTGCGCCTGTCGGACGGCCGCCCCGCCGACCGCGAACTGGCCCAGCTGGTCGGCCGGCTCGCGGGCGGGCCGCGGTGGACGTTCGAGATCGACTACGACGCGGAGGGGCGGGTGGCGTCCCTGCGGGAGGCCGGTTAGCGCGGCGGAAGGTTGTTACCGGTCCATGACATTCCCGGTGTAACCCGCGGGGCGGGCCGGTGCGTAGAGCCTGTGCACGCCGCCCGTACCCGACCCCGACCCGATGGGACCCACCGTGTTCGCCTCGCCCTCCGCGCACCGCCGCGCCGCCACCGCCCGGCTCGCCGCCCTCGCCCTCACCACCCTCACCACCCTCGCCCTCGCCGCCTGTTCGGGGGAGGGGACGGACGGCGGGCCGACCGGACGCACCGACGCCGCCGCCTCCGCCTCGCCCGTCCCGGCGCCGAGTTCGGCCCCCGCCTCGCCCTCGGCGACTCCCCCGGCCGAGGACTCCGGCACGCCCTTCCCCGCCCGCTCCACCGGGGCCCCGGCGGCGGACGGCGGGACGTACGGCGTGGCGGAGCCCCCGGCGGACGGCCCCACGGGCACCCCGTCACCGCAGGCGCCCGCGCGCTGGGCGGGCAGCAAGCAGTTCGTGCAGGTCGAAAGGGCCTGGATCGAAGGCGGGCACACGTACCTCTCCGTGCGCGCCGCACGCAGGGAAGTCCTCACCGGACCGATCGAGGGGTGGCAGCTGATCCCCGGCAAGGGCCCCTACACGACGGTACGCATGGCTCCGGCGGGCCGGGTCCTGCTGTCGGTCCCGCTGGGTGACGTGGCCCTTCCCCACGCCTACTCCCAGGACGAGTTCATCCGCCGGTGGTGGGCCCAGCCCGTCGACGAGCGGGGCTGGCTGGGCTACGACGTCAGCTTCGACCGCGACGGCGAGGTGGTCAGGCTCCAGTCGATCTACCGCGCCTGACCGCCGCGACGGCACGGGCGCGGACGGGTCCCGGCCCGGGGACGGGCCGGGACCCGGGTGCGCCGGGCGACCGGGAGGGTCAGGAGGTCAGCGCGGCCTGGCCGCGGTCCGCCCGCGTCGGTCCGGCGGACGACGGCCGCACGTCGAAGTCGAACATGGCGGTCGGCACGTACAGGGAGCAGCACGCGTTGGGGATGTCGACGATGCCGCTGATGCGCCCCTCTATCGGGGAGGACCCGAGCAGCAGGTACGCCTGCTCGCCGCTGTAGCCGAACTTCTTGAAGTACTCGACGGCGTTGAGGCACGCGCGGCGGTAGGCGAGCGTGGCGTCGAGGTAGTAGTTGGTGTCCGTGTCGTGGTCGACGGAGATCCCGATGAAGGTGAGGAAGTCCGAGTAGCGCGGCTCCACGTTGCCGGGCATGAACACCGGGTTGGTCGAGATGCCGTACTTCTCCATGCCGCCCTTGATCAGGTCGACGTGGAAGTCGATGAAGCCGCCCATCTCGATGGCGCCGCAGAAGGTGATCTCCCCGTCGCCCTGGCTGAAGTGCAGGTCGCCGCCGGAGAGCTTGGCGTCCTTCACGAGCACCGGGTAGAACACCCGGGAGCCGCGCGTGAAGTTCTTGATGTCGTGGTTGCCGCCGTTCTCACGGGCCGGCACCGTGCGGGCGCCCTCGGCCGCGATGCGCGCGGCGAGGTCACCGGTGGCCGTGCCGGCCAGCGCGTTGGCGGAGTCCGGGGGGACGGCCAGCGGCGGGACGCGCTCGGGGTCGGTGTCGATGAGCGCCTTCTCACGGGCGTTCCACCGGCCCAGCAGTTCGGCGGAGGGGGCGGTCCCGAACAGTCCCGGGTGGGTGATGCCGGTGAAGCGGATCCCGGGCAGGTGGCGGGAGACCGCCTGCTGGCCGTGGAAGTCCCACACCGCCTTGTAGGCGTCGGGGAAGTAGTCGGTCAGGAAGCCTCCGCCGTTGGCCTTGGCGAAGATGCCGGTGTAGCCCCAGCCCTGGCCCGCGGCGTCCCCGGCCTGCTGGGGTACGGGGCCGAGGTCGAGGATGTCGACGACCAGCAGGTCGCCGGGTTCCGCGCCCTCCACGCCGATCGGGCCGCTGAGCATGTGGGGGATGGTGAGGTCGATGTCGCGGACGTCGTTGGCGGAGTCGTTGTTGCCGATCTGGCAGTCGGTCCAGTCCCGGCACTCCATCCGGAACTCGGCTCCGGGCTTCACCATGGCGGCGACGGGAATGTCAGGGTGCCACCTGTTGTGTCCTGGGGTGTCCTGATCGCGCATCGACTTGGTCTGGTCCACGCTGAAAACTACTTCGGGCATGACAGCCTCTCTTTTCTGATCCGGTCAGGACGGTGGTCCCGTGCCTCGGGGACGCCGGGGCCGGCCGGACCCGCACCTAACCCGGCGAGCCGGACGACGCGGCGGCCCGGGCCTGTTCCCGCGATTTCCTGGTGAGCGGCCACAACGCCGCGAACACGACCACGCCGAAGGCACCCAGGGCGATGGCGATCTCGGTGGTGTGCTTCCAGTAGCCGGACAGCAGCAGCGCCGCGGGGATCACGCCGGTGACCCAGCCCTCGATCGCCGTCACCCAGCCGACATAAGTGCTCAGCTCCGATTTCCCGAGACCGAGCACCAGGAAGAACAAAGCCCAAAGGAACGCCCAGTACAGCCAGATGACGCCGAACGGGTAGTCCTTGAAGAGATGGAAATTCACGAACGAGTACCCGAGGGCGACAATCGCCACGAAGAGGGAGTACCAGCCGACGCAGATGTTGTCGATGTCCGCGAGAAGGACGATACCCACGTAGAGGTAGGTGAATCCGAAGAGGTACAGCCCGGACGCCGCCAGGATCTTGTCCTGGTCACCGTTGGCCGTGAAGATGAGGTACGTCGGGGTCAGCACCTGCAGTGCACCCACGAAGAGGTTGAACACCGCCGCCGACTTGGGGTCGACCTTCTGCAGCAGCAGCAGGCCGTTCATGAACAGCACCGCACCGACGAAGAGCAGTCCCACGTTGGCCACGGGGACGCACCTCCTAAGTCCGCGTGGGGACGGATTGCGGCCGGTACGCCACCTCGTCCCGCATCGGCGGGAGCGGGGTCCGTGCTCCGGCTTCGACCCCCCTGAGCAGCTACGACTCGCCGATCACCGCCCTCGCGCTAGGGCTTGGGCAGCCGGGCCAGCGCCGGATGGGGCCGCGGCTGCGGCCGCTCGCGCGGCGGCGGGGCGGACACGACCTCCGGCATCTCACGGGACTTCTCCTCCCGTTCCCGGGAGACGGCGAGCCCGTGCGGCGTGACGGCCAGGGAGGGCGAGGAGAACACCCGCCGGGACTCGCCCGCGCAGGCGGGGCAGTCGTGCGTCGCGGGTGCGGAACCGATCGTCAGCCTGACGTCGAAAGGCCCGCAGTCGTTGCAAAGGTATTCGTAGGTCGCCATGAAGTCGCCTCCGGTCATCGGCGCACCCGGGTCAACCTCGACGTCTGCGGCACACCCCGTTGAGCGCACGCCGGGGGAACAATCCCTATATCAAGGAGACGCCTCCGCAAGGTGGTTGTCAAGGTCGGCCGAAGGCACCCGGAGTGCCGCGGAAGGCAGTTCGGGAGTTCCCTTTCCGGCACTCCGGGAAACACCGGATTTCCATTTGTCTCGCCTTGTCGCCCGGGTCCGGAGCGCGGATATACCGCATCGCGGGCGCGACCGCATTCCGGGACCGGGGACGCCTCCGGGCCCGTCCTCCCGCCCCGCGGACGCCGGGACCAGGGGGGGTGGGACGGGGGTGCACGACGGGCGGGGGCGATGCGGGCGGTATGACCGCTGTGAGGCGGTTCACTGCTCTTTTCCTGGACGGACACTACTCGCGGCTTTAGCGTTCATATGCATCGGCCTTTTCCGTGAATGCAGTGGCAATGGAGCCCCGCTCATCGGACGGCACACAACGCTTCGCACGGAACAAGGCGAACGCCGGAGAGGTGGAGAAGTGAGCATGGACGCCGTGTGGGTCCGTGGCGTGAACGGCCTTCAGATGCACCACGTCACCGACCTCCAGGACGCCGGCAGGTTCCTGGGCAACGCAGCCATGGCCCTGCGGGCCGCACACGTGCGGACCGGTGCCGAGCGCTACCAGGGCCTCGCCACCGAGCTCAAGGCCCTGGTGACCCGCATACGGGAGCTGGAGGACGAGGCCCGGTCCGCGATGCACGAGCTGCACGCGACCGACCCGGAGCGCTTCGCCCGTTGCCGTGACGGCCACGAGCCCTGGCCCGGCGAGATCGAGGCCGGGTTCATCCCCCGCCACACCTGCCGCGACGAGTGCCTGTACCACGACCGCGGCGTGCTCGAGGCGATCACCCAGTGCACCTGCGGCCGGCCGCCCTGCCAGGCCTGCCAGATCGGCGGCGAGCCCGTGCTCGCCTGATCCACCGCGCTCCGCGGCCGCTCCCGGGCGGCACGAGGGCCCCGGCCTCCGACGAGGCCGGGGCCCTCGTCGTACCCCCGTGTACCCCGGGCGACCGGCTACACCAGCAGGACGAGCAGCAGCACGGCCACCACCAGGACCGCCGCCGCGATCACGAGCCCGTACGCGACCCGGCGACGGGAGGGCAGCGTCAGCACCTCGACGCCGTCGGCGCCCGGGAACGCGTAGTGGACGCGGTCGGGGTCGGTGGGGACGGTGATGCGCGCGAGGGGCAAGTGGCGCAGCACGATCCTGCGGTGGGCCTCTCCGGCGCGGACGGAGAGGTACGGGGCGAGCGCCTCGGCGTGCGCGGCGTCGAGGTCGCCGGGCAGCGGGTCGTCGCCGGTCAGCACGGCCTTGCGCCACCGGCCCAGGCGGGCGGTACGCCGGCGGACCGGGAACGGCGGCCGTCTGCGGGGCCGGCGCACCAGCTCCTCGTGGCTGCGCTGCTCGATGACACCGCCCACCCAGGTGGTGACGACCCCGCTCCCCCCGCACGCCTCGTGTGCGACGGTGCCGTCCCCCTTGCACGTCGGGCAGTCGACGAGGCCCGACCCCGAGCACTGCGGGCACTTCGTGCGGGCCCGCCCAGCGCAGGTGGGGCACGCGGCGTCGGGACGACGGCACTTGGCGCAGCGGACGCGCCGGGGCACGGTGCCGGACGCGGTCGCCTGCGCGGCGCGTCCCTGGTCGCGGTCCTTCGTGCGCGGCCGCGGCCTGCCGGTGCCGTCGCACTCGGCGCAGGACTCCAGTCCGCGGCAGTCGGGGCAGGCCGTCGTCGGGTCGCAGGGGAGCCGGCCGCGGCCCTCGCACCGCTTGCAGACCCATGCGCCGTTGCCGCACTCGCAGGTGTTGTGGCGTACGGATCCCTCGCGCACCAGCTCGATCCGGCGCAGGGAGCCGTGCTCGGCGGGCGGGCCGGGCCGGTGGCCGGCGAGGTGGGTGTAGGTGGCGAGCGCGGAGAGGTCCTTGCGGCCCTTCTCCGTCCTGGCGGTCTCCTTGCGGGTCTCGGTGGTACGGCGGATGCGGCAGTCGAGCACGGAGTGCCAGGAGAGGTCCGCCCCGGCGGAGGCTTCGGGCCGGACCGCGCCGCCGGCCGCGGAGAGGTGCCGCGCCAGGGCTTGGAGCATCTCGTCGTCGGACGGTGTACCGGACGGGTCCTCGGCCATGACGACCACTCCCCTCGACGGGCGCGAGGCGCGCTGTCGGCAGGGTAAGGGCGTACCTGACGATCCATCAAGATCGGGGGCGGGGAGGGCCCTTGCGGACCCTCCCCGCGGCCGGCTCAGCTCGCGCCGGTGGTGGTGCCGCCGCTGCCGTAGGGGCGGGTGATGACCTCCATGCCGTGGCCCGCCGGGTCCGTGAAGTAGACGCCGCGGCCGCCGTCGTTGTGGTTGATCTCCCCGGGCCGCTTGCCGTGCGGGTCGGCCCAGTAGGTGAGTCCGGCCTCCTGGATCCTGCTCAGGATGCCGTCGAAGGCGGTCTCGGGGACCAGGAAGGCGTAGTGCTGCATGACGATCGTCTCCGCCGGGACGGTGGCGAAGTCGAGGGTGACGCCGTTGCTCAGCCGGAGCGGGACGAACGGGCCCCATTCCTCGCCGGCCCGCAGACCGAGGATGTGCGCGAGGAAGTCGGCGGATTCCCGGTTGTCCGGGGCGTGCACGATGGTGTGGTTCAACTCGACTGACACGGTGGGATGCCTCCGTAAGGCATTCTCACGGGCACCTCCATGCCTCACCCGGCCGGTGACCGGCACGCGATGCCGTGCCTTCGATCCTATGCCCGGCCGTAATCCGGTGGGCCGGGGCCGGCGGCGGCCCCTACGGTGGACGACCGGACCGACCGAGGAGGACGACGATGACGGACACCGTGACGCTCTGGCGCCCCACCGGGCCGGAGGAACTCGCCCTGGTCGAGGCATCGGGGTGGCGGGCGTGGCCGCCGCGGCTGCCCGAGCAGCCGATCTTCTACCCGGTGCTCGACGAGGACTACGCGGTACGCATCGCCCGCGACTGGAACGTCCCCGCCTCCGGCGCCGGTTACGTGACGCGCTTCGAGGTCGAGGCCGGGTTCGCCGCCCGCTACCCGGTGCGCCAGGTGGGCGGCCGGACGATCCTCGAACTGTGGGTGCCGGCGGAGGAACTGCCGGAGTTCAACCGGCACATCGTGGGCCGGATCGAGGTCGTCCACGAGTTCCGGGCCGCGTAGGGGTGCGGGGACCCGGGCCCGCGGGGGCCCGGGTCCCGGCCGGCGGCGTCAGACGCGGAGCGTGGTGACGGCCGCGACCCCGGTGAACTGCAGGGGTTCGTAGCCGAGGGCGAGCAGTTGGGCCGTGAGCGTCAGCGTGCCGCCCCGGTGACCCTGACCGCCCGGGCCGCCCGGGCCGCCCGGGCCGCCCTGACCTCCCGGTCCGCCCGCCGTCTCGGCGGTGTCCGCGCCGTCCACGGTGTAGGGCCCGTCGTTGAAGGCCACCGTGATCGGGACGCTGAAGGTGCCGCCGGGACCGAGGTCGACGGCGGGCGACGGGGCGTAGGTGCCGACGAGGGTGCCGCCGGGCCCGGGGGTCAGGACGACCGGGACGCCGCCCACGGTGACGGTCAGGTCGCCCGGGTCGACGCCGCGGGTACGGGCGAGGATCAGCCGGATGCCCACGGAACGGTACGCGGGACCGTCGGCCGGGTCGGTGAAGACGATCTGCCCGGAGGCCGCGTGGCAGGGCCGCCCTGGCGTGCTGTTGCCGAGGGTGATGCGGGCGTTGGTACGGCCGTCGACGAGGAAGTCGTACGTGGTGCCGTTGACGGTCAGGTTGTCGACGTACGTGTCGAGCGTGAGCCCCGCGTTGGGCTGGCCCAGCCGCCCCGCGTTGGCGATGACCCCGTCGACGCCGTCGCCGGCCGCGGTGCAGGCGGCGATGTACTCGGCGAGGGTGCGGTCGGCCTGGGCGGGGATCGTCCCGGCCTGCCGCGAGGTCCGCCACAGCGAGTCGGGGCCGTTGACGAAGTGCTGCCAGACGCCCTGGACGACGCCCTGGCGGCCCTGGCTGTCGGTGGCGAGCTGGGGCTGGAAGCTGAGCGTGGTGAAGCTGCCCGCGCAGATCATGGGGAGCTGGAGGTTGGCGGCGGTGCCGGTGACGCTGCCGCTGGTGACGAAGGAGTCGTACGACAGCTCCGAGGCCGCGATCGTGGCCAGCGGGACCCGCGCGGGGAAGGGGTGCGCGGCCTGGGACTGCTGGTCGCCGGTGATGGCGAGGTGCAGGCTGCCGTTGAAGCGGACGGGGTCCGCGAAGGGCGAGACCTCCTGGATCCCGGGGGTGCGGTCGCCGTTGCCCGGCTGGTCCTGGAGCCGGAACCAGGGCCCACCCGGCCCGAGGTCGGCGGCCCGGACCTGTTCGACGCGGGGGGCGGAGGAACCGGGTGCTGCGGATATCACGGAGGCGCCCGCCGCCAGGACGGCGGCGGCGGCAAGCGCTATCGGGCGGATCATGAGGCGGGGGACTCCCTCGTACGGGCGGCCCGGTACGGCCGCGACGGGGCGGCGCCCAGTGGCGCCGCGGCCTCGTATGGGTGCCCCGCGGGATTGCGCGTCCGGCATATGACAGGCCGGGCTCACCCGCGCGTCGCAAAAAATCCCACGCCTGGCGCCGAGAAGGTGCGGACGGCGCGGCGCTCCCCTGTGGCGGACGTCGCGGTGTACGCGGAACCCGGGCCGGTCGGGTCCCGCATCGGCGAGGGCCCGCACGAGGGTGGCCGGCCGCCCACGGCGGGATGTCCGTCGCGGGAGCCGGCGCCCCCGGCTCCCCCGGCGACCGGGGCGTCGGGGTGGGTGCGGAACCGGCCGCATCGGTGCGGGTCCGCTACGCGCGGCCGCCGGGGGAGCCGGTCGTCGCGGGGGCGGGCGGGTGGTCGGCTCCCTGGGCGGGCGGGCGGAACTGGGGGCCGTACGTGTGGCGCCCGTCGCCGAGCGGGATCTCCATGAGGGCGAGGGCGGGCTCCTCCAGTTCCTCCATCGTCCGGATCGCGCGGTTGAGCGCGCCGTGGTCGGCCGACTGCCAGGCGGACTCCAGGCCGCGCAACAGGTCCCCGTACGCGGTGTCGAAGCGGCGCAGCAGGGTCGCGGCCTCGCGGGGCGGGTGGGGCCAGCCGCCCCGGGGGACCACGCCCATGGGGTGGACGTCCGGGAACGGGATGGGCGGGCCGCTGAACTCCCACAGGCCGTCGGTCTCCTCCAGGGCCCGGCCGTGGTAGATCTCCGCGAAGGCGAAGTAGTGGGCCAGGTCGCGGTGGCCACCGACGGCCTCGCCGGTCGGTGCCTCCGGGGAGTCCGAGCTGCCCTCGCCCTGCTCCTTGATGATCTCCACGGCGGCGACGACGTCGTCCAGGGTCCGCATCGGCCGCAGTTCGTCGGGGCCGATGCGCTGGCCGATCTGGCCGCGGACGCTGAGCTCGGGACGGTGGTCGAGGAAGGCGGTGACGACGCCGTTGTAGAAGTCGCCGATGGTCGGCGGCCCGGCGGACGGCTCGGGGAGCGTGGACTCCGGGGTCTCGATGGCCATGAGGACGTCCCGGACGTACGCGCGGGTCAGCCCGGAGAGGGAGACCGTCAGCTCGCTGCGCACGCCGCCGGGCAGGCGGCAGGGATAGTCCGGGGTGACGCCGGCGATCCGCGGCCGGCCGCCGACGGCGACCAGCATGTTGCAGGCCAGGCCCATGTGGAACATCTCGTCGGTGACGATGCCGCGGATCAGGCGGGCGACGGTGTCCGAGCGGTCCCGTACCGACCACCACGCGCACAGGTAGGGCGGGATGGTGGCGAGTTCCAGCTCGACGGCCACCTGCAGCGCCTGGTGCAGCCAGTCGGTACGGCGGGAGGCCGCGGGGACGGCGAGCAGCCGGGCGACCATGCCGTGGGCGGCGGCCGCGGCGACCGCGGGGGCGACCGCCGGTACCGCCGCCGCGGCGGTCTGGACCGCCACCGGCAACGTCGCCGCGAGCGGGGCCGCGTGGGCGGCGGTGCCGAGGACGGCGGGGCTGACGGCGGCCGCCGCGGCGGACTTGACGAAGCCCCGGCGGTCGAGGGCGGCCGGCGGGACCTCGTCGCCCCCGCGCCCGTTGTCCTGGTCGTCCACCGGTTCCGTCACCCACGTCTCCGTCCCCGAGAAGAATGGCGCGCGGGACACGGCACTGGGCGGACCCGCGAGGCTGGCGAAGCTACCAGCCGGGCCCCGGCCCCCCGGGCCGCGACGCCGCGCGCGCCGTGCCGTGCCGCCCGTGCGGCCCAACGCGCCCCGGACGCCGTCCGCGGGCGGCCCCGCCGCCCGCCTGACCTCGGCTCCGCGCCCGGCGCGGGCTCCGCGGTGCGGCCTGGGGCGCGGAGTTGCTGCTCCCCTCGGTGCGCGAGGCGCTGCCCGGGGTGCGCCGGCTGATCTCCCGGGCCCGGGAGGAGGACGTGGACGTCATCCACGTCAACGACGACTTCGGCCGCCGGCGGCGTCGCGCTCGACGGCCCGCACGCCGGCCTGGTGGAGCCGGTGCGTCCCGACGCGGACTCGCTGTTCGTCGTGAGGGCACCCTCGTCGCGCCCTCCGCCCGGATCGCACTGCGCGGCTGAACCCGGCCCGGCGGCCCGTCACCTCCCGCGCCCGTATGGGAACGGGCATTCGGGGCATCCGAAACGTCAGGAGGTGCTGACGATGGTTCCCCTGCCGGCCGGCCCCGAGGACGACGCGGCGAGCGAGGTGGGACGGCTGCGCGCGGAGAACGAGCAGTTGCGCCGCGCGCTGGGCAGCCGGTCGGTCATCGACCAGGCCGTCGGCATGGTGATGGCGGCGACGCCCTGCCCCGGCGACGTGGCCTGGACGGTGCTCGTGCGGGCCTCCCAGTACGGCAACGTCAAGCTCCGTGAGGTCGCGGCCGCGCTCGTGGCGAGCGCGGGCGGCCGGCCCCTGCCGGCGGACGTCCACCGCGCGCTCCTGCGGGCCCGGCGCCCCCGGCCCGTCCGGCAGCCTCGGCCACCTCGGACGCCTCGACCTCCTCGCGGAGGCGCCGGCAGGTGCGGCTGATCAGCCGGGAGACGTGCATCTGGGACAGGCCCAACTGGTCGGCTATCTGGGTCTGCGTCATGTCGCGGAAGAACCGCAGGTAGAGGATCTGCCGCTCGCGCGGGGGGAGTTCCCGCAGCCGCGGTGCGACGGCCACGCGGTCCACGACGAAGTCCAGGCAGGGGTCCTCGGACCCCAGGGTGTCGAGGAAGGTGCGCCCCTCCGCGCCGGGGGTTGCGGAGTCGAGGGAGGCGGGGGCGAAGCTGTCGAGGGCCTCCATGGCGGTGGCCACGTCCTCCTCGCTCATCCGGGCGTGCGCGGCGATCTCGGCGACGGTGGGGGTGCCGCCCTTCGTCCCGGCGAGTTCGTGGCGGACGGCGCGGACCCGGCTGCGCAGCTCCTGGACCCTGCGGGGGACGTGGACACCCCACAGGTGGTCGCGGAAGTGGCGTTTCACCTCGCCGACGATGGTGGGGACGGCGAAGCTCTCGAAGGCGCTGCCGCGGGCGGGGTCGTAGCGCAGCACGGCCTTCACCAGGCCGAGCGCGGCGACCTGTACGAGGTCCTCGGTGGACTCGCCGCGGTGCCGGAAGCGGCGCGCGAGCCGTTCGGACATGGGGATCCAGGCGATGACGACCTGCTCGCGCAGGGCGTCCTTCTCCGCGCCGTCGGGGAGGGCGGCGATCCGCCGCAGGACCTCGGTGGTGTCCGGGGCGTCGTCGTGCGGACGCGGACGGGCGCCCGGGGGCGGATGCGGATTCCTGGTACGGAGCTCTCGGGCGGCCATTGGCGGACCTGTGCCTTCCTGCCGGGGACGGGAGCCGCGCCGCGCAGGGGCGTGCCGTGCGGAAGGGCACGCCCGCGCTCGGGCGCCCTGCCGGGACGCCCCGCGCGTGCGTGCCTCCGTTCCGAAGCACGGGGATCGCCTGCCCCGGCGCGCGCCGTCCAAACCCCTTGCCGGGCAGTGGCGCTGAACTTCCGTCAGAGCGCACCGGGTGCCGGTGGCCGGCCCCCTCAGGCGGGCACCGCCGTCCGTCCGTGCCCGCGGTCCGGTGCCCGTACGCGGCCCGCCGGCGCGCCGGGGTACGAACGGCGACCGGGCGACGTACGGTGCCCCGCCCGGAGCGGCCCGCACCGGACCGACGCCGTTCCGCCATCCGGGAACGTGCCGGACGTCAGCCCCAGGACACCCGCAGGTCGCGCGGACAGGGCATGAAGGGGCGACAACACCTGCGGACAGGCGCACGACGCGCGGGGGCGACCGACCATGGGCATCACCACCACGACGACTCCACGTCTCCTGAGCGGCGCCACGCTGCGCCGGATCGCGTGCCTGGCCCCGATCGTGCTCGTCGGGTGGTGGGTGGCCCGGCACTGGCACCTGATCGCCGACGGGGGCCGCGGGTTGCTGGACGCCAACCGGGGCTGGCTGCTGGCCGCCGTGGCGGCGACCGGGCTGGCCTGGGTCGCCGTGTCCTTCATGCGGCAGGGCACGGTCCTGGAACGGCTCCCGGCGGGACGGCTGCTGGCCACGCAGTTCGCCGCGGGCGCCGCGAACCACCTGCTGCCTGCGGGCATCGGGGCGAGCGCGGTCAACCTGCGCTTCATGCGGGCGTGCGGACTGCCGCCCGCCCGGTCGGCGGCGGCCATCGCGCTGTACTTCCTGGCCGAGTGCGTGGGCCGCGGGACCCTGCTGGTGGTGCTGCTCGCCGTGTTCCCGCACGCGCTGCGGCTCGACGGGCTGCTGCCCGACGGCATCTCCGTACCGGTCGGCCCCACGGCGGGGGCGGCGGCCGGGGTGTGCGTGGTCGTGACGGTCGTGCTGGTCGCGATGCCCCGGCTGCGGCAGGTGGTCCGTACGTTCCTGGCCACGGCGTTCACCGACGCGCGCACGCTGCACGCCCGGCCGTCGCGGGCCCTCGCGCTGTGGGGCGGCTCGCTCGCCTTCCCCGCGCTGCAGGCCGCCGGCCTCGTCGCCGTCACCATGGCCCTGGGTGTCCCGGTGCCGTTCACCCACGTCGCCGTCGCCTACCTGGTGGCCAGCGTCGCGGCGGCGGCGCTGCCGACCCCCGGCGGCGTCGGCTCGGTCGACGCGGCGCTCGTGGTGGCCCTCGTCGCCACCGGCGCCTCCCTTGCGGCGGCCACCTCGGCGGTCCTCGGCTACCGCATCGTGACGGTCTGGCTGCCCCTCGTCCCCGGCGCCCTGGTGCTGGGCGCGCTGGTGCGCCGCAAGGTCGTCTGACCCGCCCCCTCGCCGGCGAAAACCCCGTGGTGGCGGCCCGGCGGCGCGTGCCACGCTGACCGCGGGACAGGGCGCGGGAGGGCGGAACGCTGGAACTGCACGAGTACGCGGAGCGGGACGCGACCGGGCTGCGGGAGCTGATCCGCGCCGGCGAGGTGACGGCGGGCGAGGTGGAGGCCGTCGCACGCACGGCCCTGGAGGCGGCGGGGGCGGAGCTCAACGCGCTGACGCTGCCGCTGTTCGACCCCGCGCCCGCCCACCGGACGGACGGGCCACTGGGCGGGGTGCCCTTCGTCGTCAAGGACGGCGGGCCGTTCGTGCGGGGTGTGCCCTTCACCCTGGGCAGCCGCGCCCTGCGGGGTGCCGTGGCGGACGCCGACCACGATCTGATGGCCCGGTTCCGGGAGGCCGGGCTGGTGGCGCTCGGCCAGAGCACCGCGCCGGAGTTCGGCCTGAACTTCGCCACGGAGCCGGTGCGGTACGGGCCGACGCGCAACCCCTGGGACCCGGCGCGCGGGGTGGGCGGGTCGAGCGGCGGCTCGGCCGCGCTGGTCGCGGCGGGCGCGGTGCCCGTGGCGCACGCCAACGACGCGGGCGGTTCGATCCGCATCCCGGCGTCCTGCTGCGGGCTGGTCGGGCTCAAGCCGGGCCGGGGGCGCACCCCGTGCGGGCCGCTCACGGGCGAGGCGGCGTTCGGGCTGCAGGTGGAGTTCGCCGTGACCAGGACGGTACGGGACGCGGCGGCGCTGCTCGACGCCGTGGCCGGGCCCGGTGACGGCGCCAAGTACCCGCTCCCGGCGCCCCCGGTGCCGTACGCGCGGGCGGTGCGCTCCGACCCGGGGCGGCTGCGGGTCGCCGTGACCACCGCCGCGTGGACGGGGACGCCGGTGGACCCGCAGGTCGCCGCGGTCGCCGTCGACGCGGCCAAGGTGCTGGAGTGGATCGGGCACCGCGTCGGCGAGGACGCGCCGCGCCTGGACGGGGACGACCTCGTGGAGGCCGCCGCGCTGGGCGCGTTCGCCAGTGGCGGCGCGCTGCTGCGGGCGGCCCCGCGCATCGACCGCTCCCTGCTGGAGGCGGTGTCGCGGGCGGTGCTCGCCGAGACCGAGGCGTGCACGGCGCTGGAGCTGATGGCGTCGATGGAGGCGCAGCACCGCGTGACCCGCGCGGTGGACCGCTTCTTCGCCGGTCACGACCTGCTCGTCACGCCGACGCTGGGCGCGCTCCCCGCGCCGCACGGCACCCTCGACCACGACGACCCCCGGCACACGGTGCGCTCCTGGCTGCGCGAGCTGTTCGCGTACGGGCCGTTCACGGCGGCCTTCAACGTCTCGGGGCACCCGGCGGTCAGCCTGCCGCTCGGCCAGAGCCGCGAGGGACTGCCGGTCGGGGTGCAACTGGTCGCCGCCCACGGCCGGGAGGACCTGCTGCTGGCGGTCGCCGCGCAGTTGGAGCAGGCCGTCCCGTGGCGGGACCGCAGGCCGCCCTTCCCGGCCGGCTGATCCCGCGCGGCCGGGAAGGGCGGCCTCCCCGCGCTCAGCTGCTGCTCGGGCTGGTGCCGGTGCCGTTGGTGGGCGGGAACGCGTAGACGTGCTCCGGGGTGACGATCTTGGTGATGGCCTCGGCGAAGAGGCTGCTGGGCTCGTTGCCGCCCACGGGGGTGTCGGTGTTGAGCAGCACGACCAGGGTGGCCCCGGCCCCGGGCAGGTGGACGGCCGTGCTCTGGTAGCCGGGCAGGGAGCCGTTGTGCCCGATCCAGCCGTGGTTGTCGAAGAGGCCGAGGCCGTAGCCGATGCCCGGGTAGGGGGTGGGGAGGAAGGTCGTGCGCTGCGTCTGCGTCGCCCCGGCCAGCAGGGTGCCCTCGGCCACGATGCGGGCCCAGGCCCGCAGGTCCTGCTGGTCGGAGATCATCGCGCCCGCGGCCCAGGCCCAGGAGGGGTTCCAGTCGGTGGCGTCGGCCTCCTTGCCGTCCTTGGTCTGCCGGGTGTAACCGCGGGCGTGCGGGCTCGGGAAGGCGCGCCCCGCCGGGAGGACGGTGTGCTTCAGCTTGGCCGGGGCGAGCACGTTGCGCTGCAGGTAGTCGCCGAACGACTGGCCGCTCGCCTTCTCGATCACCAGGCCCAGCAGGACGGTGTTGGTGTTGCAGTACTGGAAGCGGGCGCCGGGACCGGACGGCGAGGGGTGCTGGAAGGCGTAGGCGAGCAGTTCGGCGGGGACGAACTCCCGGTGCGGGTCGGCCTTGAGGGTCTTCTGGAAGGCCGGGTCGTCCGTGTAGTTGTAGAGCCCGCTGCGCATCTCGGCGAGGTGCCGCAGCGTGATGCGGTCGCCGCCGGGCACGCCGTCCACGTAGCGGGCGACGGGGTCGTCGAGCGCGACCTTCCCCTGGTCGACCAGCTTCAGCAGCGCCGTCACGGTGAAGGTCTTGGTCTCGCTGCCGATCCGCACGTAGAGGTCGGGCGACATGCGCGCCTTTGACCTCTTGTCGGCCACGCCGAGGGCGCGGACCCAGGAGCCCTTGCCCGCGGCCCACAACCCGACGCTCACACCGGGCACCGCGGTCCTCTTCAGCGTGGCCTCCAGCGCGTCGTCGAGCTTCTTGACGACCTCGCCGGTGAGCGCCGGGAAGTCGTCGCCCGCTCCCGGCGAACCGCTCGGCGAACTGGTCGGCGAACCGCCGGGGGAGGCCTGCGCGGGGGAGGCGGAGGCCGGGTCCGCCGTCCGGTCCTCCTCGGCCCGCGCGAGCGGCGAGGCCGGCGCGGACGTCGCCGTCCTGGTACCCCCGGGGGAGCGGGTGCTCTCCGCGGGCCCGCCGCACGCCAGGGCCGTGGGGAGCGCGGCGGCGGCGAGGGCCGTCGCGACGGCCCTCCGCACGGTGCTGCGGAGCCCGGACGGACGGGCGCACGGCTGCGTCATGTCGGTGCCTTTCGGCCGTGGGGACGGGCGGGGCGAGGGCATGCCATCGCGAACGTAAGCCGACCGTCGCGGTGCGGCGACCGGACGGCGGGTGACGCGCCGCCGGGCGGGTGAGCGACGGCCGCCGCGGGGGCGGGTCTTGACGGTGCGTCGGCTCATTGGTTGAGTGGCTCATCCACTGAACCATGGAGGTGTGATGGAAGCGCTGCCGCGCACGTCGATCGTGGACGTCCTGGAGGACCGCATCCGCGAGGAGATCCTCACCGGCCGCCACCCCGCGGGAAGTCTGCTGCCGCCCGAACGCACGCTGGCCGAGGGGTACGGCGTCACCCGGACCACCCTCAAGCACGCCTTCGGCCGGCTGGTGCAGGCCGGACTGCTGGAGACGCGGCACGGCGTCGGCACCCGGGTCCGGGACTACGAACGCCTGGGCGGCGCCGACCTGCTGCCCATGCTCGTCCGGCACGACGCCCGCTGGCTCGGCGAGATCTTCGAGGCACGGCGCGGGGTGGGCGCCCTGATCGCCGGCGCGGCCGCGGCCCGCGCGAACGGCGCCGCGCGGACCCGGCTGCGGGAGCTGGTGGAGGCCGTGCGCACGGCCGGCGACCCGGACGCGGTGCAGCTGGCGGACGCCGAGGTGCACCGGGCACTGGCCCGCGCCACCGGCAACCGCGTCTACGTGCTCCTCACCAACACCCTGTTCAACGCCTACCTGCCGATGCGCCGGCACCTCGCGGGCCCCTTCCAGGACCCGCAGGAGGCGTACGCGCGGCTGGCGCCCGTGGTCGCCGCGGTGGAGGAGGGCGACGGCGCGGCCGCCCGCGCGGCGGCGGAGGCCTATCTGACGGCGACCGAGGAGATCATGCGCGAGGGGCTGAAGTCCCGGTGAGCGCGGCACGGGGGACGGTCTTCGCCGAGCGCATGTCGGGCACCGTACGGCTGCGCGGCGAGGACCGGGAGCGGCCGGTGCGGCTGGAACTGACGGCGCGCAGCGACGGCCTGCTGCTGCCGCACCGCACGACCGCGGCCCGCGTCGGCGGACGGCTGCGCGTCGCGGGCCGGGCAGACACCGCCGTCACCGGCACGCTGGAGGTGTCGCCGCTGGCCCGGCGGCGCGTCCACTACCGGCTGGAGTACGAACTGGACGGCGAGCGCTGCCTCCTGGAGGGCTGGAAGTCCGTCACCCCGCGGCGGCCGCTGGCCTCGATGACCACGCTGCCCTTCACCCTCACCGCCGGGGACGACCCGGAACCGGCCGGCACCGGCACCCTGCGCTTCCGTACGGCGACCTCGCTCGTGCCGTTCCTGGCGAGCTTCCGCTTCCCGCGCAGGGACGACCCCCGCGCGCAGTGGGCGCCGCGCTGGGACGGCGCCGCGGGCCGCACCGAGGTCTGGTACACCACGGCCACCGACCCGGCGACCGGCACCGGACTGTGGCTCCACCACGAACTCGTCGCCCCCGCCGACGGCTCCCCCGCCTTCGCCCACGGCTGGGCCGCCGTCTTCCCCCCGGACGGCGGGGGCCCCGTGGAGCACGCCCGCTTCGGGCCGCTGCCCTGGGAGCCCGCGACGGGCGCCGAGGGCTTCACGGCGGACGGCGTCGAGGCGGTGCCCGGCCGGCTGCGCGGCACGGCGGGCGAGCTGACCTGGGACCTCACCGAGGACCCCGGCGCCGAGCCGCCGCTGTACACCTTCCCGCGCTGGTCGTGGCGGCACCCGCTGCTGCCCGCCGCGCAGATCCTGCCGTCGCCCCGCGCCCGGTACACGGGCACCGTCCGCCACGGGACGTCCGAACTCGCCCTGCGCGGCGCCCCCGGGGCCTCGGCCCGCATCTACGGCCACGGCAACGCCCGCCGCTGGGCCTGGCTGCACGCCGACCTCGGCGACGGGGACGTGCTGGAGGTCGTCGCGGCGGTCTCCACCCGCCCGGGTCTGGACCGGCTGCCGCCGCTGGTCTTCCTGCGGCTGCGCAAGGACGGCCGCGACTGGCCGCGCGGCGGCCTGCGCCCGGCACTCGGGCGGGCGGGCCTCGCCCGCTTCACCGCCGACATCGGCCTGCCGCGGTGGACGGTCACCGGGCGGGCGGGCGGGCGGCGGATCACCGTACGGGTCGAGCAGCCGCCGGAGCGCACCCTCGCCCTCGACTACGCCGACCCCGACGGCTCCCCCGCCGTGTGCCGCAACAGCGAGACCGCCGACGCCCACGTCGTGCTGGAGCGCCGGGGCCGCGGCGGCTGGCGCACCGAGGCGCAGTGGACGCTCGCCGGCACCGCCCACGCCGAAGTGGGCGGCCGGTGAGCGCCGCCGTCCGCGGCCTGGTCGCCGCGCTGCTCGCCGACCCGGGCGACGGCGGCTGGCCCGCGGGCGTACCGCGCCGGCTGGACGGCCTGCTGGCGGCGATGCCCGCGCGGACCCGGCACGGCTTCCGTGCCGCGGCGGCCGCAGTCGACGCCTACGCGGCGGTGCGCACCGGGCGGCGGCTGGAGCGGCTGGGCCCGGGGGAGCGGGAACGGGTGCTGGCGGGGCTCGCCGCGCGGCCCGCGTTGCTGCCCCTGCTCGACGTGGTCAAAGTACCGGTGCTGCTGGCGGCGGGCACCGAACGGCTGCTGGCGGGAGCGCCCCGCGCCGCGGTGCCCGCGGCCCCGCAGGACCCGCCGCTGGACTGCGTGCCCGCCGGCGAGTGGCCGGACCGCTCGCGCGCGGACGCCGTCGTCGTCGGCTCGGGCGCCGGCGGGGCGATGGCGGCGCGCACCCTGGCCCTGGCCGGCCTGCGGGTGGTCGTCCTGGAGGAGGGCCGGCGGCACACCACGGCGGAGTTCGGACGGCGGGCGCCGCTCGACCGGTTCGCCGAGCTGTACCGGGACGGCGGCGCCACCGTGGCCCTCGGGAACCCCCCGCTGATCGTGCCGACCGGCCGTGCCGTCGGCGGTACGACGGTCGTCAACTCCGGCACCTGCTACCGCACTCCGGACCGGGTGCTGGCCCGGTGGCGGGAGGAGCACGGGCTCGGGGACCTCGCGGACCCGGCGGCCTTCGGCGCGTACCTGGACGAGGTGGAGCGCACCCTGCGGGTGGCGCCCCAGCCGCATGACGTACTGGGCCGCAACGGCGACCTCGCGCTGCTCGGCGCGGGCGCGCTCGGCTGGCGGGCCGCGCCCCTGCGGCGCAACGCGCCCGGCTGCCGGGGCTCGTGCCAGTGCGTGGTGGGCTGCCCGTCCGGGGCGAAGCAGAGCGTCCAGCTGTCGGTGCTGCCGCAGGCGTGCGCCGCCGGGGCCCGGATCGTCACCGGGGCCGAGGTGCGGCGGGTGCTGACCGAGCCCGACCGGCCCGGCGGCCCGCGCGCCTGCGGCGTGGCGGTACGGCGGCCCGACGGCAGCGAACTGGAGATCCTCAGCCCCCTGGTCGTGGTGGCCGCGGGCGCGCTGCGCACTCCCCCGCTGCTGCGCCGCTCCGGCCTCGGCGGGCACCCGCGGACCGGCCGCAACCTGGCCGTGCACCCCGCCACCAGCGTCGCCGGGCGGTTCGCCGAGCCGGTCGCGGACGGCGGACCGGCGGTGCTGCAGAGCGTCGGCGTGGAGGAGCTGCACGGGGACGGCATCCTCGTCGAGGCCACCGCCCCGCCGCCCGGCATGGGCTCGTTCGTGCTGCCGGGCGTCGGCCGCGAGCTGCGCGCGGAACTGGAGGACTCCGGACGGCTGGCCACCTTCGGCGCGATGATCGCGGACCGGCCCGGCGGACGCGTCCTCGGCCGCGAGGGCGCCCTGCTCCGCTACGACCTCGACCCCCGCGACGGCCGCCGTCTGCTGCGCGCCGTCCGTGCGATGGGCGGCCTGCTCTTCGCCGCCGGGGCCGAGGAGGTGCTCACCGGTGTCCCCACCGCCCCGCGGGCGCGTACGCCGCGGGAGTTCTCGGCGGCCCTGGAGGGCGTGACGGCGCGGCAGTTGCACCTGTCGGCCTTCCACCCCACGGGGACGGTGGCGCTGGGCGCGGACCCGCGGGTGGCGCCCGCCGACGCCGCGGGACGGCTGCGCGGCGTCCACGGGGTGCTGATCGCCGACGCCTCGGCGCTGCCCAGCTGCCCCGAGGTGAACCCCCAGCTCAGCATCATGGCGCTGGCCCTGGCCGTCGCCGAGGGCGCGGTAGGGGCGGCCGGCTGAGGGGTCGGCGGGCCCGCGCTAGGCGTCGGAACGGGCCGCCGGGAGCGGCGTGTCCGGCCTGTCGGGCACCCCTCCCGGCACCATGGGTGCGGCGTGGCGCAGGTCGAAGGCGGGCGACTCGGAACGGATGCGCGGCAGGGAGCGGAAGTTGTGGCGCGGCGGCGGGCAGCTCGTCGCCCACTCCAGGGAACGGCCCCAGCCCCAGGGGTCGTCGGTGCCGACCGGCTCGCCGTACTTGGCCGTCCGCCACACGTTGTAGAGGAACGGCAGGATCGACAGCCCCAGCAGGAAGGAGCTGACCGTCGAGACGGTGTTCAGCGTGGTGAAGCCGTCCGCCGCCAGGTAGTCCGGGACGCGCCGCAGCATGCCCTGCGTGCCCAGCCAGTGCTGGACGAGGAAGGTGCCGTGGAAACCGGCGAAGAGCGTCCAGAAGGTGATCTTGCCGAGGCGTTCGTCGAGCATCTTGCCGGTGAACTTCGGCCACCAGAAGTGCAGCCCGGAGAACATGGCGAAGACGACGGTGCCGAAGACGACGTAGTGGAAGTGCGCCACGACGAAGTAGGAGTCGGAGACCGCGAAGTCCAGCGGCGCCGACGCCAGGATCACGCCGGTGAGCCCGCCGAAGACGAAGGTCACGAGGAAACCGGTCGCCCAGAGCATCGGCGTCTCGAAGCTCAGCGAGCCCTTCCACATCGTGCCGATCCAGTTGAAGACCTTCACCCCGGTCGGCACGGCGATGAGCAGCGTCATGAAGGAGAAGAAGGGCAGCAGCACCCCGCCGGTGACGTACATGTGGTGCGCCCAGACCGTCGCCGACAGCCCGGCGATGGAGATCGTCGCCGCGATGAGGCCGGTGTACCCGAACATCGGCTTGCGCGAGAAGACCGGTACGACCTCGCTCACGATCCCGAAGAAGGGCAGCGCGATGATGTAGACCTCGGGGTGGCCGAAGAACCAGAACAGGTGCTGCCACAGCAGCGCCCCGCCGTTCGCCGGGTCGAAGACGTGCGCCCCGAACTTCCGGTCCGCCTCCAGCGCGAGCAGGGCCGCGGCCAGCACCGGGAAGGCCATCACCACCAGCACACCGGTGAGCAGCACGTTCCAGGTGAAGATCGGCATCCGGAACATCGTCATGCCGGGGGCGCGCATGCAGATGATCGTGGTGATCAGGTTGACCGCGCCCAGGATGGTCCCGAAGCCGGACAGCGCCAGCCCCATGATCCACAGGTCGCCGCCCACCCCGGGCGAGTGCACCGCGCTCGACAGCGGTGCGTAGGCGAACCAGCCGAAGTCCGCCGCGCCCTGCGGGGTGAGGAAGCCGCCCACCGCGATCAGCGAGCCGAAGAGGTAGAGCCAGTACGCGAGCATGTTGAGCCGGGGGAACGCGACGTCCGGGGCGCCGATCTGCAGCGGCATGATCCAGTTCGCGAAGCCGGAGAACAACGGGGTCGCGAACATCAGCAGCATCACGGTGCCGTGCATCGTGAACAGCTGGTTGAACTGCTCGTTCGACATGACCTGCAGACCGGGCCGGGCGAGTTCGGCACGCATCAGCAGGGCCATCACCCCGCCCCCGCAGAAGAAGGCGAACGCCGTGCCGAGGTAGAGCGTGCCGATGGCCTTGTGGTCGGTCGTGGTCAGCCAGGCCACGGCGGACGCCGCGCGTCGCGGGAACGTGAGACTCATGCCCGGTAGGTGTCCGGGCCGGGCCCCGGCGTCACGCGGAGAACGTCACAGCGGCGGGGTGTGATGATCGGACCCATGGCGGACACCAAGCGGTCATGAGCACGGACGAGACGCATTCCCAGGCGTTCGCCGCTGCCTACCGCGAGCACTACTGGGCGGTCAGCCGCTACGTCGCCCGGCGGACGGCCGGGCGGCAGGCGTACGACGAGGTGGAGGAAGTGGTGGCGGAGGTCTTCGCCGTCGCCTGGCGGCGCCGCGCCGAGCACCCCTCGTACTCGCTGCCCTGGCTGTACGGCGTCGCCCGCAACTGCATGGCGAACAGCGTGCGCGGGCAGGGGCGGCGGCGCAGGCTGCTGGACCGGATCGGGAACCACGAGACGGCGCACGGCGCGCACCTCGTGCCGAGCCCCGGCACCGAGGCACCCGGCTCCTGGGTGCACGAGGCGCTGGGCCGGCTGGCGGCGCCCGACCAGGAGGTGCTGCGGCTGACCGCCTGGGAGGAGCTGGACGTCGGGGAACTGGCGGTGGCGCTCGGCTGCGGGCGTTCCGCCGCCGCCATGCGCCTGCACCGGGCGCGCCGCAGGCTGCGCGAGCAGATCGACCGCATGGGGATGACCGTGACCCAGGAGGGGCCATGACCGACGAGCCGGAACTGGAGCTGCTGCGCCGGGCCGACCCCGTGCCGGCCGGGGATCCGCGCTGGCGCGACCGCCCGCTGGACGCGCGGGCCGAGCACACGCTGCGGCGGCTGCTGGCCGCCGAAGCGGCGTCCGGAGGGGCCGCCGCGTCCGCGCCCCGCCGGACCGGCCGCCGGGTGGGCGGCCTCGCCACGGGCCTGGCCACGGTGGCGGCGGCCGTGGTGGCCGCCCTGGTCGTCGTGCTCTCCGGGGCCGGCGGCACCCCGGCGGTCGCCGCGCCCGTCGCGCTGCGTCCGCTGGCCGGCTCACAGGAGGTCCCGCTGGCCGACGTGGCCGGCGCGGCCCGCGAGGCGGCGGCACGGGGCGGCGGCACGGGCACCCGGCGGGGGAGCCACGTGATGACGTGGAGCATGGCCATGGAGTCGGGCCCGGGCGCCCGGCCGCCCGTCACCCTGCCCGAGGAGCACCTCACCCGCTGGGACGCCGACGGCAGCGGCACCGAACTGGTCGTCGCCACCGACCCCCGGCACCCCGGCGAACCGGTGATCAGCGACTCCGGCGGCGCCCCGCACACCGTCGCCGACGGCGAGGTCCTGCACCGCGCCGCGTTCCCCCCGGGCACGCTCCCCCCGTACGGCCGGTCCGGGACCGAGCCCCCGGACTCGGCCAAGGAACTGCGGGGCTACCTGTCGCAGGTGTACGGCTGCGCCTGCGCCGGCACCCCGGAACTGGTGGACGCGCTGGCCTCGCTGCTGCAGGACTGGACTCCGGGGCCCGCAGGCACCGCCGCCGTCGACGAGCTCCTCGCCGCCGCCCCGGGCCTCCGCCCGGCCGGCGCCGTCACCGACCGCCTGGGCAGGCGCGGCCAGGCCTACGTCCACGACACCGCCGGCCTGCGCCGCATGCTCGTCCTCGACCCGGCCGACGGGCGCGTCCTCGGCGTCGAGGAGACCTTCACCAAGGACCAGCCCGAGTACCGGGTGAAGGCCGGCGACGTCATGTCCTACCAGGCCTGGATGGACTGACCGGCGGCCCGCCGCCTCACGCGAAGCGGCCGCTGCGCACCGGACCGGACGGGGCGGACCGTTCCCGCGGCCCCCGCGGCGGGCGGCCGGCCAGCCGGGCGGCGAAGGAGCGGAAGGCCTCGTCCGAATCGGGCGGGGTCCCGCCGTCGCCCGGGTCCGGGGTCGTATCGGCGGCGAGGACGTCGTCGGCGATCTCCTGCTCGGCGCGGTCGTCGGCGGCGGACTTCCCGACGGAGCCGTCCGGGTCCTGCCGCAACTGCTCGCCCCAGAACGGGACACAGTGCTGCGCGAGCAGGCCGCTGACGTCGGCGCAGACCGCGGGCGGCCGGGTCCAGCAGGTGGCGTGCTCGTACAGCACCTGCCCCGGAGCGCGGTCGAGGAGACCGCCGAGCAGGGCGGGGTCGGTCTCGCCCAGGTCGTAGCCGACGACCACGGTGTCCGGGCGGTCCGGCGCGTACGGCTCGAGGGGCAGTCCCAGGACCCGGGCCGCGGCCAGGGCCATGATCCGGCTGGAGCGGTCGGGCAGCGCGCAGACCGCACGCGGTGCCGTCCCGCCGGCCTCGATCGCCAGCCTGAGCCGGTCCAGGCCGAGGTGACACAGGGCCGGGCTGTCCTGGAGGAAGGCCCAGCGGCCGGTCATGCTCTCGAAGCCGTACGGGGAGAGCGTCGCGAGCAGGCCGCCGGTCAGGACGTGGTGCCAGCCGCGCAGGTCGCGGTCGTCCAGCGCGCTGAACCCGGCCAGCGCGTCGGCCCGTCCGAGCATCCGGCGCAGGCGTGCCTCGGCGGGCTGCCAGCTTTCGTCGGCCCCATCCGGCCGGGGCAGCCGGGCGGCGGTGGCGCGGGCGAGTGCCAACTCACCGGCCACCAGGGCGTTGTGGGCCAGCAGGTAGCGCTCCGGCCAGGGGGCGAGGTCGGGTTCGCGCGCGCGGAGCAGTTCCGTCACCTCGCTGTGGCGTTCCTCGCGCTCCAGCGCGGCGACCAGCTCCACCAGGACGCCGCGGGAGCCGGGCGCCTCGCGCAGCGCCGCGCGCAGTGCGGGCACCGCGAGGAAGGACGCGCCCTCCTCGACGCAGGCGTAGCCGTACGCGTACAGCTCCTGCGCGCCGCGGGGCTCCGCGGCCAGCGCGGCGGCCGCGGCGGCGAGGGCGTCGAGGCCGGAAAGCCGGGCGACGCCCTCCATGAGGGGGGCAAGACGGGCGGGGTCGGTGGTCTCGGCGTGGGCTCGCAGTTCGCGGATGGCGCCACGGGCGTCGCCGGCGTCGACCAGCCGGCGTATCGCGGTCAGTGGTTCGTCGTTCACGGTGTCGGTCCTCCTGTGTCCGTGCAGGGCGGGGCGGCCGGGGGTATCCGGCTGCGGGTGGGGAGGGACCGTGCGCGAGAGCGTCCGGCAGCGGGGCCGGTGCCTCGGGGCTCACCGGTGCGGGCGGCGCGCGCCCTTTCCGTGGCAGGTGCTTTCGGTCATGTGCGGGATCGTCACATCCCCCGCGCGGCGCGGCAAATGATTTCCGCCGCCCTCCCGGGCACGAGGCCGCACCGGTCACGGACGAGGACCCCTCATCACCCCCGGAGCCGGACGGCCCGCCCCCCGCCGCGCACCGAACCACCCCGCGGCGGGGGCGGGCGCGGCGCCCCCGCCCCCGCCGCATACGTCAGCGTGCGGCCAGGAGCGCGAGGCGGGCCGCGGACGTGCCGAGGCCGGTCGGGCCGGTGGGGGGCCGGAACCCGCCGACCGGGCGGCGCAGTTCGGCCTCGTCGTAGCGGTGGCAGCCGCGGTGCCAGGCGAGGATGCCCGAGAGCCAGTCCTGCAGCTCGCGCACATAGCCGTCCAGCACCGCGCGGGCCTCCTGGTCGAGGGCGAAGTCGTCGTACAGGACCGGGAGTTCGTACGCGGCCACGTGCTGGAACTGCCGCATCCGCCCGGTCATCAGGTCGTGGACGACGGCGAGCGAGACCTTTTCGTCGCAGTCGAAGAAGTTCTGCACGACCAGCAGCGCGTTGTGGATCTCGCCCTCGAACTCGATCTCCTTCTGGTACGAGAAGACGTCGTTCATCAGGCAGGCGTAGTCGGCGGCGGCGTTCTCCAGGGAGCGCATCGGCCCGCTGCGGTAGACCTCCTCGGGCACCCGCCGGCCGTGCCCCAGCCGGCACAGGCTCATCGTCAGGTCGGAGCCGAAGGTGTGACGGCGCATCTCCAGGTAGTCGACGGGGTCGGGGACGCGGTTCTGCGCCTGGTTGGCCAGTTCCCACAGCCAGCTGCCCGTCATGTTCTCGACGGCCGTGCGGAAGCGGCGCCGCGCCTGCGGTTCCATGGTCGCGGCCGTCCGGGTCCACAGGTCGGCCAGGCCCCGTTCCAGGGCGGTGGCCGGGGCCGGGGCGGCGGAGCCGTCCACCGGCATGAGGGCCGACAGGCGCTCGTTGGCCGCGCGGGCGCCGGCCAGGTCGCGGGTGCGGCCGTAGACGGCGGGGAAGTAGTCGTCGGCGTAGGTGCCCCAGGTGAGCCAGCCCGAGGTGAGGTCCAGCGCCTCAGGTGACGCGTCGGGGTGGATGCCGGCGGCGCACAGCGGGAAGTCGAAGGCGGCCAGCTTGTGCTCGTCCCAGACGTGGGAGTGCGGGACGCCGGGCTGCGGCAGCAGCAGTCCCGTCCGGTGCGCCCAGTCGACGACGTGGCGCCGCGCGGCGTCCAGGTGCGGGCTGAGCCGGGCCGGGAACGGCATGAGGAAGTCGGGCAGCGGGGTCGGCCCGGTGTGCCGCGGCCCATGGGTGAACGACCGGACGCGGGCCGTCTCGGCGCGGCCGGTGGTCCGTACGGTGCCCGCCGACACCCCGAGCCCGCCGGGCAGCGCGAACGCCGACCACCGGGGGCCCGCGGCGGCGCCCGCCCCGCCGCCGTTCATGTAGCGGCTGGAGCGCATGTGCCACTCGTGGCCGCCGGACTGCCAGTCCTGCAGGCCCTTGACGTACGCCAGCACCCGCGCGCACTGCTCCGGGTCGAGCGCGTGCTCGGCGAAGAGCGGGGGCAGTTCGGTGAGCGCGGTGTTCTCGAACTGGTGCAGCCGGGAGGTCAGCAGGTCGTTGACCGATTCCGCGGCCTCCTGCGTCGAGCAGCCGAGGAAGGTCTCCAGGACCAGCACCCCGTTGCTGAACTCGCCCTCCTCCTCGGTCTCGCGCTGGTACGAGAAGAGGTCGTTGCGCAGGTGCACCGCGTCGGAGAAGGCGTCCCGCAGCACGAGCAGCGGCCGCGCCCCGGCGACGGCGGCCGGCACCTCGGCCCCGGCGGCGTACTCCACCAGCCCCGCCGACCAGGGCGCGCCGCCGACCTTGCGCCGCATCTCGATGTACTCCACCGGGTTGGGCACCCGGCCCGCGTTGATGTTGGACAGCTCCCACAGGGACTCGTTGAGCAGGTGCTCGGTGCTCTCGGCGAAGCGCCCGCGCCAGTCCATGGACATCGCCGGCACCGTGCGCGCCCACAGGTCGGCGAGGCCCGCCTCCACCGGGTTCCGCGGCTCGGGCGTGCCCTGCGCGAGGTCCATCGGCATGAAGGCGGGCAGCCGGTCCAGGTACGCCTTGCCACCCTCGCGGTCCTGCGTGCGCTTGAACGCCTCCAGGAAGTGGTCGTCGAAGAAGAAGACCCACACGTACCAGTCCGTCACCAGGGACAGGGCCGGCCCGGAGCAGTCCGGGTGCGTGTACGCGCACAGCAGCGCGTAGTCGTGCGCGTCGAGGTCGTCGGTGTCCCAGATGCCCGAGCCCTCGAGCATCCCCATCTCCCGCGCCCAGCCACGGGAGTGCTCCCTGGCCTCCTCCACGTGGGGGTTGAGCCGCGCGGGGTACGGGAGGTAGAAGTCGGGCAGTTCAAATGGCTGCGTCACTCGTTCAGCGCTACCCGGGGCCACGTCCCCTATCCGGCATCACGGGCAAGCCATACGAACGGGTGAAAACACCGCGGGAACGCCCGGGGCCGCCCCGTGCTCCGGACCGGCCCCGGGCGTCGGCGACGGCGACGGCGACGGCGGTCAGACCCGTTTCGGGTGCGCCCGGTGCTCCCGGTGCTCCCCCCAGCTCCTGCACAGCGCCCAGATGACGAAGACGTCCACGGCGATGACGATGATCGCCCACACCGGCGTGTACGGCATCCACGCGAAGTTCACGACGATGTTGAACGCCGCCAGGGCGACACCGGCGACCCGGGCCCAGTCGGGGGCGTTCTGGAGCAGGGCGGCGCCCACCACGATGACCAGCACGCCGAGCACGAGGTGGATCCAGCCCCACGCCGTCAGGTTGAACTTGAAGACGTAGTCACCGAGCCGGACCCAGATGTCGTCCTGGGCGATGGCCGAGATGCCCTCGAGGATCATCACGACACCGGAGACGATGAGCAGCACCCCGGCGAAGGTGGTACCGCCCGTCGCCCACCCCGAGTGCGTGCGCTCCGTGACCGGCTGTGTCTGCTGGCTCATGTGACGGCTCCCGTCCACTCGCTGCCCGGGCTCGCTGCCCGGACACTCCACACGGTCCGCCCGGCCGGTGGGTACGGCCATCCGCGCTGCGCCGTCCGGGTGACCCGCGGGCGGCGTGCCGCTGATCCCGGGTCGCGGGATCATCGGTGCATGGCAACCACACTCCGCCTCGCCCAGCAGCCCGAGGCCGACGCCCTGCTCTCCCGCAGTCCGCTGGCGGCCCTGGTCGGCATGCTGCTCGACCAGCAGATCCCGATGGAATGGGCCTTCTCCGGCCCCTGGACCATCGCGCAGCGCATGGGCCGCGAGGACCTCGACGCCGGTGAGATCGCGGCCTACGACCCCGAGGCCTTCTCCGAGCTGCTCTCGCAGAAGCCCGCCGTCCACCGCTACCCGGGCTCGATGGCCAAGCGGGTCCAGCAGCTGTGCCAGTACCTCGTCGAGCACTACGACGGCGACGCCGGAGCCGTCTGGCGCGACGTCCCCACCGGCCGCGAACTGCTGACCCGGCTCAACGAGCTGCCCGGCTTCGGGAAGCAGAAGGCGCAGATCTTCCTGGCGCTGCTCGGCAAGCAGCTCGGCGTGGCACCCGAGGGGTGGCGCGAGGCGGCGGGCGCGTACGGGGACCGGGGCTCCCACCGGTCGGTCGCCGACATCACCGGCCCGGAGTCCCTGGACAAGGTGCGGGCCTTCAAGCAGGAGCAGAAGCGGGCCGCGAAGGAAGCGAAGTCCGCGAAGGAGTCCTGAGGGCCCTGCCCCTAGCGACGGCGGCGCTTGGACGTGCCGAAGAGCGACCGGGTGATCTCCCGCCCGATCTGGGTGCCGATGGAGCGGGCCAGCGACTGGAAGACGCCGCTGCCCATCACCTGTTCGACCACCCCCGTCTCCTCGCGCGGCCGCTCGCCGCGCCCGCTCCTGGCGGGGCCCGGCGGGGAGGGCCGTACGGGGGCCGGCTCCGGCCGTCCGGCGAGCCGCTCGTACGCCGACTCCCGGTCCACCGCCTGCGCGTAGCGCCCGTACAGCGCCGAGTCCGCGATCGCGGCGTCCATCGCCGCCGGGTCGGCGGGGCCCATCAGCGACCGCGGTGCCCGCAGCCGTACCGCGGCGACCGGGGTGGGGGCGCCGTCCTCGTCGAGGACGGTGACAACGGCCTCGCCGGTACCGAGCCCGGTGAGCAGTTCCTCCAGGTCGTACGGCGAGGTGGGGAAGGTGCGCACGGTCGCCTTGAGCGCCTTGGCGTCCTCCGGGGTGAAGGCGCGCAGCGCGTGCTGCACCCGGTTGCCGAGCTGGCCGAGCACCTCGGAGGGCACGTCCTTGGGGGTCTGCGTCACGAAGAAGATGCCGACGCCCTTGGACCGGATCAGCCGCACGGTCTGCGTGATGGCCTCCAGGAAGGCCTTGCTCGCCCCGGTGAAGAGCAGGTGCGCCTCGTCGAAGAAGAAGACCAGCTTGGGCCGGTCCAGGTCGCCCACCTCGGGCAGGTCCTCGAAGAGGTCGGCCAGCAGCCACATGAGGAAGGTGGAGAAGAGCTGCGGCCGGTCCTGCACGGCGGGCAGTTCCAGCACGGAGACGACGCCCCGCCCGTCGCCGTCCGTCCGCAGCAGTTCGGCGGTGTCGAACTCCGGCTCGCCGAAGAAGGCCCCCGCCCCCTGGGCCTCGAAGGTCGTCAGCGACCGCAGGACGACTCCTGCCGTCGCGCTGGAGACCCCGCCGATCCCCTTCAGCTCCGGCTTGCCCTCGTCGGAGGTGAGGAAGGTGACCACGGCCCGCAGGTCCTTCAGGTCCAGCAGTTCCAGGCCCTTGGTGTCGGCGTAGTGGAAGATCAGGCCGAGCGACTGTTCCTGCGTGGTGTTGAGCCCCAGCACCTTGGAGAGCAGCACGGGCCCGAAGCTCGTCACCGTGGCGCGCAGCGGGATGCCGCGACCCGTGCCGCCGAGGGCGTAGAACTCGGCGGGGCAGCCGGCCGGGGTCCAGTCCTGCCCGACCTCGGCGACCCGCCGGACGACGCGGTCGCCGGGCACGCCCGGGGCAGAGATGCCGGAGACGTCGCCCTTGACGTCGGCCAGGAAGACCGGCACGCCGTGCGCGGACAGCTGTTCCGCGACGAGTTGCAGCGTCTTGGTCTTGCCGGTGCCGGTCGCGCCCGCGACGAGGCCGTGCCGGTTGAGCACCGCTAGGGGGACGCGGACGGGTGCCCCGGGCAGGACCCGGTCCTCCCAGAGCAGGGCGCCGAGTTCGAGGGCCGGACCGGTGAAGGCGTACCCCTCGGCGATGGCCCGGGCGGCGCCGGGCAGGCTCGGCGTGGTCATCGGCTGCTCCGCTGCTCCCGCTATCACCGTATTTGCCCACCATCGCACTCCTGCGCCGTTGCTGCGCCCGTACGCCCTTGCCCGGTAGGCTTTCCGTGTGATCTTCAAGCGCATCGGAAGCGGGCGGCCGTACCCCGACCACGGCCGGAAAAGCACCCGTGAATGGGCGGACGTCGCCCCACGTCCGGTCCGCCTCGACCAGTTGGTCACCACCAAGGGCAACCTCGACCTGGAGACCCTCCTCGCCGAGGACTCGACCTTCTACGGGGACCTGTTCGCGCACGTCGTGAAGTGGCAGGGCGACCTCTACCTGGAGGACGGGCTCCACCGGGCCGTGCGCGCGGCGCTGCAGCAGCGCCAGGTGCTGCACGCCCGGGTGCTGGAGATGGACTGACCTCCGGACCGCTCCGCGGGCCCGTCCGGGCGGGCGGAGCGCTTCGCCCTTTCGGGTTCAAGTCCCCCTGAATGGCCCCGATTGGTTGATCGTTTAGTACGCCCGGACGCCCGATCGCACTACGCTGCGCACATGAGCATGCTGACGCCCCCTGGCATGGGCGGGAAGTACCGGGTGACCGGGAACCAGTACCCGCGGATGCGCCGCCCCCGGAGCCGGGTACGCATCGTGGCGGTCGTCGTGACGACCGTCGCCGTGGTCGGTCTCGCCGGCTGGGGCACGCTCCAACTGGTCGACGTCTTCGGCGGCAAGTCCACGCCGGCGAAGGCCGCCGCCGTCAAGGCCGGGACCACCGCCGGGGAGCGCGCCTGCAAGACCGCGGCCCCCAAGGGGTCCGCCGGGGCCGCCCCCACCGCCTTCCCGGATCCCGGGGAACTCACGGTCAACATCTACAACGCCACCGCCAAGGGCGGTCTGGCCAAGGACACCGCGGACGAGTTCGCCGCACGCGGGTTCAAGGTGGGCACCTTCGGCAACGCCGACCCCCAGTACGACCGCAAGGTGAAGGAGGCCGCGCTCCTGATCGGCGGCCACGGGCCCAAGGCCGAGGCCGCGATGAAGCTGGTCAGCGCCCAGATCAAGGGCACCAGCACACTCAAGCCCGCGGCCGCCGGCTCGAAGCGCGCCACCGGCACGGTGGACGTGATGCTCGGCAAGGGCTTCACCAAGCTCTCCGGTGACAAGGCCGTCGAGAAGGCCCTCGCCGCCCTGGCCCGCCCGAGCGCGGCGCCGAGCGCCGGCACCTGCTGACACCGGGGTACCGCGGTACCGGCGGTACGACGGAACCGGCCGCCGGGGCGTGGCGCCCCGGCGGCCGGTTCCGTGCGTCGTGGGACGGCGGGCGTCAGCCGGCCGTGCCGTAGAGGCGGTCGCCCGCGTCGCCCAGGCCCGGGACGATGTAGCCGCTCTCGTTGAGGTGGTCGTCGACCGCCGCGGTGACCACGGTGACCGGCTTGCCGGCGAGCGCGCGCTCCATCGCCTCGACGCCCTCCGGCGAGGCCAGCAGCACCACGGCCGTCACGTCGTCGGCGCCCCGCTCGATCAGCAGGTCGATGGCGGCGATCAGCGTGCCGCCGGTGGCCAGCATCGGGTCCAGGACGTACACCTGCCGGCCGGACAGGTCCTCCGGCATGCGGGTGGCGTAGGTCTTGGCCTCCAGGGTCTCCTCGTCGCGGATCATGCCGAGGAAGCCGACCTCCGCGGTCGGCAGGAGGCGCACCAGGCCCTCCAGCATCCCGAGTCCGGCCCGCAGGATCGGCACGACCAGCGGACGCGGGTGGGACAGCCGCACACCCGTGGTGTCCGCGACGGGGGTGCTGATGTCCACCTGCTCGGTGCGCACGTCACGGGTCGCCTCGTAGGCGAGCAGGGTGACCAGCTCGTCGGCCAGCCGACGGAAGGTCGGCGAGTCGGTGCGCTCGTCGCGCAGGGTGGTGAGTTTGTGCGCCACCAGGGGGTGGTCGACGACGTGGATCCGCATGTCCACGACTCTAACGTTCGGCCCGCGCCCCGGCCTGCCCGGTCCGTACGGCCGCTCAGGCTTTGAACCACCCGGTAGGGGGAATGCGTGCCCTTACGCCTGGACTGTCCCGGCCGGGCACGTGGATCTCTAGGGGTGGTGCCCCATGGCGGAGCGCGGCAGCGACGGCGCCGGCGCGGACGACGCGGGCGACGCCCGCACGCAGCAGGAGCGCGACGCCGAACGCCGTCGGCGACGTGCCATGTTCCTGCGCGAACTGAACGAGGCGAAGGAACTCCGTGACCGCGTCCAGCCACGCCGGGCGCGCGCGGCACGCGCGCGCCAGCAGATGCGGATGCGGACGTTCCGCTGGTAGTGCCCAGGTCGGCACAATGCCCCCACCTGGCGGGCACCGTCGGGGTCGGCGCGGCCCGCCGCGCGGAAAAAAGCCGGAAGGCCTGCCACGCGGCACGCGCGGAAGACCCTTCGCAAAGCCGAGGTTTCTGCCACGATGCCGAGTGTGGGCGGGGACCTGCGCCGGAACATTCGGCCCCCGCCCGTAAGTCCGGACGGCCTGAGACCTGTGGGAGAGTCACGGTGTACTTCGCCGCACTGCTCGCGCGCACCGAGGACGGTTGGGAAGCGCGCGAGACCGATCTCGACGATGTGGAAACCCTCGCCGACCTGACCGACTTGGCCCGGGCTGCTTCAGCCGGGGAGGATACGGTCCTGGTCTTCATCGAACAGGAGGACGCCTGGTTCGGCGTCGTCCGCGTCGACGGTGAGGAGGACCCGCGGATCTACGTGTCCGACGCCGCCACCGCGGCGCGCAGCTCGTACGGGGAGATCCTGCTCACCGACGAACTGCTGGGACGGGACCCGGAGGACCTGGACGACATCGTCGACCTCGACGGCACCGAGGAAGGTGACGCCGAGGAGCTCGACGACGACGTGGTGCCCGGTCCGACGGAGGAGCACGTCCCGATGGGCCCGCTCGGGGACGCCGAGCTGCTCGCGGACTTCGGGATGAGCGACAAGGAGCTGCTGGCCCTCAGCGGCGACGGCGCGCTGACCGGGGAGGCGCTCGGGGAGATCGCCGACTCGCTGGGCTGCGCCGACGTCCTGGAGGCGGTCCGCTGACCGGTCCCGACCCGCTGCGCGACCCCTGGGTCCCCGCGATGCGCCTCGCCCTGGAGGAGGCCCGCCTCGCCCCGCGCACCGGTGACGTACCGGTGGGCGCGGTCGTGCTGTCCCCGCAGGGCACGGTCATCGGCCGCGGCCGCAACGAACGCGAGGCGGTCGGCGACCCGACCGCCCACGCGGAGGTGCTCGCCGTCCGCGAGGCCGCGAAGGCGCTCGGGGAGTGGCGGCTGACCGGCTGCACGCTGGTGGTGACCCTGGAGCCCTGCACGATGTGCGCGGGGGCGGTCGTCGCCTCGCGCCTGGAGCGCGTCGTCTACGGCGCGCTCGACGAGAAGGCCGGTGCGGCGGGCTCCCTGTGGGACCTCGTCCGCGACCGCCGGCTCAACCACCGTCCGGAAGTGATCCAGGGCGTGCTGGCCGGGGAGTGCGGTGAGCTGCTCACCGCTTTCTTCCGCTCAAAGGATTTCGGAGCACCCCCGGACGTCCGCTAAGCTCTCTCTCGGTAGCGTGTCCGAGCGGCCTAAGGAGCACGCCTCGAAAGCGTGTGAGGGGGCAACTCCTCCGTGGGTTCAAATCCCACCGCTACCGCTGCGAGTGACGAAACCGAATCGCCCGGTCCCCACGGACCGGGCGATTCGGCGTTTTCCGGCCTTCCGGACGCGCTGTGCCGAAGGTCACACGGCGAGCGGGGCGGGGCCGTGGATCACCCGCAAGGAGGCCCTCCGTCACCCGGTCTGATACGGCCATCCGGTGGATACACTCCAGCCATGGCGCAGGCGAAGAAAATCACCATGTACGTCATCGTGGCTTTCGTGCTGTATACGATCGTGACATCGCCGGCCCGCGCAGCCGATCTCGTGCAGATAGGCTTCCAGGGCATATCGGACGCCGCAAAGGGCGTCGGGGAGTTCATGACCGCGCTGGTCAACTGACCGGCCGGGAGCCGGCGAGGAGCACAGCACCGTGATACGCCACCTGGTCCTTTTCAAGCTCAACGCCGGCGTCGAACGCGACGACCCGCGGGTCGTGGCGGGTGTCGACGCCTTCGAGCGGCTCGGCGGGCAGATCCCCGAGCTGGCCTCCTGGGAACTGGGCTGGAACATCTCGGACCGCCCGATCGCCCACGACTTCGCCATCAACTCCTCCGTGGCGGACGCCGACGCGCTCAAGACGTACCTGGAGCACCCCGCGCACCAGGCCGGGGTGGCGCTGTGGCGCGAGTTCGCCACCTGGGTGGTCGCCGACTACGTGTTCGAGTGACACCCCGCGGCGGCCCCTCGGGCCCCGCTCCAGAGGCTCAGCCCTCCGCCCGCCGGGTGGAGGGCTTTTTCATTGAGGGCCGCGCCTCACTTGCACACAGTCCACATGAATTGTGATGCTATGACCGCTTTTGCCGGATGAGTGGACCGATGAGGAGTGGCATGTCCGTGTCGGCCCGACCCGCGTCACCATCGACCTCCGGAGACGGCAACGGGACCGGCACGACCTCCGGAGACGGCAACGGGACCGGCACGACGACCGGCGGCGGCAACGGGACCGGTACGACGACCGGCGGCGGCACCCGCGAGAGGAGCACCAACAGCAACGCGGTGGAGGCGCGGGCGCTGACGCAGGTGCTGTTCGAGCAGTTGTCGGGGCTGGAACCGGGCACTCCGGAGCACGGCCGGGTCAGGGCCGCGCTCATCGAGGTGAACCTGCCGCTGGTGCGCTACGCGGCGGCCCGCTTCCGCAGCCGCAACGAGCCGATGGAGGACGTCGTCCAGGTCGGCACGATCGGGCTGATCAACGCCATCGACCGGTTCGACCCGGAACGCGGGGTACAGTTCCCGACCTTCGCGATGCCGACGGTCGTGGGGGAGATCAAACGTTACTTCAGGGACAACGTGCGCACCGTCCACGTCCCGCGCCGGCTGCACGAGCTGTGGGTCCAGGTCAGCGGCGCCATCGAGGACCTGACGGTGGCCCACGGACGCACCCCCACCACCGCGGAGATCGCCGAACGGCTGAAGCTCTCCGAGGACGAGGTGCTGGCCTGCCTGGAAGCCGGCCGGGCGTACCACGCCACGTCCCTGGAGGCGGCCCAGGAGGGCGGCGACGGGGCCCCCGGGCTGCTGGACCGGCTCGGCTACGAGGACCCGGCCCTGACCGGCGTGGAGCACCGGGACCTGGTGCGGCACCTCCTCGTACAGCTGCCCGAACGGGAACGGCGGATCCTGCTGCTGCGCTACTTCGGCAATCTGACGCAATCCCAGATCAGTGCCGAACTCGGGGTTTCGCAGATGCACGTGTCCCGGCTGCTGTCGCGTAGCTTCGCCCGGCTCCGATCCGCAAACCAGCTCGAATCGTAACCCTTGAGGACTACCCACCCCCTGAGAAATAAGTCGACATGGCGCTACAGCGCGTTGCCGACATGTGACATTCTGCGGGAACCGCGTTTGTCGCGGTCCGGCCTCCGGTATTCCAGTGGAGGAACGAACCGTCGCCCGCGACACCCGTCCGCGACCTCAAGGGGGTGGCATGTCCGTAGAAGTGGGCAGTCCGAAGGTGCTGAACACCGACGCGCCGCACGATGCTCCTGACGGCAAGGCCATCGACACCGCCGGCACCGCCGTCGCCGACACCACCGCCGTCGACAGCACGATCGAGGCCATCGACACCAGCGTCGACACCCGCACGCTGTCCCGCTCGCTGTTCCTGCGGCTCGCCGAGCTGCCGGACGACAGCCCGGAGCGGGCGTACGTGCGGGACACGCTCATCGAGCTGAACCTGCCGCTCGTGCGCTACGCGGCGGCCCGCTTCCGCAGCCGCAACGAGCCGATGGAGGACATCGTCCAGGTCGGCACGATCGGGCTGATCAAGGCGATCGACCGCTTCGACTGCAACCGCGGCGTGGAGTTCCCCACCTTCGCGATGCCCACGATCGTCGGCGAGGTGAAGCGCTTCTTCCGCGACACCTCGTGGTCGGTGCGGGTGCCGCGCCGCCTGCAGGAACTGCGGCTGGCGCTGACCAAGACCAGCGACGAGCTCGCCCAGCGGCTGGACCGCTCGCCCACCGTCTCCGAACTCGCGGCGGCGCTCGGCGTCTCCGAGGAGGACGTGGTCGACGGCCTGGCGGTCGGCAACGCGTACACCGCCAGCTCGCTGGACTCCCCGCCCCCGGAGGACGACGGCGGCGAGGGCTCGCTGGCCGACCGGCTGGGCTACGAGGACACCGCGCTGGAGGGCGTGGAGTACCGCGAGTCGCTCAAGCCACTGCTCGCCCAGCTGCCCGCGCGGGAGCGGCGGATCATCATGCTCCGCTTCTTCGCCAACATGACGCAGTCGCAGATCGGCGAGGAGGTCGGCATCTCCCAGATGCACGTCTCCCGGCTGCTGACCCGGACCCTGGCACAGCTGCGCGAGGGCCTGACCGCCGAGCAGTAGGGGCGGGCGGGACGGCCGGCGGGACCGGCCGGTTACTCTCTGACGGTTCGTCAGTACACTGGCGTGATGGTGCACATACCACGGGGCCGCCGGGGCGCGCTCGCCGCAGCCTCGGCGGCCGTCGTCTGCCTGGGTGCCTTCGCCGCGCTGGGCCCGGACTGCGAGAGCAACGGCGCGGGCTACGTGGCGGCCGGTGCACCGGGCCCGCCCGGCGGCCCCGCGGTCAACGCCGCGCCCACGGGTGACGTGGACCTCGTGCCGCTGGACGGCCGTACGGCCGCGCCCTCCGGTCCCGGCCGCACCTCGCCCGCCGCACCGGGTGCCCCGGGCGGGGGCGGCACCGGCTCCCCGCCCCCGGCGGGGCCCGGCGCCACGAGCGGCCCGCCACGGCAGGACGGCACCGCACCGCCCGCCACCGCGACCTCCTCCGGGGACCCCACGGGGCGCCCGGCTCCCGGCGGTTCCGCTCCCGCAGATCCGACGCCCGGGACGTCCGCGCCCCCGTCCGCGCCCGGCGCGCCGGCCCACCTGGTGGTCAGCGCGGTCGAGCGCGCGGCGGCCGCCGACCGCTGGTGCGAGAAGGTCACCGTCACCCTCACCAACACCGGTGGCCGTGCCGCGGCGGCGGGCACCGTCACCTTCGGCACGCACGTCATCGGCCTGCTGGGCGTCGACTGGGCCACGGTGCACAGCAGCCGTGCCGCGCCGGTTCCGGTGCCCGGCGGCGGCAGCGTGAAGGAGGGCTGGGAGGTCTGCGTCGAGGCCTGGCGGGTGCCGCCGGGCATGCACGTCGAGACCCGGGACGTGTCCGTCGCGGACTCCTGACCCGGCCCGTCCCGCGCACGCGGAGGCGGGGACCGGCCCGTCCCCGGACCGGTCCCCGCCTCCCCGGGAAGGCGTGGCGGTGCGCTCAGCCGGCCAGGTAGGAGCGGATCTGGCCGAGGGTGCCGGTGTCGCTGAGGAACCCGATGTGGGTCGTGCACGCCACCAGGTGGTTGTTCGCGCCGCTCAGCGGGGTGCTGGTGTACGGGATGATGATCCCGTCGCACGGCGAGTACCAGGTCGCGTAGACCGTGCTGCCCGGCGTCTCGTCACCGCTGCTGATGGTGCGGACGAAGGACGAGCCCGGGAGCATCTCGACGCAGGAAGCGTAGATCACGCAGGCCGAGGCGTAGGTGGTGCCGTGGTTCGCACCCGCGACCGAGGCGACCCGGCGGACGGACGAGGTGCCGCCGAGCTGCGTGAGGTACCACTGGGTGACCAGGCCGCCCATCGAGTGGTTGACGATGTCGACCTTGGTCGCGCCGGTGCGGGCCAGCACCTGGCGCACGTAGCCCGCCAGTCCCGCGGCGCTGGTCTTGTTCGACTGGGCCCAGTTGTACTCGTACGCGAAGAGCTCGCTGCGGCTGTAGCCGCCGGCCACGAAGACCGACTCCGCGTAGTCCCAGTTGCTCGCGCTGCCGGTGTAGCCGTGCACGAAGACCACCGGGGTGTGGGTGGCGGCGTTCGCGGTACCCGGCGCCACGAAGGTGCCGAGGCCGACGGCGGCCGCCACGGTGAGCAGGATCGCCCATATTCGTCGCATCTGAACTCCTTGTCGTGGGGGTCGACAGGAGTCTGCGAGCGGTACGCGGGTGACGGACCGGTGGAATCACCAGTGTCGTTCCTGTCATGGACGGAACATGACGCACGACCCTTCCCTCCCGTTGGGCGCCAGCAGACACTGGCGTCATGGAGGCCGGACGGAGCGAACCCGCCGCGTGGCCGCCGGCGCTGCACGGCCGGGACCGCGAACGCGCCCTCCTGGACGCCCTGTCGGCCCGGGCCCGGCAGGGCGGGGGACGGGCGCTGCTGCTGCTCGGCGCACCGGGCACCGGACGCACCTCGCTGCTCGCGGCCGCGGCGCACGACGCGGCGGCGGCCGGCGGGACCGTGCTGCGCACCGACGGCGTACGGGCCGAGGCGCGGGTCCCGCTCGCGGGACTGCACCGCACCCTCCTGCCGCTCGCCCCGCGCCTACGGGCCCTGCCCGGACCGCACGGCGCGGCCCTGGCCGAGGTCCTCGCCGGACGGCGGCCCGCCGGGGGCGAACTCGCCCTGGGCGCCGCGCTGTCCGGCCTCGTCGCCGAACTCGCCCACCCGGCATCGCTGTTGTGGTGCGTGGACGACGCGCACCGGCTGGACCCCGCGACGCTGCGCGCGCTCGGCATGGCGGCGCGCCGCCTCGACGGCCTCCCGGCCGCCGTGCTGTTCGCCGCCGACGACGGCTGCCCCGCCGCCTCCGTGCTGGAGGGCCTGGACGTACTGCGCCTGGGGCCACTGCCGCCGGACGCCGCGCGCCGCACGCTCACCGAGCGCTTCCCCGGGATGCCGCCGCACGGTGCGGACGCGGTCGCGGTGCTCGACCTGGCCGCGGGCAACCCGCTGGCCCTGGTCGAACTCGCCGCGGCGGCCCTGGAGGAGCGGCTGCCGGAACCGCCCGCGCTGCCCGAGGGGAGCCGGCTGCGCGAACGGCACCGGGAACGCTTCCGGGCGCTCACCCCCGGCGCCCGGGCCGTGGTGGCGCTGCTGCTCTGCGGCGGGCCGCTGGCCGTACCGGTGCTGGAGTCCGCGGCCCGCCGCGGCGGGCCGGGCGGCGGCGTCGAGGAGGCCCTGGCCTGCGGGCTGGTCGACCTGCGCGACGGGACGGCGACCGTGCCGGGGCGGCTGCTGCGCGCCTCGCTGGCCGGACTGCTCTCCCCCGCCGACCGGCTGGCCGCGCACGGGACGCTCGCCTCGGTGCTGGACCCCCCGGCCGCCCTGCTGTTCCGGGCGCTCCACCGGCTCGGCCGCTCGGCGGACCCGGCGCCGGGGACGGAACGGGAACTGGAGGACGCCGCGGGCGCCGTCCGCCGCTCCGCCGGCCACGCCGCGGCGGCCGCCGCGTGGGAGCGGGGCGCCGAGGCGGCCGCCCGCCCGCACACCCGGGTCCGCTGGCTGGTCGCGGCCGCCGCCGACGCACAGGCCGCCGGGGACACCCGGCGGGCGCGCGGCCTGCTGCGCCGGGCCGGGGCACAGGGCGGCCCGGCACCCGGCGGGGCGCCGGGCGCGCTGGTCCGGGGCGAGATCGAACTGCGCGACGGGGTGCCCGCCGTGGCCTGCCGCGATCTGGCCGCCGCGGCCGCACGTTTCCCCGCCGGACTGCGCGCACCGGCCGTACGGGCCCTGATGCTGGCCGGCGAAGCGGGCTGCGTGGCGGGCGACTTCGCCGCCTTCTTCGCCCTCGCCGACCGCGCCGACGCGCTGCGCCGCAGCGACGACCCGCCGGAACAGCGGCTGGTCTTCGACCACTTCGCGGGCCTCGCGGCGACCTTCCGGGGCCGGCACGACCGCGCGCAGTGGGCGCTGCGCCGGGTGGTCCGGCTCGCCGAGACGCTGACGGACCCCGAGTCCGCGATCTGGGCCGCCCAGGCCGCGTACACCCTGGGGGACGCACCGAGGGCGCACGCCCTGGCGACCTCGGCCGTGCACCGGGCGCGGCGGCAGGGGGCGGGGGCGCTGGTCCCGGCGGCCCTGGTCTACGAGGCGCTGTGCGCGCTGGCGCTCGACCGGTACCCCGCGGCCGGGGCCGCCGCCGAGGAGGGACTGCGGCTCGCGGCGGCGACCGGACAGCGCAACCTCGCCGTCGACCACCTCGCGGTGCTGGCGCTGCTCGCGGCGCTGCAGGGCGACAGCGCCACCGCCGGGCTGCGGATGGCGGCCGCCGAACGCGCCGTCGCCGTACGGGGACTGGGCCGTCCCGGGGCGTTCAACTGCTGGGTGTCCGCCTGCGCGGACCTCGCCGCGGACCGGCCCGCCGACGCGCTCTCCCGCTTCGCCCGGATGCGCGGCGGCGCGGGCCAGGTGAACCTGGCGGTCCGGGGGATGGCCGCGCCCCACTTCGTCGAGGCGGCGGTGCGCTGCGGTCAGCGGGCGAAGGCGGCGGGGGCGCTGCGCGCGTACGAGAAGTGGGCGGCGGCGAGCCGCAGCAGCGTACGGCTGGCGCTGGCGCACCGCTGCCACGGGCTGCTGGCGGAGGACGACGCGAGCGCCGTGGACCACTTCCGGGAGGCGGTGCGGCTGCACCAGGACGACGGCACCGTCCTGGAACTGGCCAAGACGGAACTGTTCTACGCCTCCCGGCTGCGGCGCACCCGCCGGCCCGGCGAGGCCCGCGGCCTGCTGCGGGAGGCGGTGGCGGTGTTCCGGCAGTTCGACGCCCGTCCCTGGGCGGAACGGGCCGCGGCCGAACTGCGCGCCGCCGGGGACCGGGTGGGCCCGGTGGACCGGGAGCCCGGTGGCCGACGGGAGCTGACGGCGCAGCAGACGAGGATCTCCGAGCTGGTGGCGCAGGGCGCCACGAACCGCGAGATCGCCGGCCTGCTGCTGCTCAGCACACGGACGGTCGAGTACCACCTGCGGAACATCTTCAGCCGGCTCGGGGTGCGCTCACGCGTCGAACTGGCGTCGCTGTTCCGCTGAGTCGGGACGGAGGCGCCGGACACGGGCGCGCGACGGCCGCCGGACGGCCGGCGACCGCCGGCGTCCTGTGCCGGTGGGGGTGGTGGGGCGCGCCGGTCAGGCGACCGCGAACCACACCACGGCGGCGATCACGACGACGGCCGCGATGACGCCGACGATCAGCCCGGTCTTGTTGCCGCCCGAGGCCTGGACCTGGGCGGGCTCCTCGTCGACGAAGGCGCGGAACATCTGGGTGTTGCCGGCCGGGTCGTAGTTGTTGTTGTCAGGGGTAGTCATGGGGCAGGACCCTAGCGAAGTCCCACGGCGAGGGTCACCCCCGGTCCGCCGTTGACGAGGGGAACAGCCGGGGAATACCGCTCGTCCCCGCCGCGTCCAAGACCACATGGCACTCATCGGCAACTCCGATCTCGACGTCTTCCCTCTCTGCCTCGGCGGCAACGTCTTCGGCTGGACCGCGGACGAGGCGACCTCGTTCGAGGTCCTGGACGCCTACGCGGAGGCGGGCGGAAACTTCGTCGACACCGCGGACGTCTACTCGGCGTGGGTCCCCGGCCACACCGGAGGGGAGTCCGAGACCGTGATCGGCTCCTGGCTCGCCAAGCGCGGCCGCCGCGACGACGTCGTCGTCGCGACCAAGGTCGGCTCCCACCCCGACTTCAAGGGCCTCAAGGCCGGCACGGTCAAGGCCGCCGCGGAGGAGTCGCTGCGCCGGCTGGGCACCGACCGGATCGACCTCTACTACACGCACTACGACGACCCCGAGACCCCGGTCGAGGAGATCGTCACCGCCCTGGACGCGCTGGTCCGCGAGGGCAAGGTCCGCCACGTCGCGGCCTCCAACATCACCCCCGAGCGGCTGGCGGCCTCGCTGGAGTTCGCCGAGCGCGAGGGCCTGACGAAGTACGTGGCACTGCAGCAGCACTACAACCTGGTGGAGCGGGAGCAGTACGAGGGCGGCGCGGTCCCGCTGCGCGAGGTCGTCGAGGCGCACGGCCTCGCCTCCGTGCCCTACTTCGGTCTGGCGCGGGGCTTCCTCACCGGCAAGTACCGGCCCGGCGTCACGGTGGACAGCGCCCGGGCGGCAGGTGCGGGCGCCTACCTGGACTCCGAGCGCGGACTGCGGGTGCTGGCCGCACTGGACGAGGTCGCGGCGGCGCACGGCACGGAGCCGGCGAGCGTCGCGCTGGCCTGGCTCCGGTCCCGGCCGACCGTCGTGGCGCCGATCGCCAGCGCCCGTACGCCGCAGCAGCTCACCGCGCTGCTCGCCTCCGTGCCCCTGGAGCTGACCCCGGCGGAGCTGCAGCGGCTCACGGACGCATCCGCCTGACCTGCGACTCCCGTCCCACGGCCCGCCTCCTTGACCGGAGGCGGGCCGTTCCTTTTGGAGGTTTTTACCCGAAAGAATTTGCCTGCAGCAACCAACGTTTCCTAAGGTTGCTTGAGGCAACCAACAAGGGTCGGAGGCGAGGCGCCATGGCGACGCAGGAGCAGTTCGCGGAACTCGCGAGCCAGCTGCGCGCGATCCCGGTGGTCGCCCGCGAACTCAGCCGGGCCTGTCCCCCGGAGTGCCCGCCGTCGTCACTCGGCGTGCTCTCGGTGATCAGCCGCCACGGCGAGACGCGGATGAGCCGGCTGGCCGAGCTGCTGGAGGTCGACATGTCCGTCACCAGCAGACACGTGGCCCACCTCGCCGAGCGCGGCTGGATCGACCGGCTGCCCGACCCCCACGACAAGCGGTCACGGTTGCTGCGCCTGACCCCCGGCGGCGCGGACATGCTGCGCGCCGCCCAGGACCGGGTCGCCGAGGCGCTGGCCCACCACATGCGGGACTGGCCGGACGAGGACGTCAGCGAGTTCTCCCGGCTGCTGGACCGGCTGCGCAGGGACTTCGCGGCCGACTGCCGCCCCCGTACGCATTCCACGACGTGAAGAGGATGACGATGGCAACAACCGCATCACCGGCCGGTGTGCGGGGGACCGACGCCCACGCAGGACACGCGGCCCCCATGTCGCACCGGCAGATCATGGAGGCCCTGACCGGCCTGATACTCGGCTTGTTCGTGGCGATCCTGTCGTCCACGATCGTCTCCAACGCCCTGCCGAAGATCATCTCCGATCTGCACGGCGGACAGAGCGCCTACACCTGGGTCGTCACCGCCGCACTGCTCTCCACCACCGCCACGACCCCGCTGTGGGGCAAGCTCTCGGACCTGTTCAGCAAGAAGCTGCTGGTCCAGCTGGCGCTGGTGATCTACGTGGTGGGCTCGCTGGTCGCGGGCCTGTCGCAGAACGCCGGGATGCTCATCGCCTGCCGCGTCGTCCAGGGCATCGGCGCCGGCGGCCTGACCGCGCTGACCCAGGTCATCATGGCCGCGATGATCTCCCCGCGCGAGCGCGGCCGCTACAGCGGCTACCTCGGCGCGGCCTTCGCCCTCGGCACCGTCGGCGGCCCACTGCTCGGCGGCGTCATCGTCGACACCGACTGGCTCGGCTGGCGCTGGTGCTTCTACGTCGGCGTGCCCTTCGCGGTCCTCGCGCTGATCGTGCTGCAGAAGACCCTGCACCTGCCGGTCGTCAAGCGCCGGGTCAAGGTCGACTGGGCCGGTGCCTTCTTCGTCACCGCCGCCGTCAGCCTGCTGCTGGTCTGGGTCACCTTCGCCGGCGACAAGTACGACTGGATCTCCTGGCAGACCTACGCGATGGTCGCGGGCGCGCTGCTGCTGGTCCTGGTCTTCGTCCTGGTCGAGTCCCGGGCGAACGAGCCGATCATGCCGCTGCGGCTGTTCCGCAACAAGACCATCAGCCTGACCTCGGTCGCCTCGCTCTTCGTCGGCACCGCGATGTTCGGCGCCACTGTCTTCCTCAGCCAGTACTTCCAACTGGCCCGCGGCGAGTCGCCGACCATGTCCGGCGTCATGACCATCCCGCTGATCGCCGGTCTGTTCGTCTCCTCCACCGCCTCCGGGCTCATCATCACCCGCACCGGGCGCTGGAAGGCGTTCCTGGTCTCCGGCGGCGTGCTGCTCACCGGCGGCCTCGCCCTGCTGGGCTCCCTGCGCGCCGACACCACGTACTGGCACCTGGCGCTCTTCATGGCGCTGCTGGGCCTCGGCGTCGGCATGATGATGCAGAACCTGGTCCTCGCCGTGCAGAACCAGGTGGGCGCGGCCGACCTCGGTGCCGCCAGTTCCGTCGTCACCTTCTTCCGCACGCTCGGCGGCGCGATCGGCGTCTCCGCGCTGGGCGCGGTGCTCGGCAACCGCGTGACCCACTACGTCAAGGACGGCCTGACCGCGCTGGGCGTGAAGTCCACCGGCCAGTCCGACGGCGCCATCCCGGACCTCGCCACGCTGCCCGCGCCGATCCGCCACGTCGTGGAGGCCGCGTACGGGCACGGCGCCGGGGACGTCTTCCTGGTCGCGGCCCCGGTGGCGTTCCTCGCGCTGCTGCTGGTGCTCTTCATCAAGGAGGTGCCGCTGAAGACCGCGAGCGGTCTGCAGCAGGCCGCCGGTGTCACCGGCGACGCCGAGCAGACCCCGGTCGTACCGGCCCAGGCCTCCGCCGTCCAGGCCGTCGCCGCGACGGCCGCCGAGGTGGCCGCCGTGACCGCGCCCGTGACACCCCCGCCGGCCGAGGGCACCACGATCCACGGCCAGGTGCGCAACTCCGACGGCACGGGCGTCGAGCGGGCGACCCTCACCCTGATCTCGCTCACCGGCCGGCAGCTCGGCCGCGCCTCGACCCGCGCGGACGGCGGCTACGAGCTGACGGCGCCCGGCGCCGGCTCGTACGTGCTCATCGCCGCCGCCGACGGCCACCAGCCGCAGGCGTCGACCGTGGTGGCCGGCGAGGAACCCCTCCCGTACGACGTGGTCCTGGCCGGCACCAGCGGGCTCACCGGCACGGTCGTCGCCGAGACGACCGGCATCCCCGTCGCGGGTGCCATGGTCGTGGTGACCGACGTCCGCGGCGAGGTCCTGGCCAGCGGCGGCACGGGAGCCGACGGCGCCTTCGGCTTCGAGGACCTGCCCGCCGGCGACTTCACCCTGGCCGTCAACGCCGCCGGCTACCGGCCGGCCGCGCTGCCGGTCGAGGTGGCGGGCAACGGGCCCACCCACGTCGAGGTCCCGCTCCGCCCCGGAGCGCGCCTGCAGGGCTCCGTGTTCGGCGGCGCCGCGCGGACGCCGCTCCCGGAGGCCCGCGTCACGCTGATCGACGCGGCCGGGAACGTGGTGGCGACCGCCACCACCGGCACCGACGGGGCGTACGCCTTCGGCGACCTGGACGCCGGCGAGTACTCGCTGGTCGCGAGCGGCTACCCGCCGGTCGCCACCCAGGTCACCGTCGGCAACGGCGCCGCGGCCGGCCACGAGGACGGCTTCGACGTCCAGCTGAACCACCCCGAGGGGTGAACCACCGGCCGGTCCCTGCGCCGCGGAGACGCACGGACCGGCGGACGGGGGAAAGCGGGTCCGGTCCTGACGGCCGGGCAGGGGACGGCCGTGGCCGTCAGGACCGGACCCGGCCGGGGGAATCCACCGAAGGCGAGCGAGGGACATGGACACGACGGCAGGAGCCGGGCTGCGCGGGCGGATCCGGACGAAGGACGGTTGGGCGGTACCGCACGCGGTCGTCACCGTCACCGACATGACCGGGCAGCAGATCGCGCGGGAGGCCGCGGACGCCGAGGGCGCCGTGCGCACCGCGGCGCTGGCCCCCGGGGCGTACACCGTGATCGTGACCGCCGTGGGCTACCGCCCGGCCGCCGCGACGGCACTGGTGACCGCCTCCGGCTCGGCCGACCTGGGGAACCTGCTGCTGGCCCGTGCGGGCGGCCTCGAACTGCCGCCGCCCGGGCCGTGGACGATCGACCCGGCGCACTCCGAGGTGGGCGCGGTCGCCCAGCACCTGGGCCTGTCCAGCGTGCACGGCCGCTTCACGGCCTTCGCCGGCCGGATCGACGTCGCGGAGCAGCCGCTCGCGTCGTCCGTCGAGGCGGTGATCGACGCCGCGTCGATCGACACGGGCAACGGCACCCGTGACGAGCACCTGCGCTCCGCCGACTTCCTCCACGTCACCGAGCACCCGACCGTCACCTACCGCAGCACCTCGCTGGAGCCGGCCGCCGGCGACCGGTGGACCGTCCACGGCGAGCTGACGATGCGCGGGATCACCCGTCCCGTCGACCTGGACCTCGCCTACCTGGGCACCGGACCGGACCCCTGGGGCGGCGTGCGCGCCGCCTTCCGCGCGACGGCCGAACTGCGCCGCGAGGACTTCGCGATGAACTGGAACCAGGTCGTCCGGGCCGGCATCGCCACGATGGGGACGACGCTGAGGATCACCCTCGACATGCAGGCGGTCCAGGGGACGGCCCTCCCCGCCGGGTGACCGCGGGCCGCATAGGCTGCCGTCCATGGCTGCCAACATCGCGACCAACACCGACGTCGAGCTCGACCAGTTGCTGGAGTTCGTACGACCGCGCCACCGCGCCCTGCTGCTGACCACCCGCGCCGACGGCCGCCCCCAGGGCTCCCCCGTCACCTGCGGGGTCGACGACGCGGGGCGCCTGGTCGTCTCCACCTACCCCGAGCGGGCCAAGGCCCGCAACGCACGCCGGGACACGCGGGTCTCGGTGATCGTCCTGTCGGACGACTGGGACGGCCCCTGGGTGCAGGTCGACGGCACCGCCGAGGTCATCGACACCCCCGACTCGGTCGAGCCGCTCGTGGAGTACTACCGCAACATCGCGGGCGAGCACCCGAACTGGGACGAGTACCGCGCCGCCATGGTCCGGCAGGGCAAGTCCCTGGTGCGCGTGACCCCCGAGCGCTGGGGCCCGATCGCCACGGGCGGCTTCCCGGCACGGCTGGCGCCGTAACCGTAGGGGGGCGTGCGGGCGCCGTGGTACCGGTGGGTCCCTCGGCTGTCGCGCCGTCTCGCGCCCTTCGGGCGCACAGCGGCTGGCTGCGGATGGGAGGGTGGGGGGCCGGGGCTTGTCGGCGGTGTGCGGGTCGGGGGTGGCTGGGGTTCAGGCGCCGGAGCGGGGTCGGTTGTTCGTCTGGCTCGGGTCTCGTTGCCGTCCGCGGGTATAGATGGCCGGTTGCCACGCCTACTCCCGGTGGTGGGCGCGCCCGCCGTAACCCGCGACTGCGGATATTTCGGGGTGCTGCCCGGGCGGTCGGCGGGAGATCGGGCCCGCTTTCGACGGTATATCCGGCGGAACAGAGCCCGATCTTCGCGCGGACGGAGACCGGGCTCGCTTTCAGCGGTATTGCCGTCGGAAGAGGGCCCGATCTTCGGATCCGCCGAGATCCGGCCTGCTTTCGCTGTCACAGCCGTTGGAAGAGGGCCCGATGTCGGATCGGGGAATTACCCGCAGACGCCGGTTACGGCGGGCGCGCCACCCACGAACGGTGGGCGTGGTCACCGGCCATCTATACCCGCGGACGGCAACGAGACCCGAGCCGGACGAACAACCAGCCCCGCTCCGGCGCCTGAACCCCAACCGACCACCGGGCCGCACACTGCAAACAAGGCGGACCCCCACCCTCCCATCCGCAGCCGGCATCTTTGCGCCCGCAGGGCGCGAGACGCCGGGAAAGCCGACCGACCAGCCCGCCAGCCCACCCACGCACCCCCGGGCCTACGCCGCCTCGCCCGGTTTGATCAGGTAGCCGGCGCCGCGCCGGGTGTGGATCATCGGTGTGCGGCCCGCGTCGATCTTCTTGCGCAGGTAGGAGATGTACAGCTCGACGACGTTGGCCTGGCCACCGAAGTCGTAGGACCAGACGCGGTCGAGGATCTGCGCCTTGCTCAGCACCCGGCGCGGATTGCGCATCAGGTACCGCAGCAGTTCGAACTCGGTGGCCGTGAGGTGGATGCCCTGGCCGTCGCGGCTGACCTCGTGGCTGTCCTCGTTGAGCACGAGGTCGCCCACGACCAGCAGCGAGTCCTGGCGCACGGCGGCCGCCCCGGCCCGGCGCAGCAGCCCGCGCAGCCGGGCCACGACCTCCTCCAGGCTGAACGGCTTGGTGACGTAGTCGTCGCCGCCCGCGGTGAGTCCCGCGATGCGGTCCTCGACGGCGTCCTTGGCGGTGAGGAACAGCACCGGCACGTCGGGCAGTTCGCGGCGCAGCCGGGCCAGCACCTCCAGCCCGTCCATGTCGGGGAGCATCATGTCGAGGACCACGGCGTCCGGGCGCTGCTCGCGCGCGGTGCGCAGCGCGTCGGAGCCGGTGCCCTCGGTGCGGACGACCCAGCCCTCGTACCGCAGGGCCATGGAGAGCAGGTCGGCGAGGGCGTTCTCGTCGTCCACGACGAGTACCCGGACGGGTGAGCCGTCGGGACGCGTGAAACCGACGGCGGGGGAAGGGGACGCGGTCATGACCGCATCCTGTGAGCCGCCCCTGAGAAGACCCTTTCCGCCGTCTGTGATTTCCCTGAGAATCGCCGGCCGCGGCCCCACCCCGCGGGACGGCCCGGCGCCCGGACGCGCCGCCGGGCGGGGAATGCCCGGGCCGCGGACCCCGTTTTGGTACGAAGGACGACATTCCATCGGCTTCACACGGACTTCGTGGCGGGAGAAGACCCATGAGCGACAGCCGGACGCCGGCGATCGGACGCTACGGCCTGTGGAACGGCGGCCTGCGCGACCCCCACCCGGCCCGCGCGGCCGAACTCGCCGAGACCGCGGCCGAACTCGAGGAACTGGGGTACGGGGCGCTGTGGCTCGGCGGCAGCAGCGGCGTCGAGCACGCGGCCCCCCTGATCGCGGCCACCTCCTCGATCACCGTCGCGACCGGCATCCTCAGCATCTGGCAGTACGGCGCCGAGGACACCGCCGCCCGCCAGGCCACGCTGGAGGCCGCCCACCCCGGGCGGTTCCTGCTGGGCCTGGGCGTCAGCCACGCCCGCCTCGCCGCGCAGTACAAGCGCCCCTACGCGGCGATGACCCGCTACCTCGACGAACTGGACGCCGCCGGCGCACCGGCCGCGAACCGGGTGCTCGCCGCGCTGGGCCCGAGGATGCTGGAGCTCGCCCGCGACCGCTCGGCGGGCGCCCACCCGTACCTGGGCACCGTCGAGCACACCGCGCAGGCGCGCGCCACGCTGGGCGAAGGGCCGCTGCTGGCCCCGGAGTTCACCGTCGTCCTGGAGACCGACCCGGCCCGGGCCCGGGAGACCGCCCGGGAGATGCTGGCGTTCTACCTGACGCTCCCCAACTACACGGGCAACTGGCTGCGGCTGGGCTTCGGCGAGGAGGACCTCGCCGGCGGGGGCAGCGACCGGCTGGTCGACGCGCTCTTCGGCTGGGGCGACGAGGAACGGGTGCGGCGGCGGATCGACGCCCACCTGGACGCGGGCGCCGACCACGTCGCCGTCCAGGTGCTGGTCCCGGGCGGGGGCGGGTCCGGGCTGCCGCGCGAGCAGTGGCGCCGGCTGGCCGCCGTGCTCCGGCCCGGCGATCACTGAAGGTCGGCTGGGGATCAGTAGGGGGCAGCCCGCCGAACAGGAACGGAACCCTCCGCTCAAAGGCGTTCAGCGCCCGGCCCCGCCGCGGGGCCGGGCGTATGTTCGGCCCCATGGACAGCGGTACCGTCCCCCGCACCGTCCCGGTCGACCGCATGGCGTCCGGCGACCACGCCTGCCTCGGCTTCCAGGACGAGGACGACCGCTGGGAGATCCGCGCCGCCTTCACCGCGATCGGCCTGGCCCGCGGCGAACGCGTCCTGCTCTCCACCGGCCCCGGGACGTCCCCGGCCGAAGCCGTCGGCCGCCTCACCGCCCACGGGGTGGGCGCCGCCGAGGCGGTGTGCCACAACGCGCTCGTCATCACCCCCGAGGTCCCCGGCTACGACGCCGCCGGGGCCTGGGCCGCACTGACGAACACCGCACACCGGCAGGGCTTCTCCGGGCTCCGCGTCGCCGGCGACATGTCCTGGGCGCTGGGTCCCGGCCTCGACCGCGACCGCCTGCTCGGCCACGAGACCGCCATGACCGCGATCCTCGCGGGCCTCGGTCTCACCGCCATCTGCGAGTACGACCAGCGGCGCTTCGCCGCCCCGCTCCTCGACCGGCTCCGGGCCGCCCACCCGGTCTGCGTACGCCCGCGCCAGGACCCCCTGCGCGCGGAGCGCTCCGGGGGCACCCTCGCCCTGCGCGGCGACGCCGACCTCGCCACCCGCAACGACTTCGAACTGGCCGTCCGTCACGCCTTCTCGGCGCCCGGCGGACCGCCGTCCCGGGTCGACCTCACCCGGCTCTCCTTCATCGACGCCCGCTGCGCGGTCGTCCTGATCCGCCACGTGGCGTCCCTCGGCCCCGCCGACCGCGTCACCATCCGCTGCCCGCGACTGCACGCGCGCACCCTGCGGCTGTGCGGCGCGACCGAGGTCCCCCAGCTCCTCCTCGAGGAGACCCGGGCCTGAGCCCCCGGCCCTGCGTCAGGCCTGCTGGGCCGCCCAGAACTCGTCCCACGAGATCTTGCCGTCGCCATTGGCGTCGACGGCCCTGATCACGCTCTGCGCCACCGTCTCGGTCACGTTGAAGTCCCCGAGCTGCGCCATCACGCTCTTGTACTCGTTCGCCGTGATGAGCCCGTCCCCGTCGACATCGAATCGCGTGAACGCCTTCTTGGCCGCCTCGATGTCCGCCATCGCGACCACCCCTCCTTGTGTGAACCCGGTCCTGACTGCGCACACCCTAGCCGCCGCGGCACCCCCCAGAACGGGCGGGCGGACCCATCTACGCCATCACAACGCCAGAGGCCCCCGGGTGATCCCGGGGGCCTCTGGCATGCTGTGCACTCGGCAGGATTCGAACCTGCAACCTTCTGATCCGTAGTCAGATGCTCTATCCGTTGAGCTACGAGTGCTTGTGCTTCCCGGCGTTTTCTTGCCGGTCGGCGTTGCGGGAACAACATTACATGACCCGCGCCGTGAGGTGAAATCCATTAGCCACACCCGTTCTGACCTGCGGAAACAAGCCAACGGCGGCCCAGCAGGGGTCCCGGGAACGGCAGAAGCCCCGGCCGGTTGGCCGGGGCTTCCGTGGAGCGGAGGCGGAGGGATTTGAACCCTCGATGGACGGTAAAGCCCAAACCGCATTAGCAGTGCGGCGCCATAGACCGGACTAGGCGACGCCTCCTGGTGCGCCCGCGCGAGCGGGTGTGTGCAGATGATGGCACAGCCCACCGGGCTGGGACCAATCGCTGACCAGATTACTAGGCCGCGTGCGGCCAGGGCAAAGGCGTTGCGGCGGGCGCCGGGGCGACGCGCCCACGATCGGGTGGATTGGCGGGCGCGGGCGGCGGCGGGGAGGTAGGGACGGAGCATGCGATTGGCTCGTGTGCCCATGACCGCCGCGCTCGCGCTCGGCCTGCCACTGACGGTGGCCGCACCGGCCCTGGCCTGCCCTCCGGGGCCGCCGGGTGGGCCGCCCGACGTGCTGCGGGTGACCGTGGACGACGGGGGCGGCCACGTGACGGAGTACGACCTGCGCTGCGGCCCCGCCGGCGGGACCCACCCCGAGGCGTCGGAGGCGTGCGCCCACCTGGAGCGGCTGGGTGGTCCCGTGGGGCCCTCACCCGCGGGCACGATGTGCACGATGATCTACAGCGGCCCGCAGCGCGCGACCGTACGCGGCAGCTGGCGCGGCCGGCCCGTGGACGCCCGCTACGACCGCAGCAACGGCTGCGAGACGGCCCGCTGGCGGCGGATGGCCCCCGTGCTGCCCGCACCCCCGGTCCACGACGGGCCCGCCGGCCGGGGTGCGTGACCTGCGAGGGTGACCGACACCACATCCGCACGGCCCGGCCACGAACGCTACTCACGCGTACGGGACATGGGCATCCGGAGCCTCGCCGCCAACCTCTGCCCGTACACTCGCTCTAGTGACATGCCCCCCGGTCGGCGGCAAGATGGGCCACCACCGGTGGATGCCCCCTTCGCGGGTGGTGGCGCGGCAGCAAGTGCGGTTTTCAGGGAGGACGCGTCTCGTGAGCAGCAGGCCATCCCGAGGCGCTGCTCGCCTCGCGGCAATACTCGACGCGCTGCCCGACGCCCTGCTGCTGGTGAACGCCAACGGGACCGTCGTCAACGCCAATTCCATCGCCCTGGAGACCTTCGAGTCGCCGGGCACCGCCCTCGTGGGCCGCGGGCTGCTCGACCTCCTGCCGTCGTTCGACGCGCGTCGCATCCCCGGTTCGATGCGCCGCCCCGACGACGACGAGGGCCGTACCAAGCCGACCCGGATGGTCGCGCGGCGGACCGACGGCAGTGAAATTCCGGTGGAGGTCACGAGCGCGAACCTCGACGACGCCCGCACACCCTTCGCCGAGACCTACAGCTACACCGGCGACGAGCTGCTGATGCTGGTCGTCCGGGACCTGACCGGGACGCTGGACACCGAGGCCGAACTCGCCCGCCAGCAGCGCCAGACCGAGATGATCCTGCGCGCCGCCAGCGAGGGCGTGATCGGCGTCGACACCGACGGCAAGATCGTCCTGGTCAACCCCGCGGCCGCGCAGATCCTGGGCTTCCGGGCCACCGACCTCGGCGGTCAGGAGCTGCACCCGCTGGTGCACCACTCCCGTCCGGACGGCACCCCGCTGCCCGTCGAGGAGACGCCGCTGTCCGAGACGCTGCGCTCCGGGCTGAAGCACCGGGTCCGCGGCCAGGTGCTGTGGCGCAAGGACGGGCGTTCGGTGCCGGTCGACCTGATCACGGCGCCGGTGCGGGAGGGCGACCAGCTGGTCGGCGCGGTGATGACCTTCACCGACCGCACGCGCTTCGACGCGCTCGCGGCGCGCAACGCGCAACTGCAGTCGCTGCTCGGCGACGCCCTGCGCGGGCCGCTGGACGAACTGCGGGCCGAGCTCGCCGGGCTGGCCAACGACCCGGCCGGGCAGCTGTGGCCGGAGGCCAACCAGATCCTGCACCACCTCACCGCGGGCTACGCGCGGATCACCACGCTCATCGACAGCGTGCTCTCCTTCCAGCGGCTCGACCGGGGCGAGGAGAAGCTGCAGCGCGAGACGACCTCGATGGACAAGGTCGTGGCGTCCGGTGTCGAGGCGGCCGTCGAGCTGATCGGTCCCGGGCGGGCCCAGTACGCGGTGCACGCCCCGCCGATAGAGGCGACCGTGGACCCGGAGCGGATGTCGCAGGCGCTGTCCCACCTGATCGCGGACGTGGCGGGCGTCGACGCGGCCGGCAACGTGCCGGTCGTGGTCGGCGGCGTCGACTCCACGATCGTGGTGGCGGCGGCGCAGCGCGGCGACTCCGTCCGCATCGAGGTGCGCGGCCCGCACGCGGGTGACAACCCGGTGCACGTGCCGCTCGCGCGCGGCATCGTCGAGAAGCACGGCGGTGTGCTCCAGACGCACGAGGTGCCCGGGCAGGGCAGCGCCTACGTGATGGAGGTGCCGGTCGGCAAGGGTGGGACGAAGACGGCGGTCAAGGAGGCCCGGCGGGAGTCGGAGACGACCGTGATGCCGGTGCCGGCCGAGCCGGTGCGCGGCACCGCCCCCGCGGCCCTGCCGCCGGCGCCCCTGGCCGTCCCGGTCCCGCAGCCGGCCCGGCCGGCCACGCCGGTGGCGACCCCGGCGCCGGCGCCCGGTGCCGCGCTCGCGCTGCCCGCCGCGCCCACCACCGACGCCCCGACCCCCACCGGACGGCGCCGTGCCCTGCGCCGTCCCGAGGAACCGCAGTCCCAGGCGCAACCCCAGGCACAGCCCGCGCTCCCGCCGGCTCCGGCCGATGCGGAGGAGCAGCCCACCGGCCGCCGGGCCCGCCGTGCCACCCCGCAGGAGCCGCAGCCCGGGTTGCTGCCCGCGCTGCCGGAGGCACCCGCGCCGGAGCAGGGCGCACCGGGCAACGGCCGCCGCGCGCGCCGGGCCGCCGTCGCGGAGGCACCGGCCCCGCCGGAGCTGCCCGCGCTGCCGCCCGCCCCGTCGGCCCCCTCCGTCCCCGCCACGCCGGCGCCCGAGTGGCCGGAGGCCCAGGGGTCGGCCCGCCGTCCGCGCGGCATCGTCGAGAGCACCCCGCGCCCGTCGGCGATCGTCGACCCGCGGCGGCTCCCGCCGCCCACCCCCGCGGCACGGCCGGAACCCCTGGCCCTCGAGCCGCCGATGATCCCCGAGCAGACGCAGCGCAGCCCGGAACCGCAGCCCGTCGCGCAGCCTCAACCCGTCGCCCCGCCGCAGCCCATGGTCCCGCCCCAGGCACTGGCGCCTGCCCCGGCCCCCGCGCCGCCGCAGGCACAGCCCCAGGCGCAGGCCGCGCAGAACGGCGGCGGCGGCGGTACGCACGGCCGGGCCATCAGCGTGCGGACCCTCGGCCAGGGCGTCGCCTTCGCCCAGCAGATCAACGAGCAGATCGCGCAGCCGTCCAGCGGCTCAGGGCGGCGCCGCAAGCTGGCCACCCCCGCGGAGCCCGAGCCGGCGCAGACCGCAACCCCCGGGACGCCCATCGCGCCCGCCGCGCCCGCCGTCGTCAACGGCACGGAGACCCCCGGCCGGGCGTACGCCATAGGCGCCCCCACGGAGGACACCGAGGGCCCCGAGCCGCTCGACGGCCCCAACGGCGCCGTCGACGTCACGGAGGAGAACGCCCAGGAGCCCGGGGCCGTCCTGGACGAGCCGCGCAGGCTGCTGGTCTGGCCCGAGCCGGACGTCGCCACCCGCCAGGCGCTCACCGACCGCGGCTACCGCCCGGTCATCGTCCGCTCCCGCGAGGAGGTCGACGCGCAGGTCGCCGATCCGCCCGCCGCGCTCTTCGTGGACCCGCTCACCGGACCCATCACCCGGACCGCCCTGCAGTCGCTCCGTCAGGCGGCGGCGCAGGCCGAGGTGCCGGTGCTCGTCACGGCCGGCCTCGGGCAGGCGACGCGGGAGGCCGCGTACGGGGCCGACCCCGCCGTGCTCCTCAAGGCCCTGGCGCCGCGGGACAGCGAGCAGCACCCGCCGCGGGTGCTGCTGATCGAGGCCCACGCGCCGATCGCCCAGGCCTTCGCCGCGACGCTGGAGCGGCGCGGGATGCACGTCGCGCACGCCCAGTCCGAGGCGGACGCGATGACGCTGGCCGCGCAGGTGCACCCGAACCTCGTGGTGATGGACCTGATGCTCATCCGCCGCAGGCGGCAGGGGATCGTCGACTGGCTGCGGTCGAACGGCCGGCTGGAGCGCACGCCGATGGTCGTCTACACGGCGGGCGACATCAACCCGGCCGAGCTGCCGCGGCTGGCGTCCGGCGAGACGGTGCTCTTCCTCGCGGAGCGCTCCACCAGCGCGGACGTCCAGGGACGCATCGTCGACATGCTCGGCAAGATCGGCTCCTGAGGGCCCTCCGCACGACGTGCGCCGGGCCCCGGGGGCGCGTCCCCCGGGGCCCGGCGCACGCGTGCCGTGCCGTCAGACGAGCTTGGTGACCTCCAGCTCCCCCTCCGCGTACTGGCGCCGGATCACCTTCTTGTCGAACTTGCCGACCGAGGTCTTCGGCACCGCCGGGATGACCGCCCAGCGCTCGGGCAGCTGCCAGCGCGCGATGCTCTCGCCGAGGAAGGTCCGCAGCTCCTCGTAGCCGACCGTGCTGCCGTCCTTGAGGACGACCGTGGCGAGCGGCCGTTCGCCCCAGCGGTCGTCGGGCACGGCCACGACCGCGGCCTCGGCGACGGCCGGGTGGGCCATGATGGCGTTCTCCAGCTCGACGGACGAGATCCACTCGCCGCCGGACTTGATGACGTCCTTGGCGCGGTCGGTCAGCGTCAGGTAGCCGTCGTGGGTGATGGTGCCGACGTCCCCGGTGCGCAGCCAGCCGTCGGGGCTGAACTTGTCCTCGGGGCGCAGCGGTTCGGCGTCGGCGCCGCCGTAGTAGGCCGCGGCGATCCACGCGCCGCGGACCTCCAGTTCGCCCGCGGACGCACCGTCCCAGGGCAGCACCTCGCCGGCGGGGCCGACCAGGCGGGCCTCCACGGAGGCGGGGAAGCGGCCCTGGGTGATCCGGTACGGCCACTCCTCCTCCTCGGTGAGGCCGGCCGGCGGGTGGGCCATGGTGCCCAGCGGGGAGGTCTCGGTCATGCCCCACGCGTGCAGGAGGCGGACGCCGAGCTTGTCGTACGCCTCCATCAGGGAGGGCGGGCAGGCGGAGCCGCCGATGGTGACGTGGCGCATGCTGCCGATGTCCCGCGGATTGGCGGCGAGTTCGGCGAGCAGGCCCTGCCAGATGGTGGGGACGGCCGCGGCGTGCGTGGGGCGCTCGGCCTCGATCATCGCGGCGAGCGGGCCGGGCTGCAGGAAGCGGTCCGGCATCAGCATGTTGATGCCGGTCATGAAGGTGGCGTGCGGCAGGCCCCAGGCGTTGACGTGGAACTGGGGCACGACGACCAGGGTGGTGTCGGAGTCGGTCAGGCCCATCGACTCGGCCATGTTGACCTGCAGGGAGTGCAGGTAGATGGAACGGTGCGAGAACAGCACGCCCTTGGGGTCGCCGGTGGTGCCCGAGGTGTAACACATGGCGGCCGCGGAACGCTCGTCCAGCTCGGGCCAGTCGTAGCTCTCGGGGCGGCCCTCGATGAGGGACTCGTAGGTGTGCAGCGTGGGGCGGCAGCCCTCCAGCGGCGAGGTGTCGCCGGGGCCGACGACGACCACGTGCTCGACCGTCTCCATTGCGGGCAGCAGCGGTGCGAGCAGCGGGATCAGGGTGCCGTTGACCAGGACCACGCGGTCGGCGGCGTGGTTGGCGATGAAGACCAACTGCTCGGCGGGAAGCCGGAGGTTGAGCGTGTGGAGGACGGCCCCCATGGAGGGGATCGCGAAGTACGCCTCGACGTGCTCCGCGTTGTTCCACATCAGCGTGGCGACGCGGTCGTCGCGCTCGACGCCGAGTCCGTCGCGCAGCGCGTGCGCGAGGCGGGCGGCGCGCGCCCCGATCTCGGCGAACGACCGGCGGTGCGGCTCGCCTTCGCCGGTCCAGGTCGTGACCTGCGACCGGCCGTGCACCGTCGAGCCGTGGGTCAGGATCCGGGACACCAGCAGGGGAACGTCCTGCATTGTGCTCAGCACCGGTCGCCTCCTCGTTGAAGCGGCTACGCGTGGGTAGGTGGGTGCTGAGATTCTGCTGGCATACCGAGCGGTATGTCACTACCCCAGGCGCAATTCGGGGTCCTCGCGGAGTTTGCCGAGGGCGCGCGACACCGCGCTCTTGACCGTGCCCACGGACACCCCGAGCACCTCGGCGGTCTGCACCTCGCTCATGTCCTCGTAGTACCTGAGGACGACCATCGCCCGCTGGCGGGCGGGGAGCCGGGAGATCGCGCGCAGCAGAGCGTCGCGCTGGGCCTGCTGCTCGGCCGCGTCGGGGCCGGTCACGGCGTGGCCGTGCGGCTCGGGGATCTCCTCGGTGGCGTACTCCTCGACGCGGCGCCTGCGCCACTGCGAGGTACGGGTGTTGACCAGCGTGCGGCGCACGTAGCCGTCCAGCGCCCGGTGGTCGTCTATCCGGTCCCACGCCAGGTAGGTCTTGGTGAGGGCGGTCTGCAGCAGGTCCTCGGCGTCGCAGGGGTTGGCGGTGAGCGAGCGCGCGGTCCGCAGCAGCGCCGGGCCCTTGGCCCGGACGTAGCGGGTGAACTGGGCCTGCGCGGCGCTTGTGCACACGGGCGTGGTCATGGCTCCACGCTAGGATCCGGTCCGGCCGCCGGGGATCCGCCGCAGGTGCCGAAGCGGGGTCACCCTGAAGTCGTAGGGCGGGGGCCCGCCCCACCTCCGGAGGGCTGAGGCCGGACCCGCCGCCCCTACGGGTCACCCCGCAGGGGCCGCGTCCCGGCGGTCGCCCGCCGCGTCATCCGACGACGGCCACCGGCCCGTCCAGCCGGTTGCGGTCGATCGCCAGCCGCCGTCCGCCGTGCTTCTCGCGCACGCTGCCCGAGTACTGGTGGATGCGGCCGTGCGGATGCCAGGCGTCCCGTTCGAGGACCGGTTCGCTGCCCACCGCCGGCTTCCCCTGCCAGCGGGCGAACCAGACGGCGCGCGGCAGGTCGTCGTAGCCCTCCCGGCGGGCGCGTTCGATGTGCCGGATGCCGGACTCCGAACTGCTGTAGAGGCCCGGCAGGTAGCCGGCGTCGTCGACCTCGCGGTCCCAGCCCCGGATGAAGTCGAGGGTCTGGTCGGCGCAGCGGGACCGTTTGACGTTGTACGCCTCCATGTCGAGGTAGAGCGCGCTGCCGGGCTCGAAGCCGAGGGCGGCGGCCCTGCGCACGGCGTCCCAGCCCTCGCTCGCGCCCTGGCCCCAGGGGTCGTCGGTGCTCATCCGGTGGCCGCGCAGGTGCCTGCCGCGTACGCAGGGCGACTGCGAGCCCACGTAGATCGGCAGGATGCGCCAGCCCATCCGGTGCACCGAGCGCACCCAGTTGCGGTTCAGGTGGCGCTGCGTGGTGCAGGCGCGGGCGCGGCCGCCGTAGTAGACGCCGATGGCGCGGTACTTGGAGCGCAGCCAGGCGCGCATCGTGGACAGCGGCGGTGTGCGGCAGGTGTCGAAGCCGTAGCCGCGGTAGACCCGGGCCGGGGCGCTCTCGGGGGCGCCCCCGCCGCCGAGCCCGTAGGGGAGGTCCAGGCCGTCGAGGAGGCCGGTGTCGGCGAAGCCGAACGGGCCGTCGTCACCGCCGTCGCCGGGTGTACGGGCCGGTCCTCCGGCGGGGGCCGTGCCCGGCGCGGAAGCCGCCGCCTGGGCCCGCTCGGCGACCGACGCGGCGGGACGCGGCGCGACAGCCTCGGCCGCGGTGGGCCCGGCCAGGAGGCAGGCAAGCACCATCGCCACGATCGCCCCGTGTCGGATGATCGGCTTGTGTTCGCGCATGCGTCGAGTGAACGCAGGCGTCTTCCCGCTGACGGCGGAGCCACGCCCCCTTGTCAGCCGTACGCAGCAACACCCGGCCCCGTATGGGCCGCCGGGCGGCGGGCGGCGGGCGGCGGGCGGCGGGAACGCTCAGTCCGCCGCGCCCAGCAGCAGTCCCGAGGTGGGGACTCCCGTACCGGCCGTGACGAGGACGTGGGCCGCGCCCGGGACCTGGTTGACGCTGGTGCCGCGCAACTGCCGTACCCCCTCGGCGATGCCGTTCATGCCGTGCAGGTAGGCCTCGCCGAGCTGGCCGCCGTGGGTGTTGACCGGCAGCCTCCCGCCCCGTTCCAGGCCGCCGTCGGCGGCGAAGGCGGCCGCCTCCCCACGCGCGCAGAACCCGTACTCCTCCAGCTGCATCAGGACGAAGGGGGTGAAGTGGTCGTAGAGGACGGCGGTGTCGACGTCCGCCGGCCCGAGGCCGGAGGTGCGCCAGAGCTGGCGGGCCACGACGGCCGACTCGGGCAGCCCGCACAGGTCCTGGTCCGGCCGGTAGTAGCCGGTCATCTGCTCCTGGCCGCGCCCCGCGCCCTGCGCCGCGGCCCTGACCACCGCCGGCGGGTGCCGCAGGTCGCGGGCGCGTTCGGCGGAGGTGACGACCAGCGCCTGGCCGCCGTCGGTCTCCTGGCAGCAGTCGAGCAGGCGCAGCGGCTCGACGATCCACCGCGAGGCGGCGTGGTCGGCCAGGGTGATGGGCCGGCCGTGGAACCAGGCGGCCGGGTTGGTCGCGGCGTGCCGGCGCCCGGCGACGGCGACATGGCCGAAAACCTCCGGTTCGAGCCCGTACGTGTGGAGATAGCGCTCTGCCGACATGGCGACCCAGGACGCGGGGGTGAGCAGCCCGGACGGCAGGTTGACGCCGAGCGCCGCGCCCTCCGCCGAGGGTTCGCGCCGCTGGACGCCGGAGCCGAAGCGGCGGCCCGAGCGCTCGTTGAACGCCCGGTAGCAGATGACGACGTCCGCGACGCCGGTCGCCACGGCCATCGCGGCCTGCTGCACGGTGGCGCAGGCGGCACCGCCCCCGTAGTGGATCCGGGAGAAGAAGCCGAGTTCGCCGATGCCGGCGGCCTGGGCGACGGTGATCTCCGGGCTGGTGTCCATCGTGAAGGTGACCATGCCGTCGACGTCGGACGGCGTCAGCCCGGCGTCCTCGACCGCCGCCCGCACGGCCTCCACGGCCAGTTGCAGTTCGCTGCGGCCGGAGTCCTTGGAGAACTCCGTGGCGCCGATCCCCGCGATCGCGGCCCGGCCGCCCAGTCCGTCGCGCCGCCGTACGCTCATCCGCCGCCCACCTCCACCACCGCGGTGCCCGTGACGTGGTTCCCCCGCCCGACCGCGCCGACGACCTCCACGGTCGCCGCCGTGCCGCGCACCGTCGTGACGCTGCCGGTGAACACCAGCTCGTCGCCGGGGTGGGCCGGCGTGCCCAGGCGCACGCGCAGCGAGCGGAGCACCGCCGAGGGGCCGAAGTGCCCGGCGAGGTAACGGCCGACGAGCCCGCCCGTGGTGAGGATGTTCAGGAAGACGTCCGGCGAGCCCTTGGCCCGCGCCGCGTCGGGGTCGTGGTGGACGTCCTGGAAGTCGCGGGTGGCGATCGCCCCGGCGACGACCAGCGTCCGTGTGACGGGGATCCGCAGCTCCGGCAGGACGTCGCCGGCCCGCACCTGCGTCGGTCCGGTCACCTCACACCTCCGCGCGGAAGACGGGCACGGCCGGCTCCCCGTCGGCGTGCCGGAACGCGAGCGTCACCGGCATGCCGATGCGCACCTTCTCGTACGGCACGCCGACGACGCCGCCCAGCAGGCGGACGCCTTCGGCCAGTTCGACCAGGGCGACCGCGTACGGCGGGTCGAAGGCGGGGAACGGCGGGTGATGCACGACGACGCGGCTGTAGACCGTGCCGCGCCCGCAGGCCGGTAGCGTGTCCCAGGCGCCGGAGCCGCAGCTGTTGCAGCCGGGGAGCCACGGCAGCCTCAGGGTGCCGCAGGAGGAGCAGCGTTGGATGAGCAACTCGTGCCGCTCGACGCCCTCCCAGTACCCGGCGTTGTCGCGGTTGACGACGGGGCGGGGCCGCCTCGGCCGTTCGCCCGGCGCCCGCGCGGGGGCGTACTTGAGGATGCGGAAGCGGTGGCGGCCGGCGGGTTCGCCGTCCGCCCGTACGTCCGTGCGCGTGGTGACGAAGTGGCCGCTGCCGAGCCGGGTGGTCTTGCGCGGGGAGACGCTCTCGATCACCGCGTCGAAGGTGATCCGGTCGCCCGGGCGCAGCAGCCGCAGGTACTCCTGCTCGCAGTCGGTGGCGACGACCGCGGTGCAGCCGGCGCCGTCGAGCAGCGCGAGGAGTTCGTCGTAGGCGCCGGCGCGGGAACCGCCCCCGGCGGCGTCCGGGTCGCCGGGGAGCGCGGGCAGGCCGCGCATGGTCCACACCTGGAGCATGGCGGCGGGGGCCGTTCCGTCCGGCGGGAGGGGGTGGCCCATCGCCTCGCACCAGTGCCTGATCATCGGCGTGTTGACGGGGTCCCTGCCCTCGCCCGCAATGGCGGCGGGGCGCCCCTCGTACGTCCGCAGCCGCTCGTACAGGTCGTCGTCGGTCGTCATGGTCGCCGTCACCGCCCCTGTTTTCTGACTGATCGTCAGATTGACCAGGAGGTGGCGCCGCTGTCAAGACGCCCGGACGGAAGACGCTGTCCACAGGCTGTGGACAGCACCGGACGTGACTGCGCGACGGCAGTGAGGTTGCCGTCGCGCAGTCGACCCTTCAGCCCCCCGGCCCGCCCCGGCGGCGGGCCGGTCCGCTCACCACATGGGCCCGAAGTGGATGTTCAGCGTGGGCTGGTTGATGGTGGTGAAGGCCGAACCGACCACGCTGGCGGTGCTGTTCTGGTTGGAGGCCCCCGCCCCGGTCGCCGCCTGCTGCGCGGTCGTCACCGTCCCGAAGTTGTCGCGGCCCACGTTGCCACCGCTGTTGCTCACCACGGTCGCGTTGGAGGTGCCACCCGCCACGGCGCCGTTGTCGGCCACCGCCGTGCCGGCGAACAGGGCCGCCGCCAGCGGCAGTGCGGCCAGGGTGGCCATGACTCGGGCGGTACGGATGCTTGCCATGTGTTTCCCTCCGAGGAGTGGATACGAGGTGCGCGGCGCGGCCGGCCGACCGCTCCGCCGGCTCTGCGACGTCGCCGCAACCAGAGTTGCCCAGCACCGCGGCGGCCAAGCCGGGCTTTGATCCCTTTCGCTCGCAAGCGTGACGATCTGTCGACAAACCTCCACAACCGCCGCGACTGACCCGGCCGCCCCCGTTCCGGGCGGCACGACCCGGGCCCCACAGGCGGGGAATCGTTACGGCACGACTTTCGGCCAATCCCGGTGACCCGCCCTCCCGGGTGCCCGCCCTCCCCGGCGCACCCCTCCCCGGACCGGGCACCACCCCGCGGGCGCCCACCGTGCTGCCGTTCGAGCGGATGCCGTCCCCCGGTGGTGCGTGGCGCAGCGGAAGGCAGCCGTCCGCTTCCTACGCTCCGGCTGACGGACCCCGCCGCCCGTCGCGCCCGGACGCCCACCGCCTGCCGCTTCCCCTGGGGAGAGATGTGACCCGGTCCCGTACCCGAACCGCGCCGGCCCGGCTGGTCGCCCTGCTGCTCCTGGCCGCGGCCTGGATCGCCGGCTGCGCGGGGCACGCCCCGTCCGGGCACCCCCACGGCGCCGACCGGCCCGCCCCGCAGGACCGCCGGGCACCCCCGGTGGAACCCGCCGGCCCGCGGCTGCAGGACCCCCCGGAACTGGTCAGCCGCGACGGCGTCCTCAAGGCCCGCGTCGTCGTCGAACGCCGCAAGGTGCGGGTCGGCGACCACCGGCTGTACGCCCTCACCTACAACGGGAGGTACATGCCGCCGACGCTGCGCGTGCGGCCCGGCGACCGCATCGACCTCACCATGACCAACCGGGTGCGCCAGGACACCAACGTCCACGTGCACGGACTCCACGTCTCACCGCGCAGCCCCGCCGACGACATCTTCGTCGCCATCAAGTACGGCAGGAGCCACCACTACACCTACCGGCTGCCGCGCACCGTCACGCCCGGCACGTACTGGTACCACTCGCACGCCGACATGATGTCCGCCGCCCAGGTCGCGGGCGGGGAGTCGGGCATCATCGTCGTCGACGGCCTGCGGCGGTACCTGCCCCCGGCGCTGCGCGGCATCACCGAACACGTCGTCGCGCTCAAGGACTTCCAGGTCCACGGGGACGCGATCAGGACCCACGGGCTGAAGATCGGCGCACGCACCAACCGCACGGTCAACGGCCGGCAGAACCCGGTGATCTCCCTGCGGCCCGGCGAGACCCAGCTGTGGCGGCTGGCCAACATCGGCGCCAACATCTACTACCGGCTGCACCTGAAGGGCGGCCGCTTCCACGTGATCGCCCAGGACGGCTACCCGGTCCGGCGGGTCTACGCGGCCCGGACCCTGGTCATCGCCGCCGGCGCGCGCTTCGACGTCCTGGTGCAGGGCGCCCCCCGGCCCGGCACCACCACACTGGAGACCCTCGCCTACGACACCGGCAAGGCCGGCAACCGCTTCCCGCGCACCGACCTGGCGACCGTCGTGACCGCCGGCGCCCCCGTGACCCCCGCGCGGATCCCGACGGACTTCGCGCCCAACGAGGACCTGGCACACGTCACGGTCGCGGACCGCAAGACGGTGGTGTTCACCGAGAACGCGGCGGGCGACGTGTTCTACGTCAACGGCCGCACGTACGCACCGGGCCGGGTGGACTTCACCTCCGTGCTCGGCACCGTCGAGGAGTGGACGGTGCGCAACGACTCCGACGAGGAGCACTCCTTCCACGTCCACACCAACCAGTTCCAGCTGATGAGCACCGACGGGAAGGCCACCGACCCGGATCACCGCTGGTTCGACACGGTCAACGTGCCCGCCCGCGGCAACGTCGTGATCCGCGTCCCCTTCACGGACTTCACCGGCCGGACCGTGCTGCACTGCCACATCCTCAACCACGAGGACATGGGCATGATGGCGATCCTCGACATCGTCCCGCCCCGCCCCCGCGGCAAGTGACCGTGCCGGGGCACTCCCCCGGCACGGCTTGCCGCGTCAGCGCGTTCCGAAGCGCCGCGCCGCGGCCACGACCGCCTCCCCCATGGTGGGGCTGCCCGTGTGGCCGGAGTCGTCGATCACCTGCAGCTCCGCCCCCGGCCACGCCTTGGCCAGCTCCCACGCCGTGGACAGCGGGCCGCCCAGGTCCAGCCGCCCGTGGATCAGCACGCCCGGGATCCCGGCGAGGCGGTGCGCGTCCCGCAGCAACTGCCCCTCCTCCAGCCAGGCGCCGTTGGCGAAGTAGTGCGCGCAGATCCGCACGAAGGCGACCAGGTCGGCGTCCGGCCGGTCGCCGTACGCCCCCGGCTTGCCGTTGGTCTCGTGGGCGATGACCGCGTCCTCCCAGGTGACCCAGTCGCGTACGGCCTTCTCCCGCACCGCGGCGTCCGGGCTGTTCAGCAGCCGGTCGTAGGCGGCGGGGAGGTTCCCGTCCCGCTCCGCGGGCGGCACCCCGTCGCGGAACGCCTCCCACGGCCCGGGCACCAGCCGGGCCACACCGCGGTAGAGCCAGTCGATCTCCTCCCGCCGGGTCGTGGTCACCCCGACGATCACGATCTCCGACACCCGCTCCGGGTACCGCTGCGCGTACGCCAGGATCAGCGTCGAGCCCCACGAGCCGCCGTACAGCATCCACCGCTCGACGCCCAGGTGTTCGCGCAGCCGCTCCATGTCGGCGATCAGGTGCCCGGTGGTGTTGTGCTCGAGCGACACCGCCGGGTCCGAGGCGTGCGGCAGGCTCTGCCCGGACCCGCGCTGGTCGAAGAGCACGATCCGGTACACCTCCGGGTCGAAGGTCTTCCGGCTGCCGCGCTTGCCCCCGGAGCCCGGGCCGCCGTGCACGCACAGGACCGGCTTGCCCTCCGGGTTCCCGCTGGTCTCCCAGTAGACGCGCTGCCCGTCCCCGACGTCGAGCAGCCCCGACGCGTACGGCTCGGTCGACGGAAACCCCGCCATCACGATCCCCTCCTCCGCACCGGAGCCCGTGCCCCGGCGAACGACCCCGCGAGGCTAGCCGTTCACCCGCCCGGCCGCCGCCCCGCCGTCACTCCGGGCCCGAGCGGGGCCGGGGGAAGGGGCCGGGCTCCTGCGGCCCGTCGTCCTCGCCGCGGGCGGAGGGACGGTAGCGGTCCAGGGCCGGCAGCTCGGGCACCAGGTGGGCGTGGGCCCGGCAGACGGCAGCGGTCTCGGCGATCGACACCCGCGGGCTGCGGATGTGGGACCAGCCGCCGGAGGCGTCGCCCGCCACCGCGACGCCCACCCGGTCCCGGGCGATGGCGGTCGCGGCGGCCATCGCCTCGGACGAGATGTCGCCCAGACCCACCTCGGCGGTCTGCTTGTTGACGCGGTGCACGACGCGCCCGGAGAGCTGGGACCGCAGCGTGGCCGCGCCCTTGCCGAGCTCCACCCCGAAGCGCTGCCCGCAGATCTCCAGGTAGATGCCGACCGCGCGGGCCCGCTGGGCCAGCCGGATCAGGTTCGCCACCGTGCGGTCCCGGCGTTCCTCGTCCTTCTTCGTCGCGCTGAGGAAGAGTTCGGCGACCTCGTCGACCAGGACGACGACCGGCACCGGCCGCACGTACGCGGGCAGCCCCCAGATGTCGGAGGCCACCTCCTCGTCCGGGCTGTCCAGGGCCGTCCGCTGGCACTCCTTGAGGAGCGCGAACCGGTGCTCCATCTCCGCCACCAGCGTGTCCAGCAGCTCCGCCGCCTGCGCCCGGTCGGTCGCCAGGGCCGACAGCCGCGCCGCGTACGGGGTCTGCTCCACGCCGCCCTTGCAGTCGATCCCCACCAGGGCCACCGGCAACCTGGCCAGGTTCATGATCAGGTTGCGCTGGTACGTCGACTTGCCCGACTGGTTCGCCCCGAGGGTGAGCGCGTGCGGGACCTCCCGGTAGTCGCGCACGAAGGCGGTCCCGTCGTCCCGCAGCGCCACCGGCACCACCATCGGCCCGGACGGCAGGCGGCGCGGCATCCGCACCTCGCGGAGCACGTCGTAGCCGGTCATCCGCACCTCCACGACCCCGGGCCCGAGCTCGGCCACGTGCACCGCGTGCACGCCCCAGGCGTGGCGCAGCCGGCTGGACGCGGCGACGACGTCGGCGGGCTCCAGCCCGCCCGGCAGCCGCAGCCGCACCCGCATCCCGGTCAGCGAGCCGCCCAGCCGGCGGATCCGCGGCGGCACCGGCCGCGCCTCCCGGCGCCCCATCGCCCACCCCGCCAACACCCGCACCCGCGACGGCGGTACGGCCAGCCCGCAGGCCGCCATGGTGGAGCCGTAGGTCGACAGGAACCGCCCCCAGGCCAGCGGCAGCCCGAACAGCAGCCAGAACGCGACCGGGAACCGTTCACGGGCGTAGGCCAGACCACCGGCGGCGGCCAGCAGCACACCCAGGAGCGCGACACCCGTCATGGTGATCAGCCCTTGCCGTTCGGGACGGCGGCCGGCACCGGCCCGGCGACCGCCCGCGGCACGCGAGCACATCCCATGACCGGTTTGACCGTTAAGCGTATTCTCCCAGCCCCACCCCCGCCCCCCGGTCACCGACACCGGGGTTCCACCCATGGGGCCGCGCCCCGTCCGGCCGACGCCCACGGGGAGCAGCACCGAAGCCCCGGCAACCCGCCTCTCGTTGACCCCACCTGCCCGCGGCGGCGGTCGACCGATCGGCTAGCGTCTACGCACCGGCGGCCGGCATGGCGGGCCGCGACCGTCGGGGGGCGGCGCGGCCGACGCGACGGCAACGGTCCGGCACCGCCGCGCGGCGGCGCACCGACACATCCTTGAGGGGGGAGACGTGAGGGCACCGACCCGGACGTCGCCTGATCCACTGTCCACCGGCCGCCACAGACGCGGGACCGGCCTCGCGGCGCGAGCGGCCGCCACGGTCCTGGCGGTCGCGGGGACGGCCGTCCCGCTCGCCGTCGACGCACCAAGCGCGCGGGCCGCCCAGGAGGTGACCGCGGCGAACGCGACCCAGGAGGTCGTGATCCCGCCCGCCGACCGGGCCACCCCGCGCGTGGACACCCCGCTGGCCGGCGGCACCACTGGTTTCCTGCACCAGCAGGAAGGCAGGGACGGCTACACCTGGACCGACTTCGCGAGCGGCACCTCGACGCGGGTGCCCGGCCTCCAGTCGCTTCCGGCCAACGCGGTCGTGAGCCCCGTCGGCGCCGGCGGCGACCTGCTCGCCGTTTCGCCCAGCCCGGCCCGGGGCGCCACCTGGTTCACCCTGCTCGACCCGCACACCGGCCAGGGCCGGGAGGTGCAGCTCCCGGCCGGTCACACCTTCCGGGGCACCGTCGGGGGCAAGGTGCTCGCCCTGGAGTCCGCGACCAGCACGACCAGTTCCGCCGGTGTGCTCCTCGACACCGGCTCCGATCCCGCCCAGCCGCTGCCCGTCACCGGACTGCCGGCCGGTGCCCAGCTGAGCAGCCTCTCGCTGCAGCCGGAGGCCGTGGACGGCGGCACGGCGGTGATCCCGTACCGGCAGGACGGCGCGTACCGCTACGGGCTGTTGGACGCCGCCACCGGCGTGATCACCCCGCTTCCCGACACGATGAGCGGTGAGGGCCTGCGCATCCTGCTCACCGCGGACCGCGTCGCCTGGTGGGGGCACGGCCTCGCCGGTCTGCGCTGGCTGCCCCGCGCAGACGTCTCCTCCGGGGTACGGGAGTTCCCGCTGCCCGACGACGCGGCCGCCGTGGCCCTCGTCGGCGACACCCTCCTCACCTCGGGTCCGGACGCCACCTCGGGCACCACGCTCGGCCGGCGGCTCACGGCCCGGCCGCTCGACGGCGGCGAGCCCGGCACCGCGCTCGACCACATCGCGGTCGTCGGGGACCAACCGCCGCAGGCCGCGGACGGCAGTGCCCTGGTCGTCGGCGGCTCCGGCACCGGCGACTGGGCGGTGCACCGCTTCACCGCCGGCTCCGAGGGGACCCCGGCGCGACAGGTCGTCCAGCCGCTGCCCCCGGTGATCGCCAAGGTGCTCGGGCTCAGCCTGTACCGGGGCACCCTCAACCGGGTGGACAGCACCGAGGGCAGGCTCTCCCTCCACCAGCAGGACGTCGGTACGGGACCGGTCCCCGTCGCGGGAGCGGCCCGGCCGCGGCCCGCGGGCATCCCCTCCTCCGTCGTGCGCTGCGCCACGGACCAGGAATGCGTACGGATCGTCGAGGGCAACTGGTACGGGCTGTCCTTCCTGTCCCAGGCGGACGGGCGGACGTACCTGGAGACGCGGGTGAACGCCGACACCTCGTACGCGCGGCTGCCCGTGCCCGGCAACGGCGGCGAGGTCAGGGACGCGTCCCCCTCGTACGTGGTGGTGGACGGCGGTTCCCCGAGGACCCAGTACCTGGTCGACCCGGGCTCCGCCAAGGTGATCCGCAGCCGTCCGGTGCAGGCCGCGGCGCTCTGGTACTCCACCCTGTGGAGCGCGAACGCCGGCAGCCCCGGCACGCTGACCGCGGAACTGCTCGACGGGAACGGCGTCACCGCGGGCAGGACCGTGCGGACCGGTGCCTCCTGCGTGCCCACCGAGCTCCAGGCGACCGCGCGGTGGCTGTACTGGTCCTGCGGTCCCGACAAGCAGGCCGGGGTGTACGACCTCGCGAACAACCGCGGTTTCGCGGTGCCGTCGGGCCCGGCCATGCTCGGCGACGGCTATGTGGTGCGGCACGACCGGAACGCCGGCGAACTCAAGGTGACCGACTTCCACACCGGGACCCCGCTCGCGGAGCGCGCCTTCGCCACCCTCCCGGCCGGAACCCTCGCGGACGACCGCAGGATCACCTGGACCGTGGACAAGTACAGCGGACACGTCGCCTACGTGGACGCGGACCGCCGCGTGCACGTGGCGGCGGACGGCGTACCTGACTCCGCCCCCGTCATCGGCGAGCAGCACACCTCCGACGCCGTCGCGCCGCGGACCACCACGTCGATCTACTCGACCTGGTCGTCCTCGTTGCTGCTGAGCCGCCCCGTGGACTCCTGGGAGCTGGCCATCGTCCAGAAGACGACAGGGCGCCGGGTGGCCGTGGTGCAGGGTGGGGCCGAACGCGGTCTCGACGGCCTGCGGGCCTTCTGGAAGGGCAGGGAGTCCAACGGGGCCCTCACCCGCAGCGGCGTCTACACCTGGCAGCTGACCGCCCGGTTCGGCGGTGGCACCGCGGCGGTGCCTGTGGGGAGCGGCAACCTCCAGGTGCTGTGCGGCGTCCTGCCGACCCACGTCTACGACTGCGACGGATTCCCCGACATGGTCGCCGTCCGGAAGGACGGCAGGACCGACTCCTGGGAGGGCCACTCCAAGGGGTACTTCTACAACCGCAGCTACACCGCGGACTGGCCCGTCTCCTCGACCCTGGTGCCGTCGGGCGACCTCAACGGCGACGGCAACGCGGACATGCTGGTCCGCAACTCCGCCGGCGAGCTGCGCGCGTACTGGGGCATCGGCCAGGTCTACTTCGCCCGCGGCACCAACAAGTCCTCGCTCATCGGCAAGGGCTGGAACATCTACAACGTCCTGACGTCACCCGGGGACCTCACCCGCGACGGACGGCCCGACCTGCTGGGACGCGACAAGTCGGGTGCGCTCTGGCGGTACTCGGCGGACGGCAAGGGCGCGTACAAGAAGCGGGTCCGCGTCGCCACCGGCCTGTCCGGCTACACCGCCCTGGTGGGCGCGGGCGACCTCAACGGCGACAGGAACGGTGACCTGCTGGGCCGCGACAAGGCCGGCGTCCTGTGGCGCTGGTTCGGCAACGGCAAGGGCGGCTTCGGCGGCCGCGTGAAGATCGCCTCGGGCTTCAACGCGTACAACTCCATGGTCGGCATCGGCGACCTCACCCAGGACGGCCGCGACGACCTGATCACCCGTGACGCCCACGGCAACCTGTACCGCTGGGCGGGCAACGGCAAGGGCGGCTTCGGCGGCCGCGTGAAGATCGGCACCGGCTGGAGCGGCTACAAGATCCTCTTCTGACCGCAACCGTCCGGAACACGAGGAAGGGGTGCCCCCGTGTCTTGGGGTACCCCTTCCGTCCGGCCGACGCCGCATCAGTGCTGGTCGCGGGGCTCGACGCCGGAGGGGAAGCCGTGGATGCCCGGGGCGACGGCGTCGTCGGGTATGTCGAGGGGGCACAGGCCCCAGTTCCGCGCGATGCGCATGACGTCGAACTCCACCGGCATGGCGGCGTGCCAGGCGTCCCACTCGGCTTCCTGCCAGTCCCGCCAGCCGTCTTCCAGCCGGCGTTGCCCGACACCGAGTTCCCGCTCGATGGCCGTGGGTTCACCGACGTGCAGGGGCACTTCACCGCGCATACCGACGTAGCAGTAGGCGCGGGTCAGCTCACCGGACTCGACCTTGGCCCAGGCGTGGTACTCGCCGATCCGGTCGGTGGCGAAGAACTGCAGGTCCCCGAGCCGCTTGCCGAGCGTCTCGAGCCAGGCGGTGAAGCCTGGCTCCGTGGCCTCGGGAGTCAGATGGATCCGGCCGTGGGCAACCGTCCAGTCGGCGACGGGGCGGGCCACGAAGACCCCCTGCCGGTACGCGGCTTCGGTGCCGTCCGTCCATCCCGCGATCCGCCGGTGACGCAGGTCGAGGGCGTCGGCCACCTCCTCCGGCGTGGCGGACCGCACAGCGAGCCATGACGTCTTGTAACCGAAGCCCATGATCCCTCCCACCAAGGTGACCACAGAAGCATCGCAGGGGGTACTGACATCCCCCGTGGAACCGGGGAGGCATGAAGAAGGGGTGCCCCCGTGTCTTGAGGCACCCCTTCCGTCCAGCGCCTTGGATGTGAACCCGTGGTGGCATCGCTGTCGTGGCGGCTCTCCATACCTTCCCCCGGCGTGTAGGCGACCGATAAAACCGCCGCCCGCCGCCTGGCAGCCCGCCGCGCTTCCGCGCCCGGCGCCGGAGTTCACACCGCAGTCGTCCAGGCAGCCGCCGCGTTCGTGCACACTGTCGGGCATGACTGGACCCGGTCCCGAGCACGTGAAGGTGCACTTCCGTCTGGAGGTCGAGGACGACTGGCCCCCGGCCGGGGTGGAGAGCCTCTGGGCCGTCGACCGCGGCGACGGAAGGGTCGAACTGGCGAACACGCCCTTCTTCGTCCGGGGAGTCGCCAACGGTGACGTCGTCGAGACGTCCGTGGACGACGAGGTCGCAGCTGGGCAGGCAGAGTGGTCCGGCCCTCGGACTGCTGCACCATCCGCTTGATCGTGTTCCGCGACAGCGGCTCGGCGGCGGCCCGGCAGAGCGTGATCGACGCCTTCCATGAGTTGGGCGCGGGCGGCGAGGGCATCGAGCAGTTCCGCATGGTCGCCCTCGACATCCCGCCGGAGGCGAATGTCGGCAGGATCAAGCGTCTCCTTCGACACGGCGTCGATCAGGAGTGGTGGGACATGGAGGAAGGCTGCGTCACGGACGCCTGGCGGACCACCGCGGCCGGCTGACACTCGAGGCCACCGTGCACCCGGCGCGCCCGTCCGGACGAGGAATCCGGGGGAACGACGGGTGCCGCCCGGGCACGAAGAACACGAAGAAGGGGTGCCCCCGTGTCTTGGGGCACCCCTTCTGTCCAGCGCCTTCGCCGGCCATTGCGGAGAGTGTGGGATTTGAACCCACGGTGACATCGCTGCCACGACGGTTTTCAAGACCGTTCCCTTAGGCCGCTCGGGCAACTCTCCCCGCGCCGCGGGGTCCGGTGGGTGGGCCGGGCGGCGCGGGGGACAGCCTAACGGGTCGGCTCAGCTGGTGCTGTCGCCCTTGCGTTCGCCGAGGGTGACGGTGGCGGTGCGGGTCTGGCCGCCGCGGGTGTAGGTGAGGTCCACCTTCTCGCCGGGCTGGTGCTGCCAGATCTCGCCGATGAGGGTGGGGCTGGAGTCGACCACGGTGTCGTCGAACTTGGTGATGACGTCGCCGGAGCGCAGGCCCGCCTGGTCGGCGGGACCCCCCGCGGTGACCGCGTCGGCGCCCGTGGCGATCTTCGCGCCCTCGCCGCTGTAGCTGGAGTCGACGTGGACGCCGATGACGGCGTACACGGGCTCGCCGGTCTTGATCAGCGTCTCGGCGACGCGGCGGGCCTGGTCGATGGGGATGGCGAAGCCCAGGCCCACGCTGCCGGACTGGGCGGCCCCGTCGTTCCCGCCGGTGGACTGGATGGCGGAGTTGATGCCGATGACCGCGCCCTCGGAGTTGAGGAGGGGACCGCCGGAGTTGCCGGGGTTGATCGAGGCGTCGGTCTGTATGGCGCTCATGTAGGAGGCGTTGGAACCCTCGCCGTCGCTGGAGGCGATGGGACGGTGCAGAGCGCTGACGATGCCGGTGGTGACGGTGCCGGAAAGCCCGAAGGGGGCGCCGATGGCGATGGTGGAGTCGCCGACCGCCACCTTTTCGGAGTCGCCGAGGGCGAGCGGGGTGAGCTTGTCGGGGGTGACCCCCTTGAGCTTGATGACGGCGACGTCGTAGCCCTGGGCGCGGCCGATGACCTCGGCCTCGTACTTCTTGCCGTCGGAGAACGTGGCGGTGAGCTTGCCGCCGTCGGCGGCGGGGGCGACGACGTGGTTGTTGGTGAGGATGTGGCCTTCCTTGTCGTACACGAAGCCGGTGCCGGTGCCGCTCTCCTGGCGGCCGCTGGCCTCGATCGTGACGACGCTGGGGAGGGCCTGCTTGGCGATGCCCGCGACCGAGTCGGTGGCGCGGCTGAGGTCCTTGGGGTTGCCGACCGAGGAGACGGTGGTCGAGGAGGAGTTGTCGTTGCGGTCCGCGGCCCAGAAGCCGACCCCGCCGCCGATGCCGCCCGCGACGAGCGCGGCGACGAGGACGGCCGCCACCAGGCCGCCGTTGCCGCGCTTCTTGGGCGCGGGGGCGGCCGGCACCGGCGTCCCCCAGACCGGGCCCACGGGACCGGACGGGCCCATCGGGCCGCCGGGCCCGCCGTACGGCTGGGTGGGCGGCGGCGCGAACGGCGGCAGGGGCGTGGTGTGCACCTCGGCGGGCGGTGCCACGGGGGCGGCCGGGGGAGCGGCCTGCGGCGCGGCGGACGGCCCGGCGGGGGGACCGGACGGAGGACCGGCCGGAGGACCGGCCGGAGGACCGGCCGGAGGCGTGGCGGCGGCGGGCGCCGCCGGGGCCGGGGACTCCGCCGCGACGGGCGCCGCGGGAGCCTCCGCGGCCGCGGGGGCGGCCGGACCCGGTGACGGCACCTGCGCCTCGGCCGGGGGAGTAGAGGACGCGGCGGCGGGCGCGGGAGGCGCAGCGGGAGCGGCGGACCCAGCGTCAGCGGGCGGCTGCGTCGGCAGCGCCGCCGGGACCGGACCGGCCTCGTTCTCGGTGCTCACGGCTGTTCTCCTCGGATATGCGTTGTATGCCGTGCGTACGGTTACGGCTACGGTACGTACGACGACCGTCTTGATGGACACAGCTTTTCCCACCGGGTGTCAGACCACCGTAAGCAGCGGCCGTTCCCGGCCCGGCGGATGGCACGATAGCCCGGTGACCGATCTCCGCGCGATCCAGGTCGTGGCTCACCGGGGAGCGTCCGAGGACGCCCCGGAGCACACGCTCGCCGCCTACAAGAAGGCCATCGAGGACGGCGCGGACGCCCTGGAGTGCGACGTGCGCCTCACCGCGGACGGCACGCTGGTCTGCGTGCACGACCGCCGGGTGAACCGCACCTCCAACGGACGGGGCGCGGTCTCCGCGCTGGAGCTGGCCGACCTCAGGACGCTGGACTTCGGCAGCTGGAAGGCGGAGGCCGGCAACGGACGGGCCGGCGGGACGCGGCGGCACCCCTCCGCGGAGCTGCGCTCGCTGCTCGACGCGGACGCCGAGGCCCCCGACCGCTTCGACGGCGACCCGGACGAGCTCAGCCGGGTGCTGACCCTGGAACGGCTGCTGGAACTGGTCGCGGACACCGGGCGCCGGGTGGAGCTGGCGATCGAGACCAAGCACCCCACGCGCTGGGCGGGCCAGGTCGAGGAGCGGCTGGTGGAGCTGCTGGACCGGTTCGGGATGCTGTGGCCCGAGCCCGGTGAGCCGTCCCGGGTCCGCGTCATGAGCTTCTCCTCCCGTTCCCTGCGCCGGATCCGGATGGCCTCGCGCCACCTGCCGACGGTCTTCCTGATGCAGTACGTACTGCCCCGGCACCGCGACGGCCGGTTGCCGGCCGGGGTGGGGATCGCCGGTCCCGGCATCCGCATCCTGCGCGCCAACCCGGGTTACGTGGAGCGGCTGCACGAGGCGGGGCACCGGGTCCACGTGTGGACGGTGAACGAACCCGAGGACGTCGAACTCTGCGTGCGGCTGGGCGTCGACGCCGTCATCACCAACCGTCCGCGGCAGGTGCTGGCCCAACTCGGGCGCTCCTGAAGGGAATACGGATGATCGCCCTCCACGGGCGGTGTGCACCGGCGCGTTCGGAACCTGTTCGATCGTTGTGTGTGCCCCAAGAGATCGCAGTTGGCCGGTTTCCGGCCCAGAACGAGAGGGCATCCATCCCGTGGCGTGGGGTGAAGGAGGTCTCGGGGGTGGCGTTGGTGGTGGCCCAGGAGGTGCCGACGTCCTCGACCATGGCCCTGCCTCATGGTCCGGCGGGCGTGGCCGAGGCGCGGCGCAGGCTGCGCAAGGAACTGTACGCGTACGGGGTCGCCGAGCCGGTCGTCGACGACGCGGTGCTCATCCTGTCGGAACTGCTCAGCAACTCCTGCCGGCACGCCCGGCCGCTGGGCGAGGACGCGCCGTGCTCTGGCGGCAGCGGCATCAGGGCCGCCTGGCGGATCGACGAGGACGGGCTGCTGACGGTGGAGGTCACCGACGGCGGCGGGCCCACCCGCCCGCTCCCGGCCAGTCCCTCCCTCACCGCCCGCGGCGGCCGCGGGCTGGGCATCGTACGGAACCTGTCGCTGCGCTGGGGCGTGCGCGACGCCCCCGGCGAGGTCACGGTGTGGGCCGTGCTCGCGGTGCGCAGCCGGCACGCGCGGCGCGACGACCTCGTGCCCGGGCTCGACGTCCCGATCGACTTCGCGGACCCCTTCGACGAGCTCGCTTAGGCCCCGCGGGGCGGTTGCCCGGCCTCGACGGGCGCGACCTCCGATGGGGGCGGACGGCGTGGCGCTAGGCTCACGGCCGGAACACCGCCGTTACCGGGAGAGATCGAGCCATGGCGAAGAAGCGCCCGACGAAGACGAAGGCCCCCGCCCGCCCGCAGATCACCGACGGGGAGATCCCCGCCGTCGGCGCCCGGGAACCTTGCCCGTGCGGCTCTGGACGGCGTTACAAGGCGTGCCACGGCCGTGAGGCGGCGCACGCCGTGACGGAGCTGGTGCGGCGGCCGTTCGAGGGCCTGCCGGGCGAGTGCGACTGGGTGGCGCTGCGCGAGCTGGTGCCCGCCGCCACCGCCGAGTTGACGCTCAAGGACCCGCTGCCGGAGGGCGTGCCGTCCGTCACGCTGGCGACGGTGCTGCCGATGGCGTGGCCGGGGCTGCGCCGGGACACCGGCGCGGTGCTGCTGGGCCTGCAGAACGACACCGCGTCCGGGGACATCAGCCGGGACCTGGCCGACACCCTGCTGCGCGCGCTGCGGGCGGAGCCCGGGAACCCGGTGGCCGGGGAGCGCCCGGCGCCCGACGGCCCCCGGCTGCAGGACCTGCTGGACCTGGGCGCCGCGTTCGAGCCCGTGGTCCACACCGGCTTCGAGTTCTGGCTGGAGGACGCGGAGTCCGCCACCGGCGAGGTCGCTGCCTCCCTGGAGCGGGCGAACGCGGCCGTGATCCCGACCGTGCGGCTGACCGGTGTCGACGCGGCGTACTGGTGCGAGACGCCGGAGAAGAACCACCTGCGCTGGGTCATGCCGCACCCCGAGGAGCAGTTGCTGGACGCGCTGGCCCGGCTGCACGCCGCGGGCGCCTCGTCGCTGGGCGACGACACCCGGCTGGTGGGCTCCTTCCGGGCGCACGGGCTGGTCGTCCCGGTGTGGGACCTGCCGAGCGGCGTCACCGCGGACGAGGTGGAGAAGCCGGCGGCGGCCTTCGGCGAGCGGCTGGCCGAGGTGCTGGAGCGCACGTCCCCGCTGACCGCGGAGGAGCGGCGGGCGCGCAGCGGCTTCACCAACCGGCAGATCACCCTGAGCTGACCGGTGTCCCGCGCCGGCGGCCGCAGTTCGGGCCATGATCGCCTCCGGGTGATCCTGGTCACAGCCGCTGCCGGCCGGGCCCGGAACCCGGGCCTGAACCCGTACCCCGGATTTGCGTACGGGCGAAGTCTTGTTACCGTTTAAACAGTCCGGTCGCTGGTGCATCCCCCGTCGCCAGCGACCGGACGTTTCCATGTCCGGGTCAGAGCGCGGATCCGCTGCGCAGCAACGGGCGTTCCCCGTCCCGCTCGGCGATCTCCGCCACCGCCATGTACGGTTCCGCCGCCCCCGCCACCGTCGGCTCGCGCGGCGTCTCGCAGCTCCCGCTCCCGCCGTCCGCGGTGATGGCGCACCGCGTCTGCACCGTCCGGCCGTCGGGCCCCATGAGGGTCAGCACGCCGTCCAGCGGCCGGCCCGTGGTGTTGCTGTAGTAGGTGCGCGCCCAGGTGTCGCCGTCCTCGCCGATGGTGCAGGTCTGCGCCCGCAGGCCTTCGGGCGAGGTGAGTTGGGGACCGCAGGAGGCGGTCTGGGGCTTGGATCCGGCCAGCTTCGGCAGGCTGTCGAAGACACCGGACCCGCTTGACAGCGGCTTGTCGTCGGTGAGCGCGGTCGTCACGTCCACGGGCACGGCGGGGAGCACGGGCCCGGCGGTGGCACCGGTCAGGGGCAGCATCGCGGCGACCGCCACGACCGTGGCGAGGGCGGCCATCCGCAGGTTCGGCGCACGCATCATGCACAGAACATAGCGGGAGAAACGGACATGGAGCGGGGGCCGTTGCCCGTTCGCCGGGCAACGGCCCCCGCTCCTACCCGAACGAGTGACGGCCGAGGGCGACTGCCGCCCTCACACGCCTCCCACGGGCCCCGCCGGGGAGCCGGCGTCAGTACGAGAGCCGGCTGCCGTCCGGTGCCGTACGCCCGGCCTGCACGAGGGTGTCGACGATCACCCGCACGCTGGGCAGCCACGGCGCCCGGTCGCCCGGGTCCACCACCGGCGGCCTGACCCAGCGCGCCCCCGCGGTGCCGCCGGATCCGACCGGGGAGGGCGGCAGCAGGAGGTAGCCGCCCTGGCCGTGGTACCGCAGCGAGGTCGGCACCCACTCGTGCCGGTCGAGCAACTCGCCCAGTTCCTCGAGGGAGTACGGCTCCACCAGGAGGGCGAAGCGCGTGGGGGTGGCCACGACCGGGCCGGTGCGCACCCCCAGCTTGTCGAAGACGCCCAGCGCCCGCGCCCCCGCGACGGCCGGCAGGCTCACCGCCGAGACCGGGTCGCCGGTGGCGAGCACGAGCGGCTGGTCCGGCCGCCGCGTCCACCACCAGCGGACCATCCGTGGATCGCAGGTCGCCGCGAGGAGGCCCGGGTCGTGCGGATGGGCGCCCGGCACCGGACAGTCGGGCCGCAGACAGGCGCATCCGCCGCGTGCGTCCGTACCGGCTCCCGGTACCACGGGCCAGTGCCACCGCTCGGCGCAGGTGAGCGCCGCACGCAGCAGCTCGGGACTGCTCTTGCGTCGCCTTCCGAGGATCTCGCGCATCTGCGCTCGTTCCTTTCCGTTAGCGCTCAGGGATCTGCCCATGACACAACGTAATCTGGAGCACACCGCTTACGAGTCAGCGCATCACGTCTCGAGCCGAGCGTGGAACGTGGCGGGGGGTGGCGCACACTGGCGCTTGTTCGTCCTGCGGAGTGCTGGGAACTGCTGCGTGTGCTTGCGTGTGCTGCTGTGTGCGGTCCCGCCGGCTGTGCAAGAACCCCGCCATGGGGGGAGGGTCGGCCGTCTCGGTCTATGACGCCCCGGCAGGGCGCCGGGTTCCTGAGGCCGCCAACTCCCATCCCGTACGTACCCACTGCGATGGATATGACGCGCTGTCGAACCCCTTCAGTCGACAACTAATTGTGGCACGCGGTGCCCTTTTTCGGCCATAGTCCTGCATCTCCGCGGACCCGCCGACACCAGCCCTTCCACCTGGGCAATCCTGGACACACCCACGAGTAGGCGGTAGAAGGGAAACCATTGATAGCGGCGCAGCACGAGCTTGGGGGTTTGCGATGCTATTGACGGAAATGCGCTGCTCTGCGGAGCCGTCGCCGCGGCACGACGAAGATCGTGAAAGCCGGCGGCCATGAGCGCCGCGCGCCTTCCGAAAGTGGCCGGAATCGACCCACCCATTCCGCCACCGGCGCACACTGCCTCCCCCGTGGTCGAACAGCAATCCCATCCGGAACCCCGTCCCGACGATCCGGACGCACGTCCCGGGACGGCGGATCCGGTCGGCCGGCTCACCGCCACCCAGGACAGGCTGGCCTCCTGGGTCTCCGACCTGACCACCCTGCACGAACTCACCGAGCGGCTGGCCGGGACCGCGACCCTGCAGGACGCGCTGCGCGAACTGCTGCGCGCCGGCGGCGCCTTGGTCGGCGCCCGGCGCGGCCTGGCCGCCGTCTCCCCCGCCGACCGGCTGGGTCCGGCCACCGTCGTCGGCCTCGGCCTCGGCCCGGCCGAGCTCGGCGCGCTGGAGACCGTCCCGCTGCCCGCGGCACCGGAGGCGGTGCCCGCGGAGGAGATCCACACCGACCTGTGCCGCGAGCCCGGGATCGACCCGCGCCACCGCGAGGTCGCCCTGCGGCTCGGTTTCGGCGCCAGCTACGCCCTGCGGCTGTCCGCGGAGTCCACCGGCCGGCTGGGCTCGGCCCTGTGGTTCTACGACGAGCCGGCCGAACCCACCGAGCGCCGGCGCCACCTCATCGGCCTGTACTGCCGCCACGCCGCCGAGCACCTTGCCCGGCTGCTGGAACTGGACCGCAGCCGCGCCACCGTCGCCACGCTCCGCCAGGAGCTGTTGCCGACCCGGCTGCCGCGGGTCCCCGGGGTCCGGCTGGCCGTGCGGCACCTCCCGGCCGCCGGCGGTGGGGGCGACTGGTACGACGCCCTCCCGCTGCCCGAGGGGGCGCTGGGGCTGTCGGTCGGCGGGGTGAGCGGCGGCGGCATGAGCGCGGTCGCCGCGATGGGCCGGATGCGGGCCTCGCTGCGGGCGTACGCGGTGATGGAGGGCGAGGACCCGGTCGCCGTCCTGTCCGACCTGGAGCTGCTGCTGCGGCTGACCGAGCCCGCCAGGTCGGCCACGGCCCTGTTCGCGTACGCCGAGCCGGGCTCCCGGAAGGTCGTGGTCGCCGGGGCGGGGCACTGCCCGCCGCTGGTCGTGGGCGGGCACCGGGTCGAGTACGTGGAGACCTCGCTGTCCGCGCCGCTGGGCATGCTCAGCTGCTGGGAGGCGCCGAGCGTCGAGTTCCGGCCACTGGCGGGGGAGACCGTGCTGCTCTACACCGACGGCCTGCTGCACCGCACCGGCGATCCCGTCGACCGCGCCTCCGCCCGCCTGCACGCGGCCGCGGCGTCCGCCCCGCGGACCGCCCGGGACGACCCGGCGCAGCTGGTGGAGCACGTCCTGCACGCCATGCTCCCCGGCGACCACGAGGACCCCCACCCGACCGAGGACGTCGTCCTGCTCGCCGCCCGCTTCGACTGAGCCCGGACGGGGACCGCCGCCGGCCGTCTTCCGCGCCCACTTACGATGGGGTGGTCTACAGCGAGGAGGCACGACGTGGTCGAGGACCGCGCTCCGGAGACCCCGGAAGGCGACGAGCCCATCAAGCAGCGGAAGAACGGCCTGTATCCGGCCGTCTCCGACGAGCTCACCGAGGTGATGAAGTCCGGCTGGGCGGACACCGAACTGCACGACCTGCAGCCGGTCGAGCAGGCGCCGTACGCGGCCAAGCGGCGTGCCGCGCTGTCCGCGCGGTTCCCCGGCGAGCGGCTGGTGGTCCCGGCCGGCAACCTGCGCACCCGCGCCAACGACACGGACTACCCGTTCCGTGCCGCCAGCGAGTACGTGCACCTCACGGGCGACCAGACCCAGGACGCCGTCCTGGTCCTGGAGCCCAACGGTGACGGATCTCACGACGCCACCGCCTACCTGCTCCCCCGCTCCTCCCGGGAGAACGGCGAGTTCTGGCTGGACGGCCAGGGCGAGCTCTGGACCGGCCGCCGCCACAGCCTGGCCGAGGCCGAGGTCGTGCTGGGCCTGCCGTGCGCCGACGTCCGCAAGGTCGCCGACGTGCTCCGCGAGGCCACCGGCCCGGTCCGGGTCGTCCGCGGCTACGACGCCGGCGTCGAGGCCGCGCTGACCGACAAGGTCACCGCGGAGCGCGACGCCGAGCTGAAGGAGTTCCTGTCCGAGCTGCGGCTGGTCAAGGACGAGTGGGAGATCGGCGAGCTGCAGAAGGCCTGCGACTCCACCGCCCGGGGCTTCGAGGACGTCGTCCGGGTGCTGGACAAGGCCGAGGCGACCTCCGAGCGCTACATCGAGGGAACGTTCTTCCTGCGCGCCCGCGTCGAGGGCAACGACGTCGGCTACGGCTCCATCTGCGCGGCGGGCCCGCACGCCTGCACCCTGCACTGGGTCCGCAACGACGGCCCGGTCCGCTCCGGCGACCTGCTGCTGCTCGACGCCGGCGTGGAGACCCACACCCTCTACACCGCCGACGTCACGCGCACGCTGCCGGTGAACGGCACGTACAGCGACGTCCAGCGGAAGGTCTACGACGCCGTGTACGAGGCCCAGGAGGCCGGCATCGCCGCCGTCCGCCCCGGCGCGGCCTACCGCGACTTCCACGACGCCGCACAGCGGGTGCTCACCGAGAAGCTCGTCGAGTGGGGCCTGGTCGAGGGCCCGGTCGAGCGCGTCCTCGAGCTCGGCCTGCAGCGCCGCTGGACCCTCCACGGCACCGGCCACATGCTGGGCCTGGACGTCCACGACTGCGCCGCCGCCCGCACGGAGACCTACGTCGACAGCACGCTGGAGCCGGGCGTGGTCCTCACCGTCGAGCCGGGCCTGTACTTCCAGGCCGACGACCTGACCGTGCCGGAGGAGTACCGGGGCGTCGGCGTCCGCATCGAGGACGACATCCTCGTCACCGAGGACGGCAACCGGAACCTCAGCGGCGGCCTGCCGCGCCGCTCCGACGAGGTCGAGCGCTGGATGGCGGAGCTCAAGGGCTGACCCCCCGCCACCCGGACGGACGGCCGGGGCCGCACGGACCTCCGTGCGCCCCGGCCTCCGTGCGTCAGGGGACCGCGTGCGTCAGGAGACCTTGAGCAGCGAGTCGTCCCGCCACTTGAGGATCTTGTCGAAACTGACCACCGCCCCGTGCCCGGGACGGTTGTGGAAGTGGACGTGGTCCACGAGCGCCTCGATCAGGAAGAGCCCGCGCCCGTGCTCGGCGTGCTGGTCCTTCTTCGCCAGCGGGCGTACGGAGTGGTGCGTGCGGCGCAGGTCCGGGGCGAAACCCGGGCCGGAGTCCGCCACCTCGATGCGGCAGCGGTCGCCCTCGATGCGGGCCGTGACCCGGTACTCGCCGTGGGCGGCGTGCTCAACGGCGTTGGCACAGGCCTCGGTGAGGGCGACGGACAGGTCGTAGGAGATGTCCGGGTCCACCCCGGCCGTCTCCATCGTCCCCAGCAGGAGCCGGCGGGCGAGCGGAACGCTCGCAGCCTCGCGCCGCAAGTGGAGGGACCACCAGATGCTCATGCTCAGCCTCCTGGCTGCGGCTCGACATACCGATACGTATTGCCCCGAAACACGGTCGGTAAGCGTGGCGTTGACGTGATGCCAGCCATACGGCGGATGCCCTCGCTCCGTAGGCGGGTGTAGGAACGGCACCGGACGCCATAGCACAGACCGGCGTGTTCCGGGCCCCGCCGTTCGCAGGAGGGGCACTCGGTGAGAGGATGACGCCCGTCATGTCTTCCCCCGTGCGCGCCGGCGCCGATCTGCGACTGCTGCGGGCCGCGGTGTTCACCGCGGTCTGCGTCGTGTTGTCCGCGGGCGCGCACATGCTGGCGTCGGGGCACGGGGTGCCCGGCTGGACGCTGGCGGCGGGCTGGCTCGCCGTCTTCGCGTTCGTCGCCCCGCTCGCCGGGCGGGAGCGCTCGATGCCCGCCATCTCGACGGGTCTCGCGGGCGGACAGCTCGTCCTGCACGTGCTGTTCAACGTGGGCGGGATCTGCGGTGGCGGCGGCGTGGCCGCGATCGCCGGACGGCTGCTCTGCGACGAGCGGGCGGCGGCGCTGCCCGCCCACGCGCACACCGTCACCGGGACGGGCCACATGGCGGACATGCCCGGGATGGCAGGAATGCCCGGGATGTCCCCCACGGTCACCGAGAGCACGATGCTCTCCTACAGCCTTCCCATGCTGCTCGCGCACGTGGTCGCCGCGGTGACCGCCGGCTGGCTGCTGCGCCGCGGCGAGGCCGCGCTGTGGCGGCTGCTCGCGCTGTCGGCCCGCGGGCTGGCCGAGCTGTCCGGCGCCGGCCTGCGCCACGCCGTCGCGCTGGTGCGCCTGCTGCTGTCGGGGAACCCGGCGGCGCCCTGCGCCGTCCCCGGCGCGGGCCGCGCCGACGGCCCCGACCGCGCACCGCGCACGGTACTGCTGCGGCACAGCCTGGCCCGGCGGGGGCCGCCGGCGTACGCCCCCGCGGCCTGAACGCGATCCGCTCAACCGACGTATGAGGGCGGAATCGCGCGCGCCGCACGCGTGCCATCCGACACCTTCCCTCCGTCACCGTGGAGTCTCCGCATCATGAACACCGTCATGCGCCGCGCCACCGCCCTCGCCGCCGTCACCGGGGCGGCCGTGCTCGCCACCGCCGTCCCCGCCTTCGCGCACGTGAGCGTCCAGCCCGGCAACGCCGCCAAGGGCGGCTACAGCACGGTCGCGTTCAAGGTCCCCAACGAGGACGACAAGGCTGCGACGATCAAGGTCGAGGTCAACCTGCCGATCGACCACCCCATCGCCTCCGTCTCCACCCAGCCGGTGCCCGGCTGGACGGTGAAGATCACCAAGAGCAAGCTCCCGACGCCGTTGAAGACCGGGCACGGTGACATCACCGAGGCCGTCACGAAGATCACCTGGAGCGGCGGGGAGATCAAGCCCGGCGAGTTCCAGCAGTTCCCGGTCTCCCTGGGCCCGCTGCCCGAGGACACCGACCAGCTGGTCTTCAAGGCCCTCCAGACGTACGACGACAAGCAGGTCGTGCGCTGGATCGAGGAGCAGCAGAAGGGCGAGGAGGAGCCGGAGCACCCGGCTCCCGTGCTGACCCTCGCCGACGCGGCGGACGACGGCCACCACGACGCCTCCACCGCGGACGACAAGAAGGACGACGTCAAGGCCGAGCCCGTCTCGGCGAACGGCGACGCCGCCACCGAGAAGGCCGCGTCCGCCGACACCAGTGACACCACCGCACGCGCGCTGGGCATCGTCGGCATCGTCGTGGGCGTGGCCGGTGTCGCCTTCGGTGTGCTGGCCGGCCGTCGCCGCGGCACGGGCACGCCGTCCGCCTGACGCACCATCGCCGGGGCGGCCGCACCGCGCACGCACCGCGGCCGCCCCGGCGCCGCAACGAATTCCTGGGGATCCCCTGATGCGTACCACCCTCAGGGCGGCAGCCTCGGCCGCCGCCGTCGCCGCACTCGCCCTGACCCTTGCCGCCTGCGGCGGCCCGGACGGCGGGGCCGACACCTCCGGCGCCGAGCCGGCCGTCTCCATCGACGCGACGCCCAAGGCGGCGACCGTCCTCGACACGCCGTTCGAGAAGCCGGACATGATCCTCACGGACACGCACGGCGCGAGGTACGACTTCGTCGAGCGGACCAAGGGCCGGCCGACCCTGCTCTTCTTCGGCTACACGCACTGCCCGGACGTCTGCCCGACGACGATGAGCGACATCGCCATCGCCAAGTCGAAGCTGCCGAAGGCGGAGCAGGACAAGCTCGTCGTGGTCTTCGTGACGACCGACCCCGAGCGGGACACACCGCAGCGGCTCGGCGAGTGGCTTGGCGCGCAGGACAAGGCGTTCGTCGGCCTCACCGGTGACTTCGCCACCATCCAGGCGGGCGCGCGCACGCTCGGCGTGGACGTGGAGAAGCCGGTGAAGGAGAAGGACGGCAGCATCACCGTGACGCACGGCGCCCAGGTGATCGCGTACTCGCCGAAGGACGACAAGGCGCACGCGCTGTACATGTCGGGCACCACGTCCGAGGAGTTCGGCGCCGACCTGCCGAAGATCATCGCTGGACGGACGCCGTGACCCGCCGCTCCCTGCGACGCGTCCCGGCGACGGCCGCCCTGGTGCTGCTCGGCGCCACGGCCTGCTCCGGAGCGCCGGACGGCCCCGAACTGGAGGTGAGCGGCGCCTACATCCCGCAGCCCGCGCTGGCGGACATGGCGGCCGGGTACTTCACCGTCACCAACAGCGGGGACCGGGACGCCCGGCTGACCTCCGTCACCAGCGACCTGTCCGGCGACATCACCCTGCACAGCACCGACGACAACCGGATGCGCCGGGTGACCTCCTTCACCGTCCCCGCGGGCGGGCGGCTCACGCTCGCGCTCGGCGGCAACCACCTGATGCTGACGGACCTCGAGCACAAGCCCGTGGCCGGCGAGCGCATAGCGCTGCGGCTGCACTTCGACGACGCCGGAACCATCGACGTACGCGTCCCGGTCGAGCCCGCGGGCTACCGTCCGGGGGACTGAGGAGAGCGCCATGAGGGTGATGACGAAGTCCGTGCTGCGCCTGCTGGCCCCGCCGCTCGCGGTGCTGGGCCTGCTGCTCGGCACCGCCGTGCCGGCGTCCGCGCACGCCGCGCTGATCGGCTCCGACCCGGTCCAGGGGTCGGTGGTGAAGACCGCGCCGGCGCAGGTGCGGCTGACCTTCTCCGAGGGCGTGCTGCTGTCCAGGGACGCCATCCGCGTCCTCGGCCCGGACGGCAGACGCGCCGAGACCGGTGACGCCAACGACGGCGGCCGGGGGAACACCACCGCGGCCGTCGCCCTGCGCCCGGGACTCGGCGACGGCACGTACACCGTCGCCTGGAAGGCCGTCTCGGCCGACAGCCACCCGGTGGCGGGCGCCTTCACCTTCTCCATCGGCGCGCCCTCGAAGACCTCGGTCGCGCTGCCCACCGAGGAGGTGGGCGGCGGTGTCGTCGGCACCCTGTACGACATCGCCCGCTACGCCGCCTACCTCGGCTTCGCGCTGCTGGTCGGCGCCGCCTTCTTCATCGGCGTGTGCTGGCCGGACGGCGCCCGCACCCGCTCGATGCGGCGACTGGTGGCCACCGGCTGGGCGGCGATGGTCGCCGCGACGATACTGCTGCTGATGCTGCGCGCCCCCTACGCGAACGGTGGCGGCCTCGGCGACGCCTTCGACCTCGGCGGCGTACGCGAGGTCCTGGACACCCGGCCCGGCGCGGCGCTGCTGTCCCGGCTGCTGCTGCTCGCCGCGGGTGCGGTGTTCATCGCCGTCCTCTTCGGCAGCTGGGCCAAGCGCGAGGACCCGGTCGAACGCCAGGACCTGGCCTGGGGGCTGGCGATCGGCGGCACGGTCGTGTCGGTCGGCCTCGCCGCGACGTGGGCCATGGCCGAGCACGCCTCGGTCGGCATCCAGGCGTCGGTGGCGATGCCCGTCGACATCGTGCACCTGCTGGCCATGGCCGTCTGGCTCGGCGGCCTCACCGCGCTGCTGGTCGCCCTGTGGAGCGGGCAGCGCGTGGAGCGGGCCACGGTGCAGCGCTTCTCGAAGATCGCCTTCGGGGCCGTGGTGACCCTGGTCGTCACCGGCGTCTACCAGTCCTGGCGTCAGCTCGGCTCCTGGGACGCGCTGGTGTCCACCGGCTACGGGCAGCTGCTGCTGGTCAAGATCGGCCTGGTCATCGTGCTGGTGGAGCTGGCCTGGCTGTCCCGCCGCTGGACGGGGCGGCTCGGCGAGGCGGCCGCCGTACGCGGCAGGACCGCCGTCGCCCAGCCGGTCGCGGTGGGGCGCAAGGGCGCGGGCGGCGACGGTGACGCCTCCGAGCGCGCCGGGCAGCTGGCCCGGCAGGAGGCGGCGCTCGCCAAGGAACGCGCCCGCAAGGAGCGCGACGCCGACGCCGAGCGCACGGGCCTGCGCAAGTCGGTGCTGGCGGAGGTGGCCGTCGCGGTCGTGGTGCTGGCCGTCACGACGCTGCTCACCGGCACCCAGCCGGGCAGGGCCGCCGAGGAGGGCGCCGCCCAGCAGGCGACGGCGCCGGTGTCCGAGGTGCCCGAGCCGCTGGACGTGAGGATCCCCTTCGACACCGGCGGCCGCGACGGCAAGGGCGAGGCGGAGGTGACCCTGGACCCGGGCGGCATCGCCGAGAACGAGCTCCACCTGCTGGTCACCGCCTCCGACGGCCGCGCCTTCGACGTCCCCGAGGTGCAGGTCTCCTTCACGCTGAAGGCCAAGAAGATCGGGCCCATCCCGGTGACGCTCGGGAAGATCGACACCGGTCACTGGAGCGCCGAGAACGTCCAGATCCCCGTCCCCGGGGAGTGGACGGTCTCCGTCACCGTCCGGACCTCGGACATCGACCAGGTCACCCGCACCAAGGTAGTGAAGATCGGCTCATGAACGACCGTCCCCAGGACCTCTCGCGGCGCCGTCTGCTCGGCGCCGCGGGCGCGGCGGGCGCCGCCGGACTGCTCGTGGGCGGCGCCTCGGGCGCCGTCACCGCGCACGCCACCCGCGACGAGGCCACCGCGCTGACCTCGGTCGGCGCGACGGCCGTCCCCTTCCACGGCACCCACCAGGCGGGCATCACCACCCCGCTGCAGGCCCGCGGCCACCTGGTCGCCTTCGACCTGACCGCGGGGACCGGCCGCAAGGGCGCCGCGGCCCTGCTGCGCCGCTGGTCGGCGGCGGCCGAGGCGATGACGGAGGGCCGGGCGCCCGCGGGCGACAACCAGGTCGCCCTGGACGCCGGGCCGTCCTCGCTCACCGTCACCTTCGGCTTCGGCCGCGGCTTCTTCGCCAGGACGGGGCTGGGCGGACGGATGCCGCAGGCCCTCGCCCCGCTGCCGGACTTCGCCTCCGACGCGCTCGACCGGGGGCGCAGCGAGGGCGACCTGTGGATCCAGATCGGCGCGGACGACGCCCTGGTCGCCTTCCACGCGCTGCGCGTGCTGCAGAAGGAGGCCGCGGGCACGGCCTCCCTGCGCTGGCAGATGAACGGCTTCAACCGCACCCCGGGCACGACGGCCGAGCCGCGTACCGCCCGCAACCTGATGGGCCAGGTCGACGGCTCCAACAACCCCCGGCCCACCGACCCCGACTTCGACGCGCGCGTCTTCGTCCCCGCCGGCGGCTCGCCGCAGTGGATGGCGAACGGTTCCTACGCGGTCGTCCGGCGCATCCGCATGCTGCTGGACACCTGGGACAACCTCCCCCTGGAGCGTCAGGAGAAGGTGATCGGGCGCCGCAAGTCCGACGGCGCCCCGCTGTCCGGCGGCACCGAGTCGAGCAAGCCCGACCTCGACAGGATCGGCCCGGACGGCCGTGCGTTCGCGATCGCCGCCGACGCGCACGTCCGCGTCGCCGCCCCGGCCTCCAACGGCGGCGCGGCGATGCTGCGGCGCGGCTACTCGTACCACGACGGCTACCGCGAGGACGGCGCGCCGGACGCCGGGCTGCTCTTCGTGGCCTGGCAGGTCGACCCGCTCAAGGGGTTCGTGCCGGTGCAGCGCAAGCTCGACCGGGGCGACGGCCTGTCGCGCTTCCTGCGCCACGAGGCGAGCGGGCTCTTCGCGGTCCCGGGCGGGGCGGCACCGGGCGAGTACGTCGGCGAGCGGCTGCTGGAGTCCTGAGGAAGGGCGCCGCGTCAGGGCCTAGGCTGCTGGCATGTCGCCGGCGAGCCGTTACACCTATCTCGGCCCTGAGGGCACGTTCACCGAGGCCGCGCTCCGGACGCTGCCGGAGGCCGCCACCCGCGAGCTGGTGCCGATGGTCTCGGTGCAGGCCGCGCTCGACGCGGTGCGCTGCGGCGAGGCGGCGGCCGCCCTGGTCCCCATCGAGAACTCGATGGAGGGCGGCATCACCGCGACCCTGGACGAACTGGCGGCGGGCTCCCCGCTGATGATCTACCGCGAGGTGCTGCTCCCCATCGCGTTCGCGCTGCTGGTGCGCCCGGGCACGGGGCTCGGGGACGTCAAGACCGTGACCGGTCACCCGGCGGCCCAGGTGCAGGTCCGCAACTGGCTGTCGGCGCACCTGCCCGACGCCGCGTGGGAGTCGGCCGCGTCGAACGCCGACGGCGCCCGGCTGGTGGCGGAGGGCCGCCACGACGCGGCGTTCGCGGGCGAGTTCGCGGCACCGACGTACGGGCTGGAGCCGCTGGCCACCGAGATCCACGACGCGGCGAACGCCCAGACGCGCTTCGTCCTGGTCGGCCGTCCGGCCCGGCCGGTCGCGCCGACCGGCGCCGACAAGACCTCCGCGGTGTTCTGGCTGGGCGACGACCACCCCGGTGCGCTGCTGGAGCTGCTGCAGGAGTACGCGGTGCGCGGGGTGAACCTGATCCGCATCGAGTCGCGGCCGACGGGTGAGGGGATCGGCCGGTACTGCTTCTCGGTGGACTGCGAGGGGCACATCACCGAGCGCCGGGTCGGCGAGGCGCTGATGGGCCTGAAGCGGATCTGCCCGCAGGTGCGTTTCCTCGGCTCGTACCCGCGCGCGGACGAGGTGCCGCCGCAACAGCGCAGGGGGACGACGGACGAGGAGTTCACGGCCGCGGCGGACTGGCTGGGCCGCGCCCTGGACGGGCGGGTCTGAGCGGTTCGCGCACCGCTTCACGGGGCCTCCGGTGAACAACCGGTGGCCCCTTCGGTTGTCCACCGCGTTATCCACAGGCCCTTGCCGAGGGCTGGGGATAAGTCGACAGAACAAGTCGCCCAAGGAACCGCCAGATCGACAAATCGGCACACTCGCACCAAGTAGGCCCGCAGGCCCACAGGTCATCATTCGTCATCCCAATACCTTCGAACAACTCGATAGAGGGAAGAGTTCTCACTCGAAAGGGAGTGTTAGGAGGGTTTGGAGCGGGAATCCATGCCCCGGCACCCACCCCACGGAATGATCAAGTCCATCTTCCACAGCCCATCCACACGGGCTGTGGACAAGTGAGGGGGAAACCTCTCCCCCTGTGGATAACTCTCCGCTCCGGACCTGCCCCAACTGCCGTTGTCCACAGGGCACATGCCCTCCCCGGAGGGACGCGAAGAATTCGGTTGACGGTAACCGACCCGCCATTATCGGCGGCGCGGCATTTCCCGCACCCTCCTTTCGAAGCGGACATAACGCCTCATAAAGCACTTAACTTGTCGCGTCGGCACCCGGCGCACCGGTAGCCTGTTCCCGTGATTGACCTTCGCCTGCTTCGTGAGGACCCCGACCGTGTGCGCGCCTCCCAGCGCGCCCGTGGAGAGGACGTCGCGCTCGTCGACGCCCTCCTCTCCGCCGACGAGCGGCGCAGGTCGTCCAGTACCCGCTTCGACGAGCTGCGCGCGGAGCAGAAGGCGATGGGCAAGCTCATCGGCAAGGCGCAGGGCGACGAGAAGGCCGGGCTGCTCAAGAGGGCCGGCGAGCTCTCCGCCGCCGTCAAGGCCGCGGACGCCGAGCAGCACGAGGCGGCCGAGGAGGCGCAGCGCCTGCTGCTGCAGCTCGGCAACATCGTCCACCCCGACGCCCCCGTCGGCGGCGAGGAGGACTTCATCGTCAAGGAGGTCGTCGGCAGCCCGCGCGACTTCGCCGCCGAGGGCTTCGAGCCCCGGGACCACATCGACCTCGGCGAGCTGCTCGGCGCCATCGACGTCGACCGCGGCGCCAAGGTCTCCGGCTCGCGCTTCTACTACCTGACCGGCGTCGGCGCCCTGCTGGAGCTGGCCCTGGTCAACGCGGCCATCGCGCAGGCCACCGCGGCCGGCTTCACCCCGATGCTGACCCCGACGCTGGTCAAGCCGGAGGCCATGGCCGGCACCGGCTACCTCGGCCAGGTCGAGGACGACGTGTACTACCTGGAGAAGGACGGCCTCTACCTGGTCGGCACCTCCGAGGTCCCGCTCGCCGCGTACCACATGGACGAGATCATCGAGGCGTCGAAGCTGCCGCTGCGCTACGCGGGCTTCTCGCCGTGCTACCGGCGCGAGGCGGGCTCGTACGGCAAGGACACCCGCGGCATCATCCGCGTCCACCAGTTCGACAAGGTGGAGATGTTCGTCTTCACCCGCCCCGAGGACGCCGAGGCCGAGCACGCGCGGCTGGTCGAGTGGGAAAAGCAGTGGCTGACCTCGCTCGAGCTGCCCTTCCGGGTGATCGAGCTGGCCTCCGGCGACCTCGGCTCCTCGGCCGCGCGCAAGTTCGACTGCGAGGCGTGGATCCCCACCCAGGGCAAGTACCGCGAGCTGACCTCGACCTCGAACACCACCGAGTTCCAGGCCCGCCGGCTCTCGGTGCGCCTGCGGGACGAGAACGGCACCCGCCCGCTGGCCACCCTCAACGGCACGCTGTGCGCCATCCCGCGCACCATCGTCGCCATCCTGGAGAACCACCAGCAGGCCGACGGCTCGGTCCGCGTCCCCGAGGCGCTGCGCCCGTACCTGGGCGGCCGTGAGGTGCTGGAGCCGGTCGCCAAGTGACCTCTCCGCTCCCCTACCGCCTCGTCGCGACGGATCTCGACGGCACGCTGCTCGGCCCCGACCACACCGTCTCCGAACGCTCCCGCAAGGCGCTCGCCGCGGCCACCGCGGCGGGTGCCGGCCACATCGTCGTCACCGGGCGCCCGGTGGCCCGTACGGTGCACGTCCTGGACGACCTCGGCTACGAGGGCCTGGCCGTCTGCATGCAGGGCGCGCAGGTCTACCACGCGGGCGAGCGGCGGCTGCTGACCTCGGTCACCCTGGACCGGCAGACCGCCCGGGCGGCGGTGGCCGCGATCGAGGCGGAGACCGGCCGGCTGGCCGTGGCGGCGGCGCTCGACGGCGTGGACGGCGACATCGTGCTCGGCCCCGGCTACCGGCTGTTCGACTCCGAGCTGCCGGTGGGCGGCACGGTGGACGACGTCGAGGGGCTGTGGGCGTCGCCCGTCAGCAAGCTCTACATCCAGCGCCCGGGCATGGGGGACGACGAGCTCGCACAGGCCGCGACCGCGGCCGCCGGCGGCCTGGTCAGCGCCGTGATGTCCGGTGAGGGCATCGTGGAGCTGCTGCCGCTGGGCCTGTCCAAGGCCCGGGGGCTGTCGCTGGCCGCCCGCCGGCTGGGCGTGACGGCCGCGCAGACCATCGCCTTCGGCGACATGCCCAACGACCTGCCGATGTTCGAGTGGGCGGCGCACGGCGTCGCGATGGGCAACGCCCACCCGCTGCTGAAGGCGGCCGCCGACGAGGTCACGGCCTCCAACGGCGAGGACGGGATCGCGCTGGTCCTGGAGCGGCTCTTCCCCGGGGCGTGAGCCCGCGGCAGGCGAGGCCGGTCAGCAGGGGCGATGTCGTGCCCGGGGTCGGTGTACGTACGGCCCTGGGCCACCAGGGGGTCAGAGCGCGTACAGCCCGAATGCCGCCGGGGACTCGGTCCACAGCGCGCTGCCGGGCAGCGCGCGCACCGGCCGGGAGCCCGGCTCCGCCAGGTTGGTGCTGTTGTGGTGCAGCAGGAAGGACCGCAGGTCCGGCGGGGCGGCGGCCATGACGCAGCTGGTCACGGTGAGGACCAGCAGTCAGAGGTGCGTCCCGGGGGTGGAGCGCACCCAGGCGCCCACGCCGGGGAGGACGACCCGGGCCGCCGCGCCGCGTGGTGCGGAGCGGCGGCGCCCGGTGCCGGCGGTGCCGGCCGTCTCGTCCGTTGCCATCCCCTCCGTCGTGCGGCAGGGGACGGCGCGCATTCAGCGGGTTCAGGCCGCCTTGATCGCGGAGATGTCGAAGGTCAGCTTGACCTTGTCGCTGATCAGGACGCCGCCGCCCTCGAGGGCCGCGTTGTAGGTCAGGCCCCAGTCGCCGCGGTTGACGGTGGTGGCACCCTCGAAGCCGACACGGAGGTTGCCGTACGGGTCGGTGGCGGAGCCGTTGTAGGTGAAGTCGATGGAGACCGGCTTGGTGGTGTCCTTGATCGTGAGGTCACCGTGCATGCGGTAGGTCTCGTCGTCGACCTGCTCGGCGGAGGTGCTGCGGAAGCTGATCTCCGGGTAGGTGGCGGCGTCGAAGAAGTCGCCGGTGCGCAGGTGCTCGTCGCGCTGGGCCTGGTTGGTGTCGATGCTGACGACCTTGATGGTGACCTCGGCGGAGGAGTTGGCCGGCTTGCCGCCGTCCAGCTGCAGCTTGCCCTCGTACTCCGCGAACTGGCCGCGCACGGTGGTGACCATCGCGTGGCGCACGGCGAAGCCGACCTCGCTGTGGGTCGGGTCGATGGTGTACTCACCGGTCAGGTGCGCCAGGTCGGCGGACGCCGCGGTGGTGACGGCAGCGGTCTCGGCGGCGTCGCTCTTACGGTTGAAGAGGCCCATGATGAACTCCTTGGGGACGTGTTGGTTTACGATTCAACCTCATGCACCGTAACCGCATTCCCTTGAATTTTCAATGAGTCCTGTGACGTGGCCCACTTCCGGGGGACGGGGACGAAGCGCCGGGGACCCCTGTCGAGGGACCACAGGCGGCGGAGCCCGGCGACGGATAGCGCGGCGAGCGCGTCGATGTGGTGGGCCAGCTCCGGGCTGAACAGCGCGATGAGCAGGCCGAGGGCGGCCAGGAACACACCCACGGCGAAGAGCAGCGGAATCTCGGACATCACGCCGCAAATCTGACAATCCGATGTGCGGACGTCGGGGGAGCAGGGCCGCCCGGGCGGCAGAAGACCACCCGGGCGGCTTACGAGGCAACGGGGCCTAGGCCGGAACGATCACTCCTCGCCGGCCAGCGTCAGCGACCGCATCCGCTGCCCCGCGAACGCCGTCGCGGCGAGGGTCACACCGACCAGCAGCACCACCGCGAGCGGCAGGCCCACGTCGGAGGTCACCATGCCCTCGCCGGCGATCCTCTGGGCGAGCGCCAGGGCCCACTGCTGCACGCTCAGCGTGCGCGCCCCCGGCACCAGGCTGCCGATCAGCGACTCCCAGATCAGCGCGTAGACCAGGCCGAACACCACGGCCTGCCGGGTCACCACGCCCAGCAGCAGGAAGATCGCCGCGTACGTGACGGAGGCGACCGCCGCCGCGACGGTGAACGCGACCGCGATGCCCTGGCTGTTGCCGTTGAGGATGAACCCGGCGATCAGCGTCGGCACGGCCGAGAAGACCGCCGACACCGCGATGGCGACCAGCAGCTTCGTGACGATGATCGTCGGCCGCCGCACCGGCTTGGCCAGCAGGTAGATGATCGAGCCGTCGTCGATCTCCGGGCCGATGGCGCCGGTGCCGGCGATCACGCCGACCAGCGGCACCATCGTCGCCAGCGCGAAGCCGCCGAGCACCGAACTCGCGATGGAGTCGTCGGCGCCGACCAGCACCCGCACCGCCACGGAGATCAGGATCAGCAGCGCGGGAAGGGCGAACAGGACCAGGGCCCGGCGGCGGCCCAGCAGCCCCCGGTAGGTCAGCCTGGCCACGGTGGGATTGAACATCGGAACTCCTTGCAGCCGTTGCCTACGCCGTGACCAGGTAGGAGAAGACGCTCTCCAGGGACTCGTCGGACGGCGAGACCGTGTAGAGCCGGATGCCCCGCTCCCGCGCGACGCGCGGCAGCAGCTCGGTGAAGCCGGCGAAGTCGATCGCCTGGACGCGCAGCGCCCGCTCCTTCCAGTCCAGTTCGATGGCGGCCGTGGAGCCGTCCGCGATCAGCGCGGCGGCGAGCGCCCGGTCGTCGCTGGAGCGCACCAGGTAGCGGTGCGGCCGGTCCGTCATGAGCCGGCGGATCTTGCGGAAGTCGCCCGAGGCGGCGTGCCGGCCGGCGACGACCACCTCGATGTGGCTCGCCAGCTGCTCCACCTCCTCCAGGATGTGCGAGGAGAACAGCACCGTGCGGCCCTCGGCGCCCATCTGCCGCAGCAGGTCCATCAGGTGCAGCCGCTGCCGGGGGTCCATGCCGTTGAACGGCTCGTCCAGCAGCAGCACCGACGGGTCGTGCACCAGCGCGGAGGCCATCTTGGCGCGCTGCCGCATGCCCTTGCTGTACGTGGAGACCGGTCGGTCCTGCGCGAACTCCATCTCGACCGTGGCCAGGGCGCGCTGCGCCGCCGCCCCCGCGTCCGGCAGGCCGTGCAGCTCGGCGTTGGCGACCACGAACTCGCGGGCCGTCAGGAAGTCGTACATCGCCTCGCGCTCGGGGACGATGCCGATGTGCCGGTACACCTGCTCGTTGCGCCAGACCGTGGCGCCGTCGAGGGTGACGGTGCCGGCCGAGGGCGCCAGGAAGCCGCCCATCATGTTGATCAGGGTGGACTTGCCCGCGCCGTTGGGGCCGAGCAGCCCGGTGACGCCGGGGCCGATCGTCATCGTCACGTCGTTGACGGCGACGACGTTGCCGAACCAGCGGGACACGTGGTCGATGGACAGGGTGGTCACGACAGTACGGCCTTTCGGTAGCGGCGCATCAGCAGGCCGAAGGTGCCGGCGATCACGGCGAGGAGGACGAGGAGGTAGACCGTGCCGACGACCGCGTCCTTCGGACCCGCGCCCTCGGGGAAGCTGGAGGTCGCGCCCAGCCACCAGGTCTGCGCGCCGTCGATCAGCGTGATCGGCGAGAACAGGCCCAGCCAGCCGATCACGTCGGCGTTGCCGTTGATCGAGGCCACGCCCTGCACGCTGGTCACCGCACCGTACGAGAGCGTGAACACCGCGATGACCGCGGCGACGCCGAAGCCCCGGCGCGGCGTCAGCGCCGCGATCACCAGGCCGATGCCCGAGAACAGCAGCGACAGCAGCAGTGCGGCCAGCATCGCCTTGGCGAAGCCCGCGCTCTGGTCGCCCACGTCGAACTTGGCCAGCAGCGCCCCGACGTACATGATCAGCAGCGGCGTCGCGGTGAGGATGAACAGCGCGGTGGTCAGCGCCGCGAACTTCGACGCGACGTAGTCGACCGCCTCGATCGGGCGGGAGAAGTACAGCGGCGTCGTCTTGAACCGCAGGTCCAGCGAGACGGACTGCGGGGCCTGGGCCGCCAGGTAGAGGCCGATGACCGCCTGCATGATGATCGCGTACTGGGTGTACTCGATCGGCAGCTTGGTCGCCTTGGTGCCGATCGCCACCGCGACCATGATCCCGGCCGGCACGCACATCACGGCCAGCAGGATCATCGGCAGCACCTTGGACTTCGCCGAGCGGCCGAGCCCGTACGCGCTGCGCAGGCTCTGGACGTACAGCGACGTGCGCGCGTAGCCCCGTCCCAGCCGCGGGCCGTCGTAGTGCCGGTAGCCGATGTCGTGGATGACGTCGGCGGCGGGCGGCCTGCCCTCAAGCTGCGTCATGCTCGTCCCCTCCCCGGAAGATCTCGGCGATGCGGTGCCGGTGCTGCTCCATGCGCACCAGGCCCGTGCCGAGCTCCGCGACCGCGTCGCGGACCGCGTCGTACGTCTCGTCCCCGTCGATGTCGACCATGATCAGCCGGCCGTCCGCGTGCGCGTTGAGCCCGGCCGCGGTCAGCTTCTCCACCAGTTCGTCCTCGTGCTCGGTGACCTCGACGGTGAGCGAGGCGGTCGCCTGCGTGAAGTCGCTGGTCGAGGAGGAGCGCAGGAGGGAGCCGCCGTCGATGACGACGATGTGGTCGCTGGTGCGCTCCAGTTCACCCAGCAGGTGGGAGGTGACCAGCACGGAGATGCCGAACTCGGTGTGGACACGCCGGATCAGCTCGAGCATGTCGTCGCGGCCGACGGGGTCCAGCCCGTTCGTCGGCTCGTCGAGCAGCACCAGCCGCGGGTCGTGGACCAGTGCCTGGGCCAGCTTCACCCGCTGCTTCATGCCCGTGGAGTACCCGCCCATGGGGCGGTACCGCTCCTCGTACAGGCCGACGTGGCGGAGCGTGTCCGCGGTGCGCTCGCGCGCGGCGGACGGCGGCAGCCCCGAGATACGGGCCATGTGGACGACGAACTCCGTCGCCGACACGTCAGGGGGCAGGCAGTCGTGCTCCGGCATGTAGCCCACATGGGCGCGGATCGCCGCGCCCTCTGTCGCCACATCCATGCCCAGGACGGCGGCCCGGCCTTCCGTGGCCGGCGCCAACCCGAGGAGGATCTTGATCAGGGTCGACTTGCCGGCTCCGTTGGCACCGACCAACCCGGTCACGCCGGGTGCGATGTCGACGGTGAGCCGGTCCAGAGCGGTCACCCTCGGGTACCGCTTCGTCAGGCTTTCGGTAGCGATCACAGTCACGCCACGAACCTAGTGGCGCGGGCCACACCCCGTCGTCAGTCTGGGGGGCGGTTGTGCGTAGTCCTTGGGGTTGACCTTCCCGTAGGGGAGGCGGTGCGGTGCGTCCGTCTTGCCGGGGTTCCTCCTGCGGGTCGCACGGTTCAGCCGTGCCGGGGCGTCGTCCGGGAGCACGGTCGGCTCCACCGGTCGACCCCGACGGGCCGGACCCCGCGGGGGTGCCGCGTGGCGCTGCGCCGGGTCGTGGGGTGCGCGTGCGGGTGCGGGTGGGGATACGGGTGCGGGCCTGCGGATGCGCGTGTGCGGGGCCCGCGTGGGGGGTTCGGGGGTGTGCGGTGTTCGGCGTTGCGGTGTTCGGCGTTGCGGTGTTCGGCTGTGCGGTGCTCGGGCGGGGGCGCCCCTGCTCCGCCGGACGCGCGGATGCGGCGGTGTCGCCCGCCGTCGTGCGCGGGCGGGCCGGCGACCGGAGGGTACGTGACCCACGGGTGGGGCCGGTTCGAACCGGCGGTGACCGGCACAACTTCGGGGGTGCGGGTCGTCTCCGGCATCGTCGTCCTCGTCCTCGCGGTCGCGCTCGGGTTCCTGCTCGGGTTCCTGCTCAGGGTGGTGCTCAGGGTGGTGCTCAGGGTGGTGCTCTGCGCCGTGCTCCGGCCCGGGCCCTCGTGCGCGCCCGTCGTCCGGGGGGTCCGGACGGTTCCGCTGGAGCGGGTGCCGTGTCCGGCGCCGTGGTGGTGCCGGTGCGCTGCGCCTCGGGGGTTCCGCTCGTCGCGGTCCTCCGCGGCCTGCGGGGCCGGGGCGGCTTGACGTTCCGTCAACGGGGGCCGTGCGGCACGCCGTACGGGCTGGTCACGCGCGTCCGCGGCGGTCATGCGCAGAGCGCCCACTCGCGGCGGGGGGTACGGGCCGGGGCGGCGGTCGCGTCGCTCAGCACGGGGTCGAGACCCGCGTCGCCGATCGGACGGGTGCGCACACGGGCCACGGGCGAGGCGCCGTGGGCCTCGGCGCGGATGCGCTGCTTCATCGTCGGCGGCAGGGACAGTCCACCGGAACCGGTCGCGGCGGCGAGGCAGGGCGCGGACTCGAACGGGACGGACGGCTCGGCCACGGCGGGCTCGTCACGGTACGGCCTGAGGGACGACCCGCTGGACGAGCCGCGCGAGGGCGCGAGGGACGACCGGCGGGAGGCACTGCGCGTGGGTGTGAGCGACGACCGGCGGGACGAACTGCGCGACGACGGGACCTCGGCTGTGCGGCCGCCCGGTTCGGCACGGAGTCCCGTTCCCGACGCGGCGGCTCCCACGGCCACCGGTTGTGGTGCCGGTTCCGTACGCGGAGCCGGCGCCCAGTGGCGCACCGCCTCGGCGGTCGGGAGGAACCGGGTGCCGGGGACGGTCTCCGGTCGCGGCGCGGCCGGAGCCGTGCTACGCGAGACCGGGACGGCGAACCCGAAGTACGCGACCATCTTGAGCAGGAGCGTCACGAAGACGTCCCAGAACGTCCTGACGCGGTTGTTGGCAGCCATGACCTCTCACTTCCTTCGGTGAGTCGGGAGCGACTAATCCGATGATGCGGAAGTGAGCACGAAATCCTCGGTGCCGCACCCCGAGGGTGCCGATATTCCGATCAACACCACCCGGGTGGCCCAGCCGTGCCCCGGCCGGCCCCTCCGGCGCCGGTCTTCCGTCCCGCGCCGCCCCGAGTTGCGGCCCTCCCCCTCCCGGGGTAGCGGCCCTGTGAACCGGCCGGGGCGCCCTGCGGGGCGCTCCCAGGTTCCCGTGGTGAGCGGGGCCACCGGCCGGACGGGCACGGCTCGCCGAACGGTTTCCACCGGACGGCGGCTGCCGTCCCGATCATCGGACCGCACCGGGCCGGGCGGCGCGGGGCCAGCCCGTAGGGTGGGGAACATGCGCCTGAGCACTGTGATTCTGCCGATCTACCGCTGGCACGAGCAGGGGCGGAAGGTCTGGCGCCGGGCCGAGGAGCTCGGCTTCCACACCGCCTACACCTACGACCACCTGTCGTGGCGGAGCTTCCGGGACCGCCCGTGGTTCGGGGCGGTGCCGACGCTGACGGCGGCGGCCGCGACGACGGAGCGGATCCGGCTGGGCACGCTCGTGACCTCGCCGAACTTCCGGCACCCGGTGACGCTCGCCAAGGAGCTGATCACCCTCGACGACGTCAGCGACGGACGGCTGACGCTCGGCATCGGCGCCGGCGGGGTGGGCTTCGACGCGACGGCGCTGGGCCAGGTGGCGTGGTCGCCGCGCGAACGGGCCGACCGCTTCAGCGAGTTCGTCGACGTGCTGGACCGGCTGCTGACGGAGCCGGTGGTGAGCTACGAGGGCGAGTTCTACTCGGCGCACGAGGTGCGGAACATCCCCGGCTGCCTGCAGCGGCCGCGGCTGCCCTTCGCGGTGGCGGCGACGGGCCCGCGCGGGCTGCGGCTGGCGGCACGCTACGGCCAGGCCTGGGTGACCTACGGCGACCCGAAGGGCCCGGCGGACGTGCCGGTGGACAAGTGCCCCGAGGTCGTCTCGCGCCAGTACGACCAGTTGGAGATCGCCTGCGCCGAGATCGACCGCGACCCGGGCGAGCTCGACCGCGTCCTGCTGACCGGCTCGACGGCCGAGCGCCCGCTGGAGTCGCTCGACGCGTTCGTCGACTTCGCGGGCCGCTACGCGGAGGCCGGCATCACGGAGGTCGTGCTCCACTGGCCGGTGCCGGACTCCGTCTACGCGGCGGACGAGAAGGTCTTCGAGCGCATCGCGACCGAGGCGCCGGCCCAGCTCAGTTGAGCCGGCGGCGGGCGTTGCGCCGCCACTGGACGAGCAGCGCGGGGGACGCCACGGGCGGCGGGCCCGCCGGACAGACGTCGAAGTGGCTGATCCGGCAGGTGTCGGAGGGCACGGTGGCACGCAGGTTGACCGCCGTGCCGTCGCCCGCGACGCGCCAGCGGCGGCCGGCCGGGACGGCGGCCGGCGGCCACTCACCGGGCTCCACCAGGATCCAGTGACCGCCCGCGGTGCGGTGGCGGTACGCGGCGCAGGCGCACCGGCCGCAGGTCGTGGGGGTGCCGGCCGACGGGTCGGCGACGGGTATCGCGGTGCGCGCGGCCAGGCGGATGCCGTCCACGACGGTCGGCAAAGCGTCGGCCAGGAGCACCGGTTCCCGGTCGGGCCGTTCTTCACAACGCACAAGGGCCATGGCGAGATCGTGGCACCCGGCACTGACAACCGGCTGCGCAGAGTGTGGCGGTGCTCGCACTCCGCACCCGCCTGCTGTCATATGCAGGCACATGGGGGACCATGGGTCGGTGACCTCAGCCACCCAGCATCCCCGGACCCCGGACGCCACCCTCGCGGCCCCCTCGCCGCGGCTGATCGCCACCGACCTGGACGGCACGCTGCTGCGCGACGACAAGACCGTCTCGGCCCGGACGATCGCCGCGCTGGCGGACGCGGAGGCCGCGGGCATCGAGGTCTTCTTCGTCACCGGGCGTCCCGCGCGGTGGATGGACGTCGTCGCCGCGCACACCGCCGGCCACGGCATGGCGATCTGCGCCAACGGCGCCGCCGTCTACGACCTGCACCGCGGCAGGCGGCTGCTGGCGGCCTACCCCCTCGACCCGCGGGACGCCCTCGCGGTCGTCGCGGCCCTGCGCACCGCCGTCCCCGGCACGACCTTCGCCGTCGAGCTGACCGGCGGTTTCGCGTACGAGCCGGAGTACCCGCCGTACGCCCCCGCCCCCGACGCGGTGGTCGCCCCGGTGGAGGAGCTGCTGGACACCGCGCGGCAGGGCCAGCCCGTGCTGAAGCTGCTGGCCAAGCACCCCTCCATCGACCCGGACGTCTTCCTGCGCGCCGCGCGGGCGGTGGCCGGGGAGCACGCCGAGATCACCCGGTCCAGCGCCTCGGCGCTGCTGGAGATCAGCGGCACGGGCGTCAGCAAGGCGACGACGCTCGCGCGCTGCTGCGCGGACCTCGGCATCTCCGCCCAGGAAGTGGTGGCCTTCGGGGACATGCCCAACGACCTCGCCATGCTGTCGTGGGCGGGCACCTCCTACGCCGTCGCCAACGCCCACCCCGACGTGCTGGCCGCCACGACGCACCGCACCGGGGCGAACGAGGAGGACGGCGTGGCCCGCGTCATCGAGCGGATCCTCGCCGCCCGCTGACGCCGGCCGGGCGGCTCACAACGGCGCCTCCCAGGCGAGCGTGGTGCCCTTGCCGTCCGGCCCCGGCCCGAAGGTGGACTCGCCGCCCAGCGACTCCGCGCGGCGGGCGAGGTTGCGCAGACCGCTGCGCCGCCCGGTCTCGGGGATGCCGACGCCGTCGTCGGAGACGATGAGCCGCACCCCCTCGCGGCCGTCGGCGAGGACGGCGGTGGCGTCGAGCACCACCTCCACCCAGGTCGCGTCGGCGTGCCGCTGCACGTTGGACAGCGCCTCGCGCAGCGCCGCCACGAGGTTGCGGGCGCTGAGCGCGCCGACCCGGTGGTCGACGGGTCCGACGAAGCGGACGGAGGGCGGGAAGCCCAGGCCGCGGGCGGCGGAGCCGGTCTCGCGGAGCACCTGGGCGCGCAGTCCCGACGGCGCTTCGTCCCGCGGCTCCTGCTGCAGCGCGAAGATCGCCGTCCGTACCTCCTGGATGGTGGCGTCCAGCTCCTCGACCGCGTGCGCGATGCCCTCCTCGGCGTCGGGCGGCAGCGCCTTGCGCCGGGCCCCCTGGAGCATCAGGCCCGTCGCGAAGAGCCGCTGAATGACCAGGTCGTGCAGGTCACGGGCGATCCGGTCGCGCTCCTCGTAGACGGCCAGCCGGTTGCGGTCGCGCTGGGCGTCGGCGATGAGCAGGGCCAGCGCTGCCTGCGCGGCGAACTGGGTGGCCACGAAGCGCTCGTCGTCGGTGAAGCCCGGCGCGCCGTGGGTCCTGGGCAGCGCGAGCGCGCCCATCACGTGGCCGCTGCTCTGCAGCGGCAGCATCATGCAGGCGCCGAAGCGGGGGGCGATCGCCGAGGACATCCGTTCGTCGGTCGACGCGTCCTCCACGAACACCGGCTCGCCCGCCATCAGCGGCACCACGGGCGGGCTGTTCGCCTCGAGCACCGTGCCGACCAGGCCCGCGGGCTGTTCGGCCGAGACCGCGACCACCTCGAGGCCGCCCTCGACGGTCGGCAGCAGAAGCAGCCCCGCGTCGGCCCCCACGAGCGCGCGGGCCTGCTCGGCGACGACGTCGAGCGCGTCGTCGCCCGGTTGCTCGTCGCCCGGTTGTTCGTCGGCCAGCAGCGCGGTGGTGACCGAGCCGACGGCGTCCAGCAGTCTGGCCAGTGGTTCTGCCATACGGCGAGCCTAGGACGGAGCCGCGTCCTACGCCGTGATCGACTCCGGCTCCGGCGCGCCCAGTGCGTCGGCCGCGCGCTCGCGCTCCAGGCCCCGGCGGAACGGGCCGTCGGCCGCGGCCAGCGCACGGTGCGTCCCGCGCTGGACGATCCGGCCGCGGTCGAGGACGAGGATCTCGTCGACCTCCTCCAGACCGGTGAGGCGATGGGTGATCAGCACGGTCGTCCGGCCCGTGGTCGCGGCCAGCAGATCGGCGGTCAGGGCGTCGGCGGTGGCCAGGTCGAGGTGTTCGGCGGGCTCGTCGAGCACCAGCACGGGGAAGTCGGCGAGCAGCGCGCGGGCCAGCGCCAGCCGCTGACGCTGGCCGCCGGACAGGCGCGTGCCGTGCTCGCCGACCGGGAGGTCGAGGTCCAGGTCGAGCCGGGCGGCGGCGAGCGCCTCGCGCAGCCGCGCGTCGTCCGCGCCGGGGCGGGCCAGGCGCAGGTTCTCCCGGACCGTGCTGTCGAAGGCGTGCGCGTCCTGGGCGCACAGGCCGACCATACGGCGCACGGCGTCGCCGTCGAGGGCCGTGGCGTCGGTGCCCGCGAGGGTGTACGTGCCCTCCTCGACGTCCAGGAAGCGCAGCAGCACGTGGGCGAGGGTCGTCTTGCCCGATCCGGAGGGGCCGACGACGGCGATCCGGCGTCCGGGCGTCAGTTCCAGGCCGACGCCGTCCAGCGCGGGCCGGGGCTGCCCCGGGTGGCGGGCGGTGAGCCCGCGCAGCACCAGGGGGTGGGGCCCGGCGGGCGCGGGGGCCGGGTGCTCGGGCTCCCGTACGGGCGCGGGGGTGTCGAGCACGTCGTACACGCGCCGGGCCGCCTGCCCGCTGCGCTGCCGGTACTGCGCCGCGAGCGGCAGGGCCGCCACCGCCTCGAAGGCCGCGAGCGGGGTCAGCACCACGACCGCGAGCGCCACCCCGGACAGTTCGCCGGCGGCCACCGCCCGTACGCCCGCCCAGGCGCAGGCTGTGACGGTGAGTCCGCTGACCAGGGCGCCGAGTCCGGCGCCGAAGGCCGCGCCGGACGCGGAGCGGGCCGCGATCCGGGTGAGCACGCGGTCCGCCCCGGCCGCCCGGGCGCGGCGTCCGGGCAGCGCCCCGGCGACCGTCAGTTCCGCGGTGCCGGTGAGCACCTCGGCCACCTGGGCCGCGAGTTCGCCGCGGGCGGGGGCGAGGGCGCGCTCGGCACGCCGGGCGAGCGCCGCGGAGGCGGCCGGTACGGCCACGCCGGCCGTGAGCAGGCCCACCGCCAGGGCCGCTCCGGCCCCGGGCAGCAGCCACGCGGTGAACCCGGCCGTCGCGGTTCCGGTGAGCGCGGCGGCACCGGCCGGGAGCAGCCAGCGCAGGAAGTAGTCCTGGAGGCCGTCCACGTCGGCGACCAGGCGGGAGAGCAGGTCGCCGCGCCGGGCGTCGCGCAGCGCGGCGGGGGCGAGCCGCTCCAGCCGGCCGTACACCGCGACCCTGAGGTCGGCGAGGGCGCGGAAGACGGCGTCGTGCGAGACCAGGCGCTCGGCGTAGCGGAAGACCGCCCGGCCGATGCCGAAGGCCCGGGTCGCGGTGACCGCGACCATCAGGTACAGCACCGACGGCTGCTGGGAGGCCCGGGATATCAGCCAGGCCGAGGTCGCCATCAGGCCGACGGCGCTCAGCAGGGCGAGGGCGCCGAGCAGCAGCGCGAGGGCGAACCGCGGCCGCAGCGGCGAGGCGGTCCGGCGCACCCGGGTCAGCGGGGCGGCGGAGGGGACGGACGCGGCGGGGGCGACGGCGAGACCGGCGCCGAGGGGTTCGGGCGCGGGTGCCACGGCCCGGACGGGGCGCTCCGCGACGGCCGGTACGGCACGCTGCGGGGGGCCGTCGAACCGTAGCGTGCGGTCCGCCACGGCGAGCAGCGCGGGGCGGTGGACGACGAGGAGCACCGTGCGGCCGGCCGCGAGCCGCCGGACGGCGTCGACGACGGCCGCCTCGGTCTCGCCGTCCAGGGCCGCGGTGGGCTCGTCGAGCAGCAGCAGCGGGCGGTCGGCGAGGAACGCCCGGGCCAGGGCGACGCGTTGGCGCTGCCCGGCGGAGAGCCCGGCCCCGCCCTCGCCGACGGCCGTCGCGGGGTCGAGCTCGGGGGCGCCGGCGTCCAGGAGCGCGGCACGGACCTCGGCCGGGCCCGCGTCCGGCCGGGCCAGCCGTACGTTGTCGGCGATGGTGCCGGCGAACAGGTGCGGCCGCTGGGGGACCCAGGCGATCTGCCCGTGCCAGCCGGCCGGGTCGTGGGCGGCGAGGTCGGTGCCGTCGGCCAGCACCCGTCCCGCGGTCGGCTCGGTGAAGCCCAGCAGCACGGAGAGCAGGGTGCTCTTGCCGATCGCGCTGGGACCGGTGAGGGCGATCGTCTCGCCGGGGGAGACCCGCAGGGAGACCGGGCCGAGGCGGCCCTCGACCGCGACCCCGTCCAGTTCGAGGACGGCGGTCCGCAGGTCGGGGGCCGGGGTCGTGCCGCGGCGGGGCGGCGCGGTCTCCAGGACGGCGAAGACCTCGTCGGCGGCGGAGAGCCCCTCGGCGGCCGCGTGGTAGTGCGCTCCCACCTGGCGCAGCGGGAGGTACGCCTCGGGTGCCAGGACGAGGATGACCAGCCCGGTGTAGAGGTCGAGTTCGCCGTGGACCAGCCGCATGCCGACGCCGACGGCGACCAGGGCGACGGAGATGGTGGAGAGCAGTTCCAGGGCGAAGGAGGAGAGGAAGGTGATGCGCAGCGTCCGCATCGTGGCGCGCCGGTGGTCGGCGGTGATGGCACGGATGGACTCGGCCTGGGCCTTGGCCCGGCCGAAGACCTTGAGGGTGGGCAGGCCCGCGACGACGTCGAGGAAGTGGCCGGACAGCCGGGCGAGCAGCTGCCACTGACGGTCCATGCGGGCCTGGGTGGCCCAGCCGATGAGGACCATGAAGACCGGGATGAGGGGGAGGGTCAGGGCGATGGTGAGCGCCGAGATCCAGTCCTCGGTGACGATGCGGGCGAGGACCGCGGCGGGCACCACGACGGCCAGGCCCAGTTGGGGCAGGTAGCGGGCGAAGTAGCCGTCGAGGGCGTCGACGCCCCGGGTGGCGAGCGTGGTGAGCTCGCCGGTCCGCCGCTCGGTGAGCCCCGCCGGGCCCAGGGCGGTGACGTGCTCCAGCAGCCGTGTGCGCAGCTGGGACTTGACGGCGGCGGAGGCGCGGTGCGCGCACAGCTCGGTGAGCCAGGAGACGGCCGCCCGGCCGGCCGCGACGCCGGCGAGCAGCAGCAGCGGGGTGCGCAGCGCCCCGGCGTCGAGACCGCCCTCGAAGCCCCCGACGACGATCTCCGCGACGATCATCGCCTGCGCGATGACCAGGCCCGCGCCGGCCAGCCCGAGCAGGACGGAGACGGCGAGGAACACACGGGTCGCGCGGGCGTACCTCAGCAGCCGGGGGTCGACGGGTTTCACGTGAAACAGCCCCTCAGTGCGCTTCGGCGATGTGCTGGGTGCCGATCCGCTTGCGGAACACCCAGTACGTCCAGGCCTGGTAGAGCACGACCAGCGGGGCCGCGATCGCGGCGCACCAGGTCATGATCTTCAGCGTGTACGGGGTCGAGGAGGCGTTCTCCACCGTCAGGCTCCACGCCGGGTCGAGCGTGGAGGGCATGACGTCCGGGAAGAGCACCAGGAAGAGCATCGCCACCGCGGCGACGACGGTGACCCCGGAGAAGGCGAAGGCCCAGCCCTCGCGGCCCCGCAGGTTGGCGCCCAGCGCGGCGAGCAGCGCGAGCACGGCGACCGCCGCGGCCGCCAGGCTCCAGGCGTCGCCGCCGTGCCCCTGCGTCCAGGCCAGGAAGGCGAGTGCGAGCACCGCGGTGACCGCTCCGGCCCGGGTGGCGAAGCGGCGGGCGCGGGTGCGGATGTCGCCGAGGGTCTTCAGTGCCGCGAAGACCGCGCCGTGGAAGGTGAAGAGGCTGAGCGTCACGAGCCCGCCGAGCAGGGCGTAGGGGCCGAACAGCTCCCGGACCCCGCCGGTGTACTCGCCGGAGGCGTCGATCTCCACCCCGTGCACGATGTTGGCGAACGCCACGCCCCAGAGGAACGCGGGGAGCAGGGAGGTCCAGAAGATGGCCTGCTCCCAGGCCGTCTGCCAGCGTTCGGACGGGCGCTTGGCGCGGTACTCGAAGGCGACGACCCGGATGATCAGGCAGAGCAGGATCACCAGCAGCGGCAGGTAGAAGCCGGAGAAGAGGGTGGCGTACCACTCGGGGAAGGCGGCGAAGGTGGCGCCGCCGGCGGTGATCAGCCAGACCTCGTTGCCGTCCCAGACCGGGCCGATGGTGTTGATCAGCACCCGCCGCTCGGGCCGGTCGCGGGCGAGCAGCCGGGTGAGGACGCCGATGCCGAAGTCGAAGCCCTCGAGGAAGAAGTAGCCGGTCCACAGGACCGCGATGAGGACGAACCAGACGTCGTGGAGGTGCATGCCGTCTCTCCCTAGTACGAGAAGGCCATCGGGCGGTCGGCGTCGGCGTCGCCGCCGATCTTCGTGGGGGGGTTGAGGTCCGCCTCGGTGAGCTCGGGTGGCCCGGCCTTGGCGTACTTGACCAGCAGCTTCACCTCGACGACGGCGAGGACGGCGTAGAGCGTGGTGAGGACGACCAGCGAGGTCAGCATCTCGGCGGTGGAGACGCCGGGGGAGACCGCGTCCTCGGTGCGCAGCAGCCCGTACACCACCCACGGCTGGCGGCCGTTCTCGGTGAAGATCCAGCCCCAGGAGTTGGCGATCAGCGGGAAGCCCATGGTGAGCAGCCCGATCCGCCAGTACCAGCGGGACAGCGCCGGGGAGAGGGCGGCGTTCCTGGTGAGCATCAGGTGCGGCGGCTCGTCGTCGGCGGTGCGCCGGTCCTCGGCGAGCCAGAACCTGCGGCGGGTGAGCCACAGTCCCGCCAGGCCGACCGCGAAGGAGGTCATGCCGAAGCCGATCATCCAGCGGAAGCCCCAGTAGGCGACCGGGATGTTGGGCCGGTAGTCGCCGGGGCCGTACTTCTCCTGTTCGGCCTTGTTGACGTCGTTGATGCCGGGGACGTACGAGTCGAAGTCGTCGTGGGCGAGGAAGGACAGCAGGCCGGGGACCTCGACGGCCACGGTGTTGTGGCCCTCCTCGACGTCGCCGTAGGCGAAGATCGAGAACGGGGCCGGGGACTCGCCGTCCCACAGGGCCTCGGCGGCGGCCATCTTCATGGGCTGCTGCTCGTACATGACCTTGCCCAGCCGGTCGCCGCTGATCGCGGTGAGCAGTCCGGCGACGACGGCGGTGACCAGGGCGAGGCGCAGCGAGGTCCGCATGACGGCGACGTGCTTGCGGCGGGCCAGGTGGTAGGCCGATATGCCGATCATGAACGCGGCGCCGGTCAGGAAGGCCGCGGCGAGCGTGTGGAAGACCACGACGAGGGTGGTGTTCTGGCTGAGCACGGCCCAGAAGTCGGTGAGCTCCGCGCGGCCGGTGACCTTGTTGTAGCGGTAGCCGACCGGGTGCTGCATCCAGGAGTTCGCGGCGAGGATGAAGTACGCGGACAGGATCGTGCCCAGCGAGACCAGCCAGATGCAGGCCAGGTGGAGCTTCTGCGGGAGCTTGTCCCAGCCGAAGATCCACAGCCCGATGAAGGTGGACTCGAAGAAGAAGGCGATCAGCGACTCGAAGGCGAGCGGGGCGCCGAACACGTCGCCGACGAAGCGCGAGTAGTCCGACCAGTTCATGCCGAACTGGAACTCCTGGACCAGGCCGGTGGCCACGCCCATGGCGATGTTGATCAGGAAGAGCTTGCCCCAGAACTTGGTCGCCCGGAGGTACTTCTCCTTGCCCGTGCGCACCCAGGCCGTCTGGAGGCCCGCGGTCAGCGCGGCGAGGGAGATCGTGAGGGGGACGAAGAGGTAGTGGTAGACGGTCGTGATGCCGAATTGCCATCGCGCGACGGCCACGGAGTCCAGTGCCAGGTCCACGTCACGCCTCCTTACATCGAGCTTGTGAAAGTGAACGCATTCACAAGCTCAGTATGCCGCACACGTTTTCGCCCCCTCACACCGGGGGGTGGGAGGGGGCGAAAAGGGGCGTCCTACGACACCCTGCGGCACCCGGAACACTGCGCCGGGACGGTCACAGCTCCTTCCGGAAGGCCTCCGCGGTACGGAGCAGGACGTCGTTGGCGGGCTCCTCGCCGACCGTGATCCGCACGCCCTCCCCCGCGAACGGACGGACGGTGACGCCGGCCCGCTCGCAGGCCGCGGCGAAGTCGGTCGTGCGCTCCCCCAGCCGCAGCCACACGAAGTTGGCGTGCGTCTCCGGCACCGTCCAGCCCTGCGCGGTCAGCCCGTCGAACACCCGGGTCCGCTCGGTGACCAGCGCCTCCACCCGCTCCAGCAGCGCCGCCTCCGCGCGCAGCGAGGCCACCGCCGCGTCCTGGGCGAGCTGGCTCACGCCGAAGGGGACGGCCGTCTTGCGCAGCGCCGCGGCGACCGGCTCGTGCGCGATCGCGAACCCCACGCGCAGTCCGGCGAGCCCGTACGCCTTGGAGAAGGTGCGCAGCACCGCCACGTTGGGGCGGTCGCGGTAGACCTCGACGCCGTCCGGGACCTCGGGGTCGCGGATGAACTCCTTGTACGCCTCGTCCAGCACGACCAGCACGTCCTGCGGGACGCGGTCCAGGAAGCGCTCCAGCGCGGCCCGGCGCACCACCGTGCCGGTGGGGTTGTTGGGGTTGCAGACGAAGACCAGCCGCGTCCGGTCGGTGATCGCCGCGGCCATCGCGTCCAGGTCGTGGACGTCGTCCGCGTCCAGCGGCACCCGCACCGAGGCCGCCCCGCTGATCTGCGTGATGATCGGATAGGCCTCGAAGGACCGCCAGGCGTAGACGACCTCGTCGCCCGGTCCCGCGGTCGACTGCAGCAACTGCTGCGCGACACCGACCGAGCCGGTGCCCGTCGCGATGTGCTCCACCGGCACGCCGAAGCGGTGCGCCAGCTCGGCGTGGAGGGCCGTGCACGCCATGTCCGGGTAGCGGTTGAAGTTCTCCGCGGCGGCGGTGGCCGCCTCCAGGACACCCGGCAGCGGCGCGTAGGGGTTCTCGTTGGAGGACAGCTTGTAAGCCGTCACTCCCTCTTCCACGGCCGGGGGTCTGCCCGGCTTGTACGTGGGGATGCCGTCCAGTTCGCGGCGCAGTTTGGGGCTCATGCCCCACACCATACGAGCGGCCGCCCGGCCGGGGGAGGCCTTGCGGCACACGGGCGTGAGGCAGGGGCTCACGGCGAACGGAGCAGGTGGTGCAGCACCCTGCGCGCCGGTGGCGCACGCGGTGGCGCGCATCCCTCGTAGGGGTGAGTTGATGGCCGCGCGCAGCGCGGGGCACGGGCCCGGCCGCGCCCCGTGACGGAGCCGTAACCCGCGGTAGGCACCCACCGTCACCTGCGCTTTCCCTGCCGCACCCGGGACCGCGGGCGGGGAAACGTATCTGTCAACGCCCTGTCCGGCACCCCGCGAACGGACCACCCGACCCCTACTATCACCACGCCATGACAGCAGCAGGGAAGCACCAGGCGAGCCGGCCCGTCGGACGCCGGCTGGAGCGGGCCGGCATCAGGGACGTGGCCGCCGCGGCCGGGGTATCGATCACCACCGTCTCCGACGCGCTCAACGGCAAGGGCCGACTGCCCGACGCCACCCGCCGTCACGTCCGTGAGGTAGCCGACCGGCTGGGGTACCGCCCCTCCGCCGCCGCCCGCACGCTGCGCACCGGGCGCTCGGGGCTGATCGGCCTGACCGTCACGACGTACGGGGAAGAGCCCTTCACCTTCACGGAGTTCGCCTACTTCGCCGAGATGGCCCGGGCCGCCACCTCCGCCGCGCTCGCCCGCGGCTACGCCCTGGTCATCCTGCCGGCCTCCTCCCGGCACGACGTGTGGAGCAACGTCGCGCTGGACGGCACGGTCGTGATCGACCCCTCCGACCACGACCCGATGGTCACCGAACTGGTGCGGCAGGGCATCCCCGTGGTCAGCGACGGCCGCCCGACCGGCAGCCTGCCCGTCCAGGCCTGGGTCGACAACGACCACGAGGCCGCCGTGCTCGGCATCCTGGAACACCTCGCCGAGGCCGGCGCCCGCAGGATCGGCCTGCTCACCGGCACCAGCACCGACACCTACACCCGGCTGTCCACCACCGCCTACCTCGACTGGTGCGAGCGGATCGGCCAGGAGCCCGTCGTCGAGGCCTACCCCGCCCACGACCCGTGCGCGGGCGCGATCGCCGCGGACCGCCTGCTCGCCAGGCCCGACCGCCCCGACGCCGTCTACGGCCTCTTCGACCCCAACGGCACCGACCTGCTCGCCGCCGCCCGCCGCTACGGGCTGCGCGTACCCGACGACCTCCTGCTGGTCTGCTGCAGCGAGAGCACGGTCTACGCGACGACCGAGCCCCCGATCACCACGCTCTCCCTCAAACCGGGCCGGATCGGCACCGCCGTCGTCCAGCTGCTCATCGACGCCATCGAGGGGGTGGACGCGGGACGCCCCGTGCAGCAGGTCATGCCGACCGACCTGATCGTCCGCACCTCCTCGCAGCGACGCTTGCCGCGCACCACCGTCAGCCCGCCCCGCGGGCCCGCGGGAGAATAGGAACGGACGCTTCCGGGGCGAGAACGGCCCGCCCCGGGGGGATTTGTCCGCACCGGATGAAATCGCTATCAGCAGGTGTGTCACGCCACGACATCGTCATTCCTATGATGGGCGGATGGTGGCGCGACGGTGGAGGGGTCGATGACTCAGGGGGCAGGTCAGGGACCCATGCCCGGTACCTCGTACGGCTGGTCTCAGGACCCCGCGGAGGCAGTGGCGCACGGTGCGCCCATGACGTCGTCGGCGCACCCCGCCGATGCCGTCGGGGCCCCACCGGGACATCCGGCCGGGCACGAACCGACCATGGTCGACGAGCAGATGATGCCGCCGGAGTACACGCCCACGCAGCGTGACCTCCCGGTGGTCACGGTGGCCGACACGCAGGCGCTGGGCCCGCTCTACGTGGTCGGCGACGTCCACGGCTACCTGGACCGGCTGTGCGAGGCCCTGTACGCGACCGGGCTGATCGACTCCGAGGGCCACTGGGCGGCCGGCAACGCCCGCCTGTGGTTCCTCGGCGACTTCACCGACCGCGGCCCCGACGGCATCGGCGTGATCGAGCTGGTCATGCAGCTGTCCGCGGAGGCCGCCGCGGCCGGCGGCTACGCCAGGGCCCTCATGGGCAACCACGAGCTGCTGCTGCTCGGCGCCCACCGCTTCGGCGACACCCCCGTGAACTCCGTCGCGGGCACCGCCTCCTTCCTGGCCGCCTGGCGCCTCAACGGCGGCCAGACCACCGACATGGACCGGCTGCAGGACCACCACGTCGCCTGGATGTCCCGGCTGGACGCCGCCGCCCTCACCGACGGCCACCTGCTGCTGCACTCCGACACGACCGCGTACCTGGAGTACGGCACCACCATCGACGCGATGAACGACGCCGTCACCGGCATCCTGCAGCGCGGCGACGCCGACGAGTGCTGGGAGCTGTTCCGCAAGTTCACCCGGCGCTTCGCCTTCCGCGGCGACGCAGGGCCGCAGGCCGCCCGCGAACTGCTGGACACCTACGGCGGCCACCGCGTCGTCCACGGCCACAGCCCCATCCCGTACCTGCTCGGCGAACCGGGGGCCGAGCCCGGCACCGAACAGCCGGACCGCTCCGCGGTCGTCGAGGGACCGCACGTGTACGCGGAGGACCTGGCGGTGGCCATGGACGGCGGGGTGGCCATGGACGGCAAACTCCTGGTCGCACAGCTGCCGTTGTAGACCCCGAAACCCCCATTTTCCGGAAACACTCTGTCACCGCGTCACCTCCGCGCTCTACCATCGGGATATCCGTAGGCAGCTTCTCCTCCGCTTCCGCCCAGCCGGACCGGACCTTCGTCCTTCGTGAACCCCGGGAGGAACCGGAGACGGAGCATCGGGGGATGCACATGAACAGCGCTCCACACCTGCTGACCGAGGACCGCCCGGAGTTCGAGCGAGCCCTCGACACGGCTCTGCACTCGGAGGGCACGCGGGCCGCCCTCGCCGGCACGCGGAACCGCCTGAACGCCGAGCAGTTGCGCACCATGGCGCTCAACGCGGCCGAGTCCATCTCGGGCTGCGCCGCGCCCGAGTACGAGCAGTTCGTCAAGGTCCGCGAGGCCTTCGCGGAACAACGCCGCGAGGCACGCACCGCGGCCGTGCCGGGCCTCGGCTACGCGGCCGCGGCGGCCCCGGTCGCCGCGGACGGCTCCGGCGCCGGGCTGTTCGCCGTCGTCGCCGTGCTCACACCGATCCTGGCGGGCACGGCCGCCGTCATCTTCCTCGTGCTCGGGTACGCCCTGCGTTTCGGGCACCCCGAGCCGGCGATCGCCCCGCCGCTGCGGCAGGCCGGCTGGCTCTTCGCGGCCGTCGCCGTCTGCGGCATCGTCATCGGGATGGTCGGGCTGCTGCTCACCGCGCTGCGCAACGGCTCGACCGCCCTCCACGGCCCTCCGGGCGACGAGTCCCGCGACGTCGCGCTCGCCCGCGAGGTGTGGCGCCGGGCGCTGGTGGAGCGGGGGCTGCAGCCCTTCCTCGACGACGCCCTCGCCAAGGCCGCCGACGCGGCCCCCACCGCCCCCACCGCGACCACCGGCGGCGCCAACCCCCGGATGCCGCGGCTCGGTTACTCCCGCCCGGACTTCTCCAGCCCCGGCCACGAGTCCTCCCCCGAACCCGGCGACCGCTTCACCAGCCCGGACTTCACCAGCCCCGACTTCTCCAGCCCCGACTTCGGCGGCCCGGACCACGGCCCGGACTGACCTGCCGCGCCGAGGCGCTGTCGTACCCCGGTGCCACAGTACGGACCATGGACATCGACCGGTTCTGGTCCCTGATCGAATCCGCCCGCTCCACCGCGGCGACAAGTGGCGAGCCCGTCGACGAGGTGCTGGCGGGCCTGCTCACCGAGTTCCCGGCCCGGGAGGTCCTCGGCTACGCGGAACGCTTCGACGCAGTGCACGACGCCCTGTACCGCTGGGACGTCTGGGCCGCCGCCTACCTGGTGGGCGGCGGTTGCTCCGACGACTCCTTCATGGACTTCCGCGCCGGGGTCATCGCCCAGGGCCGCGCCTGGTACGACCGCGTCGCCGCCCAGCCGGACAGCCTGGCCGGTCACCCCACCGTGGTCGCGGCCGCCCGGAACGGGGACGACCACGCCCTCTTCGACGAGGACATGAACTACGTGGCCGCCCAGGCGTTCGAGCGGCTCACGGGCGACCGGGACTCCTTCTGGACCGCCTGGGCCGCCCACCGCCCCGCCGGTACGGGCACGCCCTCCGAGCCGGACATGGGCGAGGACTTCGACTTCGACGACGACGCCGAGATGCACCGCCGCCTGCCCCGCCTGGCACGCCTGTTCCTGGGCCCGGACACCGCCCATGGGTGACCGGAGCACCCCGGCTCAGTCGGCGAGCGGCAGGTAGACCCGGTTGCCGGAAGCGGCGAACTCGCGGGACTCCTCCGCCATGCCCGCCTCGATCTCCCCGGGGGTGCCGCCGTGGTGGCGGCGGATGCCCTGGGAGGTCTTCACCGGGTGGAGGTCCCCTCCGGCGATGGAGCGGAAGGGGGCGGAGGAAGCGTGATGATCGCGATTCCCTCCGGCTGGGCGATCGCGAGACGGCTGCCGTCCGGATGAAGGGCTGCCACGGGGGTGGGCACGTGGGTGACTCCGTAGCTGCCGACACGCGGCGAGACCTCCACCTCAGGCCACTCGGCGACGACGGTTCCGGTGACCACGTCGATCAGCCGCGGATACCCATACAGCGCGATGACACGCTCACCGTGGCCGATGAGCGTGCCGATCGGAAGCTCAATGGGGTGCCGGTGCAACCATCTCCGCTCGGGGAACGACCACACGCCCAACTGCCTCGGCCCCAGCGTCGCCGGATCGTCGCCCTCGTCGAATCCTTCCTCACCGGTCGCCACCACGAGGCGGTCACCGTCGAGCCAGCAGGCGGCATCGACCTCGGCGTCCACCCCGTTCCCCAGGTCCGGCAGGCCGTCGCCGTCGAGAACGGCGGGCTCCGTCAGCGCACTTTCGAGGTCGCACACCCAGGCGATCCCGAACGGACTCCACAGCCACCCGGCCGACAGGAGCCGCCTCCCGTCGGGGCTCACGGCAAGCCGTGAGTGGAAGACGTCGCGCGGCCTTCGCTCACCACGAGTGAGCCGCTCACCCGTTGCCACGTCCTCGACCTCGATGACCTCATAGTGCTCGGGGCAGTGCACCAGCACCTCCCGGCCGTCGGCGAGCGTGCCCAGCGCCACCGGGTAGTCGAAGTCCTCGGCGTGGTAGCGGCTCCGGTCGAGCTCGCGCACGATCCGCTGTCCGTCGAGGAGCAGCGCCTTCGTCCCCCGCTCGGTGTAGACGACGGTGTACCGGCCGGACGGCGAGACGACAGCCCGGTCGAAGGGGTACGGGTACACGAGCCCCGGCGCGTGCTCGACGCCGCCGGACGTCCAGCGCCGGCCCCCGTCCGCTCTGTCGACGAGGTCGTACCCGTCCCACATCAACGACCGCACCTCGCTGGTCGCCTTCCACCGCACCACTGCCGTGCTGCCCATCGATCCCCCTCCATTGCGGCCGCACTCGGCCGCGCGTCAACGGCTGGATGTAATCGAAGTAGCGGATCCACCAATGGGGCCGAGACGCCCCGGGACAGTACGTGGCCAGCGAGCTCACGCCGTTGTACGGGCGGGTCAGCAGACGCTCGGGAATGAGCACGTAGCCCAGATCCGTCAGCGCCCGCTCAACGCTCCGAAGGTCGTCGGCATCAAGCGCGGCCGCCTCCACCGCCTCGTCGGTGCTGTCGAAAACACCCGGGTTCTCGGCGGCCACGACGGCCATCGACCCGAAGTTGCTCACCGACACGACGATCCGCTCACGGCACGTCGTGGCTTCGCCCGGCACTTCGACACGGGCGTGCAGACTCGCGTCCTGGATCTGCCGGTCCACTCGGCACCGGGTGTCGAACGCAGCGTCCAGCCTGGCCACGAGCTGCTCAAGGACCGCTCGTGTCGCAGCATGGTCGTAGTCGCGCGGGCGCTCCACGAAGACCGGATCGTCGAGGCGATGGAGAAGGGCCACCAGCTCGTCGTGGCTGTACGTCATCGACGCATCATGGCGGGGCGACCACGGTCGTGTCGCCACCATTACGGAACGGGACGGGCCCGCGAGTCCCCTGTGGGTCGCGGGCCCGACTCGTGGCTCCGGCCCCGGCTCAGTCCGCCAGCGGCAGGTACACCCGGTTGCCGGAGGCGGCGAACTCGCGGGACTTCTCCGCCATGCCCGCCTCGATCTCCTCCGCGGTGCCGCCGTGTTGGCGGCGGATGTCCTGGGAGATCTTCATCGAACAGAACTTCGGCCCGCACATGGAACAGAAGTGCGCGGTCTTGGCCGGTTCCGCCGGGAGCGTCTCGTCGTGGAAGGCCCGTGCGGTGTCCGGGTCGAGGGCCAGGTTGAACTGGTCCTCCCAGCGGAACTCGAAGCGGGCGTCGGAGAGCGCGTCGTCCCACTCCTGGGCACCGGGGTGGCCCTTGGCCAGGTCGGCGGCGTGGGCGGCGATCTTGTAGGTGATGACGCCGGTCTTGACGTCGTCGCGGTCGGGCAGGCCCAGGTGCTCCTTGGGGGTGACGTAGCAGAGCATGGCCGTGCCCCACCAGGCGATCATCGCGGCGCCGATGCCGGAGGTGATGTGGTCGTACGCGGGCGCGATGTCGGTGGTGAGCGGGCCGAGGGTGTAGAACGGCGCCTCCTCGCAGATCTCCTGCTGGAGGTCGATGTTCTCCTTGATCTTGTGCATGGGGACGTGCCCCGGCCCCTCGATCATGGTCTGCACGCCGTGCCGCTTGGCCACGGAGTTGAGTTCGCCGAGCGTGCGCAGCTCCGCGAACTGGGCCTCGTCGTTGGCGTCCGCGATGGAGCCGGGACGCAGTCCGTCGCCCAGGGAGTAGGTGACGTCGTAGGCGGCGAGGATCTCGCAGAGCTCCTCGAAGTTCTCGTAGAGGAAGCTCTCCTTGTGGTGGGCCAGGCACCAGGCCGCCATGATCGACCCGCCGCGGGAGACGATGCCCGTCTTGCGGCGGGCGGTCAGCGGGACGTAGCGCAGCAGCACGCCGGCGTGGACCGTCATGTAGTCGACGCCCTGCTCGGCCTGCTCGATGACGGTGTCCTTGTAGATCTCCCAGGTCAGCTCCTCGGCCTTGCCGTCCACCTTCTCCAGGGCCTGGTAGAGGGGAACGGTCCCGATCGGCACGGGGGAGTTGCGCAGCACCCACTCGCGCGTGGTGTGGATGTTGCGGCCGGTGGACAGGTCCATGACCGTGTCGGCGCCCCAGCGGGTGGCCCAGGTCATCTTGTCGACCTCCTCCTCGATGGAGGAGGTGACGGCCGAGTTGCCGATGTTGGCGTTGACCTTCACCAGGAACCGCTTGCCGATGACCATCGGCTCGATCTCCGGGTGGTTGACGTTCGCCGGCAGGACGGCGCGTCCCGCCGCGATCTCCTCGCGGACGACCTCGGGGGAGACGCCCTCGCGGAGGGCGACGTACTCCATCTCCGGGGTGATCTCGCCCCGCCGCGCGTACGCGAGCTGGGTGACCGGTTCTCCGGGACGGCCGCGCCGGGGCAGGCGGGGGCGGCCGGGGAAGACGGCGTCCAGGTTGCGCAGGCCGCCGCGCGGTGAGGTGTGCTTGAGGCCGTCGTCCTCGGGGCGGACGGGGCGGCCGGGGTACTCCTCGGTGTCGCCGCGGGCGACGATCCAGTTCTCCCGCAGCGGCGGGAGGCCGCGGCGGACGTCGGTGGTCACGTTCGGGTCGGTGTACGGGCCGGACGTGTCGTACAGCGTCACGTCCCGGCCGTTGGTCAGGTGCACCCGGCGGACGGGGACCGCGATGTCCGGGCGGGACCCGGTCACGTAGCCCTTGTGCCAGCCGATTTCGCGCGCGCGTGCATCCTGCATGGTCATGAGACCCACTCCCTACGCCGGCATTACCCGGTAACAGGTTCAGCGGTCGGCGCAGCTGCGGCCCTTCGGCCGGTCAGCGCCCTCTCAGCCCGGTGCTCCGAGCTCCCGCGTTTGCAAAGGTGCCTCAACGCTAGCGGGTCCTCGCTGACGCACACCAGAGGGTGTTGCGATGATCGGGTCGTGGACTCCCAACAGCCGCACGCACACGCCCACGGTCACGGCCACGCCCACGGCCCGGTACCGCCGGTCTCCCGGCACCTGCGCAAGGTCATCGCCGCGGTGCTGATCCCGTTCGTCGCCGCCGTCGTGGCCGGTCTGGTCGTCCTGTGGCCGGGCGGTGTGCCGGAGCACGCGCGCACCGGTGTCGGCTTCGACCAGCAGACGCAGTCCGGGCGGGTGGTGAAGGTCGAGGACGTCAAGTGCGCCGACGTCAACGCGGAACCGGGCGCCGGCGCCGAGCCCTCCCCCGGGCCGGCGCAGACGCCGTCCGGTCCGGCGATCTGCGAACGCGCGACCATCGAGGTCACCTCGGGCAAGGACGCGGGCCGCACCTTCACCGAGATCGTGCAGCCGACCCAGACGCGGCACTACACCGAGGGCCAGAAGGTGCTGCTGGCGTACGCGCCGCAGGCGCCGCGCGAACTGCAGTACTCGGTGACCGACGTCGACCGGGCCTTCCCGTTGTGGCTGCTGGCCGGGATCTTCGCCCTGGTGGTGGTCGTGGTCGGCCGGCTGCGCGGGGTGCTGGCGCTGGTCGCGCTGGTCATCAGCTTCGCGGTGCTGACGCAGTTCATCCTCCCGGCGATCCTGCACGGCAGCAATCCGCTGCTGGTGGCGGTGATCGGCGGCAGCGCCATCATGCTGATCGCGCTCTACATGTGCCACGGCCTCAACGCCCGCACTTCGGTGGCGGTCCTGGGCACGCTCTGCTCGCTGCTGCTGATCGGCGTCCTCGGCTCGGTGTTCATCGACTGGGCGCTGCTCAGCGGCAACACCTCCGACGAGACGGGGCTGATCCACTCCCTGTACCCGGACATCGAGATCCGCGGCCTGCTGCTGGCCGGCATCATCATCGGTTCGCTGGGCGTCCTGGACGACGTGACGGTCACCCAGACCTCGGCGGTGTGGGAGCTGCGCGAGGCCGACCCGGCGGCGAGCCGGCGGCGGCTGTACTCGGCGGCGATGCGGATCGGGCGGGACCACATCGCCTCGGTCGTCAACACCCTGGTGCTGGCCTACGCGGGCGCGGCGCTGCCGTTGCTGCTGCTCTTCTCCATCGCGGAGCGCGGGGTGCTGGCGGTGGCGGGCAGCGAGCTGGTGGCCGAGGAGATCGTGCGGACCCTGGTGGGCAGCATCGGCCTGGTGGTGGCGGTGCCGCTGACGACCGCGCTGGCCGTCCTGGTGGTGTCGGCGGACCGCGGCAGCGGCGACACTGTTCCCGTGGGCTCCGGTCGCGGGCACCGGCGCCGCGCCAAGTGACCGCAGGGGGGCGGGGGACGTGGTGGGACTGCAGGGCCGGGTGACCGGAACGGTCGGGCCGGGGCTGGTCGGTGAGGTGATCGTGCCCGTCCGGGGCGGTGCGGAGGCGTTCCTGGCGTACCCGGCGACGGAGGGGGAGCGCATCGAGAAGGGCACGGTCGTGGTGGTCGTGGAGCACCTGCCGCCGCGCACCGTGTACGTGGCGCCCGCGTACGGCTGAGCGGAGCGCTCCGCTCCACGTCAAGAAAGCGACAAGGATCCGCCAGGACCTACCGCACCGTCAACCACAGGCGCACACTCCCGTACGCGGCCCCGACCGGGGCCATCCGTAAGGGGGCGTATGCCGATGCTGATCGGCGTTGCGGCGGGCGGGGCGCTCGTCGCGATCATCATTCTGATCGGCCTGTTCCGGCTCATGTGGCGGGTCGCCGAGCCCAACGAGGCACTGGTGATCTCCGGTTCCAAGCACCGTACCGACGGGGTGGGGGAGGGGATGGGGTTCCGCATCGTCACGGGACGCGGGACCCTGGTCCTGCCCGGCGTCCAAGCGGTGCGCAGGCTCTCGCTCGACCTCAACGAGGCCGAGCTGAACGTGGACTGCGTCACCCAGCAGGGCATCCCGCTGAAGGTGCACGGCGTGGTCATCTTCAAGGTCGGCGACGACATGGTGTCGATCGCCAACGCCGCGCGGCGTTTCCTGGACCAGCAGAAGTTCATGCCCGAACGGGTGCACAACGTCTTCGCGGGTCATCTGCGGTCCATCGTGGGCGGGCTGACGGTGGAGCAGATGATCCGGGACCGCGAGCGGCTCACCGCCGAGACCCGGGCCGCGTCGGGCTCGGAGATGGAGAAGCTCGGCCTGATCATCGACTCGCTGCAGATCCACGAGATCGTCGACCCGACCGGCTACATCAACAACCTTGCCGCGCCGCACGCCGCGGCCGTCCAGCGCGACGCCCGCATCGCGCAGGCGGAGGCGGACCGGCTGGCGACCGAGGCCGAGCAGCAGGCCGCCGCCCGCATGGCCGAGGCGACCCGGGACAGCCAGATCCTGCAGGCCGGTTACATGGCCGAGCGGGACAAGGCCACCGCGTCCTCCCGGCAGGCGGGCCCGCTCGCGGAGGCGGCGGCCCGGCAGGAGGTCGTCGTGCAGGAGACCCGGGTCGCGGAGCTGGAGGCGCAGCGGCGCGAGCAGCAGTTGCAGGCGGACGTCCGCAAGCCGGCGGACGCCTCCGCGTACGAGAAGCGGACGCTGGCCGAGGCCGAGCGCGACGCCCGCATCTCGGCGGCCGAGGCGAAGGCCCGCGAGACCGAACTGGCCGCCGCCGCCGAGGCGAACCGGGTCAAGACGGCCGCTGCCGCGCAGGCGGAGCAGACGCGGGTCAGCGGTGAGGCGACCGCCGCGGCCACCCGGGCCACGGGTGAGGCGGAGGCCGCCGCGACGCAGGCGCGGGGTCTGGCGGAAGCCGAGTCCGCGAAGGCCAGGGGCCTGGCGGAGGCCGAGGCGATCAAGGCGCGGGCCGCGGCCCTGGCGGAGAACCAGGAGGCGGTCGTCGCCCAGCAGCTGGCCGAGAACTGGCCGGAGATCGTCCGGGCGGGCGCCGAGGCCTTCGGCAACGTCGACCACATGGTGCTGCTCAACGGCGCCGACGGGATGTCGGAGATGTTCGCCAAGGCGCTCACCATGGGCGGGACGGGCCTGGGCCTAGCCCGTCAGCTGCTCGCCCAGATGAACGGCGCGACCGGCGCCGGCGGCGACGCCCCACCGAACGGTGCGGCGCCCCGGGGCCCCGAGCGCGTCCGGCTCCAGGACTGAGCGGCGCGCCTCCCGTGGGGCCCGGCCACCGGGCCCCACGGGGTCACCACTTGTCGCGGGAGTCGGACGAGGACGAGGTGAACTTCTTGACCACGTACACCAGGCCGCCGACCAGCGCCACGAACACCAGCACCTTGAACAGCAGCCAGAACAGGAACCCGATCGCGCTGGCGATCATGCCGCCGAAGACCACGATCGCGATCACCGGCACCGCGACCCACTTGACCCACCAGGGCAGGCCCTCGAAGAGCTTCACCGTTTCCTCCTCCTTGTCGTCCTTCCGCTCCCAGGCTAGGGCCGCGACGGCCCCGTGCGGAGGCCCCGCGGTCCCCATCCGTCCCTGACCCTTCCCCTACGGGAAACCGGGGGCGGCGGCGCTCAGGCCTCGGGGGGCGAGAAGACCACCAGCACCTTCAGGTCCTCGGTGACGTGGTGGAAGCGGTGCGGCGCCCCTGCGGGGACGTAGACCACGCTGCCGCGCGCGACATGGGTCGTCTCCTCCCCCACGGTGATCAGCGCCCGGCCGCTCACGACCAGGTAGATCTCGTCCTGGGCGTGCGGTTTCTGCGGGTCGAGCTCGCCGGCCCGGAGGGCGTAGAGCCCGGCGGACATGTTCCGCTCGCGCAGGAAGCTGAGGTACGCGCCCTCGTTGGCGGCCCGCTCGGCCTCCAGGTCGTCCAGCCGGAACACCTTCACTTGGCCGCTCCCTCTCACCACTGTGCCTGCGGGATCACTTCTGCGACGATCTCAGCCATGATGAACTTCGTCGTCAAGACGCTCGCGAACGCCGGAGCCCTGCTGGTGGCCATCTGGCTCGTGGGCAACATCACGCTCACCGGTGACGACACCGGCCACAGGGCCCTCACCCTGATCCTCGTCGCCCTGGTCTTCGGCGTGGTGAACTGGCTGGTGAAGCCGCTGGTGAAGCTGCTGTCGCTGCCGCTGCTCGTGTTGACGCTCGGCTTGTTCACGCTGGTCGTCAACGCCCTGATGCTGCTGCTGACCTCCTGGATCTCCGGCAAGCTCGACCTGGACTTCCACGTCGAGGGCTTCTGGGCGGCGTTCCTCGGTGGCCTGATCATCAGCATCGTCTCGTGGGCCCTGAACATGGTCCTCCCCGACGAGGACTGACCCGGGGGCTGCATCATGGAGCCCATGAGCGCTCCGTCCTCCCGCACCACCCCACTGCGGGTGTGCTTCGTCTGCACCGGCAACATCTGCCGTTCGCCGATGGCCGAGTCCGTCTTCCGCGCCCGTGCCGAGGACGCCGGGCTCGGCGGCCTGGTCGTCGCCGACAGCGCGGGCACCGGCTCCTGGCACGAGGGCGACGGCGCCGACCACCGTACGGTGGCCGTGCTCCGCGCGGCCGGTTACGGGTACGAGCACATCGCGCGCCAGTTCCAGCCCGAGTGGTTCGCCGGGCTCGACCTGGTGATCGCCCTCGACTCGGGCCACCTGCGGGACCTGCGCCGGCTGGCGCCCACCCCGCAGGACGCCGCCAAGGTGCGGCTGCTGCGTTCCTACGACCCCGCCGCGGACGGCGGCGCGGACGGCGGGGGCCTGGACGTCCCCGACCCGTACTACGGGGACCTGAGCGGCTTCGAGGAGTGCCTGGAGATGTGCGAGGCCGCCGCCGACGGCCTCGTGGACGCCGTGCGCGACGCCCTCGGCAGCGAGCCCGCGCCCGCGCCGTGACCGCTCCGGCCGGGCTCGCGGACCGGGTCGCCGCCCTGCTGGGGGAGCCGGTGACCGAGGCCGGCCCGGTGGGCGGCGGTTCCGTCTGCCGCTCCGTCCGGTTGCTGCGCCGCTCGGGCGGCCCGGTCTTCGCCAAGACCCTCCCGGACGCGCCGCCGGGCTCCTTCGCCGCCGAGGCCGCGGGGCTGCGGCTGCTGGGCGGCACGGGGACGGTGGCCGTACCGGAGGTGCTGGCCGCCGACGACCGCACGCTCGTGCTGGAGTGGGTCGAGCCGGGTCCGGCCACTCCTGCCGCGGCGGAGCGTCTCGGCCGTGAACTCGCCGCGCTCCACCGGGTCCCCGCCCCGGGGTTCGGGACGGCGCACCCCGCCTTCATCGGGCCGCTCCCCCTGCCGTCGCCGTCGCCCGGCTCCGGGGACTGGGCGGCCTTCCACGCCGCCGGCCGGCTGCTGCCCTTCCTGCGGCGGGCCGCCGACGGCGGGGCCATGGCGCCGGCGGACGTCCGCGCGGTGGAGCGGGTCTGCGAACTGCTGCCGCGGATCGGCGGCCCCGCCCGGCCGCCCGCGGTGATCCACGGCGATCTGTGGTCCGGCAACGTCCTGTTCGCCGCCGACGGCCGCGCCCGGGTCGTCGACCCGGCGGCGCAGGGCGGGCACCCCGAGGCCGACCTGGCGATGCTGGAGCTGTTCGGCTGTCCGCACCTGGAGCGGGTGCTCGCCGCGTACGAGGAGGTCCGGCCGCTGCCCGGCCGCCGGGAACGCGTGCCCCTGCACCAGTTGCACCCCCTGCTGGTGCACGCCGTCCTGTTCGGCGCGGGCTACGGGGCCGCCGCGGGTCGTGCCGCGCGGGCGGTGCTGGCGTCCGCCTAGCGGACACCCGTGTTCGTTGGCCCGTACACCGGTATCTTCCGCCTGTACGTTCGCGACGACGGGGAGAACGAGGAGAGGGCGATGACGGAGTACGAGAGCAGACCGGGGGACAGCACCCGCAGCGTGCACGCGGGCCGCCCGCCGGCCCGGCCCCACGAGCCGGCGCTGCCCGGCCCGGTGTTCGCCGCGCACTTCCACCTGCCGGGCGACGTCACCGGCCCGTACACCTACGGCCGCGACGAGAACCCCACCTGGACCCGGCTGGAGGAGGCGATCTCGGCGCTGGAGTCCCCGGACGTCCCCGCCGAGACGCTGGTCTTCTCCTCCGGCATGGGCGCCATCTCCTCCGTGCTGTTCTCCCAGGTGCGCTCCGGCGACACCGTGGTGCTGCCCTCCGACAGCTACCAGGCCACCCGCTCGCTCCAGAGCCGCCTGGAGGACTACGGGATCGCGGTGCGGCTGGCGCCCACCGCGGGCGACGGCCAGCTGGAGGCGCTGGAGGGCGCACAGCTGCTGTGGATCGAGACGCCGTCCAACCCGGGCCTGGACGTGTGCGACATCCGCCGGCTCGCCGACGCCGCGCACGCCGCGGGCGCGCTCGTGGCGGTCGACAACACCCTCGCCACCCCGCTCGGCCAGCGCCCGCTGGAGCTGGGCGCGGACTTCTCGGTGGCGAGCGGCACCAAGGCGCTGTCCGGCCACGGCGACCTGCTGCTGGGCTACGTGACCACCCGTCGGCCCGAGCTCGCCGCCGGGGTGCGGCTGTGGCGCAAGACCGTCGGTGCGATCCCCGGCCCCATGGAGGCCTGGCTGGCGCACCGTTCGCTGTCCACGCTCGCGCTGCGGGTGGACCGGCAGGCCGCCAACGCCCTCGAACTGGCCGCCGCGCTGCTCCGGCGTCCCGAGGTGACCGACGTACGTCACCCCGGCCTGGTGGACGACCCGGCGCACTCCGTCGCGACCGCGCAGATGGACCGGTTCGGCAGTGTGGTGTCCTTCACGCTGCCCGACAAGGAGCACGCCGAGCGCTTCCTGTCGGCGCTGCTGCTGACCACCGAGGCCACCAGTTTCGGCAGCGTGACCAGCACCGCCGAGCGCAGGGCGCGGTGGGGCGGCGACGCCGTTCCCGAGGGCTTCGTCCGCTTCTCGGTCGGCGTCGAGGACGCGGCCGACATCGTGCGGGACGTGACGCAGGCACTGGACGCCGCGGCGCGCTGACCCCGTTCATTTCGAACAGATATATCTACGTAGAGTGTCCTACGCAGAATGGGTGGTCCGAGCCTCCCCCCTCGTGGCTCGGACCACCCTGGCTTTACGCGCGGAGATCCGCCCGCACAAGGCTAGTTGACTCTGCGTCAGTGTCCAATCACAGTTGCGGTACAGACCTATCGATATATTTATATGTTGCGGTCGTACCGGTGGCTGGGAGGGAGCGGTTCCATGGATCTGGCTCTGCTGCGCACGTTCGTCACCGTGCACCGAGCCGGTTCCTTCACCCGGGCCGCCCAGCTGCTGGGACTGTCGCAGCCCGCCGTCACCAGCCAGATCCGCAGCCTGGAACGGCAGGTCGGCCGCCCCCTCTTCCTGCGCCTGCCGCGCGGCGTCGCCCCGACCCCCGTCGGCGACGACCTGGCCCACCGGGTGGCCCCGCACCTCGACGCCCTGCTGGAGATAACCGAGGCGGACCTCGACGAGGAGTCCGGCAACCGCACCCTGCACCTGGCCGGGCCGCCCACCTTCACCTCCCTGCGCGCCCTCCCCGCCCTCGCCCCGCTGATCGCCGAGGGCCTGCAGCTGCGCATCGCGCTGGCCGGCGAGGACGAGGCGCTGGCCGGCCTCGCCGCGGGCCACCACGACCTGTCCATCGGCACCGTCCGGCCGCGCGACCGGCTGCTGACCGCCACCGCCCTGTGGGACGAGGAGCAGATACTCGTGGCCGCCCCCGCCTGGCAGGAGCGGATCGGCGGCCCGCTCGCGGTGCGCACCCACGGGGCACGGGTCCTCGACGACGTCCCCGTGATCTCCTACGACGAGGGCATGCCGCTGATCGACCACTACTGGTCGGCGGTCTTCGACGCCACCCCCGCCATCGTCCCCGCCGTGGTCGTGCCCGACCTGAGGGCCGTCCTGGAGTGCGTGGTCGCCGGCGTCGGCATGGCCGTCCTGCCGCGCTACCTGTGCTGCGAGGCGATCACGGCGGGCGCCGCACGTGCGCTCCTGGAGCCGCCGGTGCCGCCCCTGCGCACGTACTTCGTCTCGGTGCGCGCCGGGACGCTCGCGCTGCCGCACATCGCGCGGGTGCACGAGCAGCTGATGCGCTCCTCCTCGGCCTGGTGACCGCGCCCGGCGTACGGCGGGTGGCCTCCGTGAGAACGGGACGTTCCGATTCGCCGTCCCGGAGGCGTTTGCCGCCTCCCGCGCCGCGGCAGATCTCTGGCATGCCCCCGGACATCGAAGCACCTGCCACACCCGGTGCAGCGACCGCCCCGGCCACCCGGCCGGTGGTCAAGCGCACCGCCCGCGCCATCCTGCTCGACGGCGACGCCCTGGTGCTCATCAAGCGCACCAAGCCAGGGCTCAACCCGTACTGGATCACCCCCGGCGGCGGCGTCGAGACCGGGGACGCCACCATCGTCGAGGCGCTCCACAGAGAGCTGGACGAGGAGCTGGGCGCCAAGGTCACCGATGTGGTCCCGGCCTTCGTCGACACCGTCGAGCACATCGGCGAGGACGGCTCGCACGGCGTGAAGGTGCAGCACTTCTTCGTGTGCCGGCTGGCCTCCATGGACCCCTCGCGGCGGCACGGCCCGGAGGTGGACGAACCCTCGGGGACCTACGACGTGGTCCGGGTGCCCTTCAGCCGGGTCGGGCTCGCCTCCGTCGAGATCGTGCCGCTGACCCTGCGGCACTACCTCGACGGCAACATCGAAGGGGTGCTGGGACTGCTCTCGGCCGACCTCGGCTGACCCGCGGGCACGCGGGCGGCGTCGGACGTCCCCGGGCGCCGCCAGGCCCCCACGGGCACCCTCAAGCACCCTCGGGCACCCTCAGGCCCCGAACCAGCCCGGGCGGCCGCCACCGGGCCGGGCCGGACGCGCGTGCGCGGCGTCGGCCGCGGCCCCGAAGTAGTCGCCGCCCTTGCGCCGCACGTCGTCGGTGCCCCAGGCCCGGCCGCCCTGCAGGGGCACCTTCGCCATCCGCGGGATGTGCTTCGAACAGTGCACGTACGCCTCGACGACGCTCACCCGCACCCACAGCTGCGGCCTGCGGCCGGGCACCGCGTCCACCGGGAGCGAGGGGTACAGGGCCCGCATCGCGCCGTCCGGGACCAGCCGGGCGCGGCCGTTGACGTGCAGCCCGATCCGGTCCCGGGTGAAGTCGACCATCAGGATGCCCACGTGCGGGTTCTCGCGCAGGTTGCCGACCGAGGCCATCACCCCGTTCCCCCGGTACTCGGGGTAGACCAGCGTCCGCTCGTCCAGGACGGTCAGGAAGCCGGGCGGACCCGCCCTGAAGGTGCTGTCGCACTCCCCCCGGCCGTCCGCCGTGGACAGGAAGAACATCTCCTGCCGCTCGGTGAACTCCCGCATCCGCGGGTTGAGGTGGTCCAGCACCTGCTCGGCGTAGAAGCGGTCCGCGCGGTCGGCCGTGCCCATCTCCTCCTGGACACGGTGCTCGCCCGCACTGCCGGGACGTTCCTGCGGCAACGTTTCTCCTCGTGGGGTGGGGTGGGGACGTGAGGGGACGGACTCAGGGGCCCGCCGCGACCAGTTCCTCGATCAGGTCGTGCCGGATGCGCCGGGACGGCATGCCGCCGCGCACGAGGGTGTCGACGCCGCTGCGGATCATCCCGGGCGGCCCGCTCAGGTACGCGTCGTACTCGGGCCAGGGGCCGTACTGCTGCACGATCTCGGGGAGCGGGCCGTGCAGCCCCCCTTCACCGCGGCCGTGGGAGACCACGGGCCGCACCGAGAGCCAGGGGTGGCGCTGCGCGAGCCCCAGCAGGGTGTCCAGGTCGTACAGGTCGTGGTCGCTGCGTGCGCCGTAGAAGACGTCCATGGCCCGGCGGCGGCCGTGCTCGGCGACGTCCTCGACCAGCGCCTTGATGGGGGCGATGCCGGTGCCGCCGCCCAGGCAGAGCAGCCCGTTGTCGGTGCTGTGGTCGACGACCATGGAGCCGGCCGGCGGGCCGAGCCGCAGGACGTCGCCCGGCCGGGCGCGGTGCACCAGCGCCCCGCTGACCCAGCCAGCCGGGACGGCCTTGACGTGGAAGACCAGCAGGCCGTCCGAGCGGGGGGCGCAGGCGAAGGAGTAGTGCCGCCAGACCCGGGGCCACCAGGGCGTCTCCAGCGTCGTGTACTGGCCCGCGAGGAAGGGGTAGGGCTGGTCGGGGCGGACGCTGACCACCGCGATGTCGGAGGTGCGCGGTTCGTGGCTGACGATCTCGGCCTGCCACCACGGCGGCGCGTGCTTCTCGTCGGCCGCCGCCGCGTCGATCATGATCTGCGAGATCACCGTGTAGGCGCGTACCCAGGCGGCCTCGACCTGGTCGTTCCAGACGGCCGAGGCGTACCGGGTCAGCGCCCCGATCAGGCATTCCCCCACGGCCGGATAGTGCTCGGGGCGCGTGCCGTATTTGCGGTGGCCGCGGCCCAGGTGGGACAGGTATTCGGTGAGTATCTCGGTGTCGTCCATGTGATCCGCGGCGGTCAGGAGCGCTTTCAGCAAACGGTCGCGCTGCGAGTCCATCGCGGCGGGAAAAAGTTCGCGCAACTCCGGATGTCGTATGAACAAAAGTGCATAGAAATACGACGTCGTCTTGTCAGCGACGGGCGCGACTTCCTCCATCGTGCGCCGGATCAGCTGCGCGTCCGCGCTCTGCGGCGCCGACCGCGGCCGGGCCTCCGCCCTGGGCGGGGGCTGCTGGGCCGGCGGCTCGGGATGGTGCCGCGGCCCCGCCGCGTCCTGCGTGGGGCCGGGCCTCGGCAGTGCGGGTCCCGGGTCGGCGGTCCGCCCGGCTCCCGTGCCCACCGGCCTTATCGGCCGTACCGGGCGGCTCGGCGCGGCGGCACCGTCGCCCTCGTGGTGGGGTCTCGGCCCGTCAGGGGGTGTGTGCGGCGTGAACCATCGGGGGGACCCAGCCCCCGCTCCCTTGCCCGGTTCGGCCGCGTTCGTGGTCAGAGCGTCCATGGTCAGCTTCGCCTCGAGCTTCTCCCGGTCGGTGTCCGTACGTCGGCCACACATCCTGCGCGGAAAGCCTGCCAGGGCTTCCCGCCGCCCGGACAAATAGCCGGAAGTACGGGAAACGGCGATACCGATCCCGTTAAGCTCAGCCGAATGTGGAGCCCCGCTGCCGCGGAACCCTGTCGACCCTACCCCGGGTCACCGCTTTCACAGCCGTCACTCAATTCCCTGACGATCATCACCGTTCAATCGTCACGTATTCAGCCCACGACCAGCGCATACGCTTCACGCAAATCGCGCCCGGTGTACGCGTGGCTCGCCAGCCCGCTCACATGGTGGTCCCCGTTGACCGCGACCGACACCGGCACCGCCGCGAAGAGCGCCGTGTCCGACAGCGAGTCCCCGTAGGCCACGCACTCCCGGCGGCTGACGCCGTAGCGGGCGCAGAGCTCGTCCGCCGCCGTCACCTTCGTCTCCGGCACCAGGATCCCCGCCACGTCCAGCCCCGCCGCCGGGCCGAACGGGACCTCCGGGAAGACCGACGCCCGGACCGCGTGCGCCCCCCACTCCAGCAGCCGCCGCACGAAGAAGTCCGGGGAGAGCGACACCACAGCGCAGTGCTCCCCGCGGTCCGCGATGTCCGCCCACACCTCCCGTATCCCGGCCAGCCACGGAGCGCCCTCGAAGGCTGCCGCCACCTGCGCCGGGGTGAGCGCCCGCCACAGGTCGTACGCGCGCTCCGCGTAGCCCGGCGAGTCCAGGACGCCCCGCCCGAGCGCGTGCTCCAGCTCGCGGAACTCCGCCACCAGGCCCAGTTCCCGGGCGAGTTCCATGCTCGCCGAGGAGCCGTGCATCAGCGTCCCGTCCATGTCGAAGATGTGCAGCCGTCCCACGCGGTCCCTCCCTCGTCGCCCGCCGCCCGGCCGGTGCCCGGCGGCGTCCCTCCGTACAGCCGGGCGGCGTCCTCCGCCGCCCCCCGGACCGCGGGCCGGCGGTCGGCGGCCCGCCAGGCCAGCGCGACCGTGCAGCGCACGTCCCCGGCCAGCGGCACGATCACCACGTTCGACCGCGCGTAGTGCTCGTCGGTCGCCGTGCTCGCCAGCGCGCAGCCGCGGCCCGCCGCGACGAGTTCGAGCGTCTCCTCCAGCGAGCCGGACCCCACCGTCCCCGCCACGTGGACGACGCCCACGGCCGACGGGTGCCGGAAACCGGCGTAGGCCGCGTCCGCGGTCCTCGGCACCACCCAGGTCCTGCCGCCCAGTTCGGCGGGCGCGACCTCGCTCCGGCGGGCCAGCGGGTCCGTCGCGGGCAGCGCCACGCAGCGCCGGTCACTGGAGACGGTCACCGTCCCCAGGCCCGGGGCGTCCAGCGGGGGCCACACGATGGCCAGGTCGGAGTGCCCGTCCAGCAGCCCGCAGGAGGGGTCGTCGAAGTCGTAGCGGCGCAGCCGCACCTCACCCGGTACGCGGGCCTGGACCAGGTCCAGCAGCTCCCGGGTGCGGCCGGCCGCCGCCTCGCCCAGGAAGCCCACGGTGAACGGCCTGGACGTCCCGGCCAGCAGCCCCTCGAGCTCGTCGGCGGCGTCGACCGCCGCCACCGCGTGGGCGAGGATCCGCCGTCCCAGGTCGGTCAGTTCGGCCCGTTCACGGGTGCGTACCAGCAACGGCCGCCCCGCGGCGGCCTCCAGGCGACGCACCGACTCGCTCACCGTCGGCTGCCGTACGTCCAGTCGGCGCGCGGCCGCCGAGAACGAGCCCGTACGCGCCACGGCCACGAACGCCCGCAGGGCGGGCAGGGTCAGCGTCACCCCGGGAGGATAGCCAGGCACCGGCCGATGGCCATAGGGGAAAACTATGGGCGCCGCCCGCCGCCGCCACGGCACGCTGCCCGCATGACTTCCCCGACGGTCCCCGCGGCCCCCTCGGCCCCCGTGCGCCGCCTCACCCCCGCCGACCTCCCCGCCTGCAGCGCGCTGGCCGTCAGCCGCGGCTGGGGCGCCGAGGAGCACAAGTGGCGCTTCCTGCTCACCCACGGCACCGGCTACGGCGTCGACGCCCCCGACGGCGACGGCCTGGCCGCCACCACCGTCCTCACCCGCTACGAGGGCGGCCTGGCGGCGGTCAGCATGGTCCTGGTCGCGGCCCGGTACGAGGGACGGGGCCTCGGACGGCGCGTCATGACCCACGTGCTGGCCGAGGCGGGCGACGACACCGTCACCCTGCACGCCACCGAACGCGGCCGCCCGCTCTACGAGAAGCTCGGCTTCCGGGCGATCGGCACCGTCGTCACGCACCGCGGCCGCTTCGCCGCGCCGGCGCCCGCCGCGACCGCTGCCCCCTCCGGCCCCGCCGGAGCGCCGGAGCCGCGGCCCTTCACCGAGGCCGACCTGCCGGCCCTGCTCGCCCTGGACGCCGAGGCGTTCGGCGCCGACCGCTCACCCCTGCTGCGCGACCTGCCCCGGTTCGCCGAGCGCGTGGTGGTGGCCGCCGGGGAGGACGGCGCCCTGACCGGCTACGCGGCCGCCTGGCTGAACGCGGACACCCTGGTCGTGGGCCCCGTCGTCGCCGGGGACGCCGGCACGGCCCGGCGCCTGGTCACCGCGGTCGCCCGGGACGCGGGCACCCCGGTCCGCCTCGACCTGCGCACCGGCACCCCCGACGCCCTCGACGGCTGGGCCGCGGAGCACGGCGTGACGCCCTTCTTCCCCAACACCCTGATGGTGCTGGGCGACCGCGACCTCCCCGGCGACGAACACCGCCGCCACGCACCCCTGATGGTCGCCCTGGGCTGACCGCGGGGCCGCCGGCCGACCTGCGGGATCCGCCGAGCCGGCCCCACGCACCCCATGGCTCAGGTCTGGGCCATGTCCACGAAGCGCGAGTAGTGGCCCTGGAAGGCCACGGTGATGGTGGCCGTGGGGCCGTTGCGGTGCTTGGCGACGATCAGGTCGGCCTCACCCGCGCGGGGGGACTCCTTCTCGTAGGCGTCCTCGCGGTGCAGCAGGATGACCATGTCCGCGTCCTGCTCGATGGAGCCCGACTCGCGCAGGTCGCTGACCATTGGCTTCTTGTCCGTGCGCTGCTCGGGACCACGGTTCAGCTGGGAGAGCGCGATGACCGGAACCTCCAGCTCCTTCGCCAGGAGCTTGAGGTTCCGGGACATGTCGGAGACCTCCTGCTGACGGCTCTCGGGCCGGCGCGAGCCGCCCGCCTGCATCAGCTGGAGGTAGTCGATGACGACCAGGCGGAGGTCGTTGCGCTGCTTGAGCCGGCGGCACTTGGCGCGGATCTCCATCATCGACAGGTTCGGGGAGTCGTCGATGTAGAGGGGGGCCGCCGAGACGTCCGGCATGCGGCGGGCCAGCCGCGTCCAGTCGTCGTCGGTCATGTTGCCGGAGCGCATGTGGTGCAGGGCGACCCGGGCCTCGGCGGACAGCAGGCGCATCGCGATCTCGTTGCGGCCCATTTCGAGGGAGAAGAAGACGCTGGGCATGCCGTTGGTGACCGAGCAGGCGCGGGCGAAGTCCAGCGCGAGCGTGGACTTGCCCATCGCGGGACGGGCGGCGATGACGATCATCTGGCCCGGGTGCAGGCCGTTGGTGAGGGAGTCCAGGTCGGCGAAGCCGGTGGGCACCCCGGACATCTGGCCGCTGCGCGAGCCGATGGCCTCGATCTCGTCGAGGGCACCCTCCATGATCTCGGAGAGCGGGAGGTAGTCCTCGCTGGTGCGCTGCTCGGTGACGGCGTAGATCTCCGCCTGGGCGGAGTTGACGATCTCGTCGACGTCGCCGTCTGCGGCGTACCCCATCTGCGTGATGCGCGTGCCGGCTTCGACGAGCCGGCGCAGGACCGCGCGCTCGTGCACGATCTCCGCGTAGTACTCGGCGTTGGCGGCGGTGGGCACCGCGTTGACGAGGCTGTGCAGGTAGGGGGCCCCGCCGACACGGGCGAGCTCACCGCGCTTGGTCAGCTCGGCGGCGACGGTGATGGGGTCGGCGGGCTCACCGCGGGCGTAGAGGTCGAGGATCGCGGCGTAGACGGTCTCGTGCGCGGGCCGGTAGAAGTCGGCGCCCTTGAGCACCTCGACGACGTCGGCGATGGCGTCCTTGGACAGCAGCATGCCGCCGAGCACCGACATCTCGGCGTCCAGGTCCTGCGGCGGTACGCGCTCGAAGCCGGACCCCCCGCGGTCCTCGTCGCGGTCGCGGTCGCGGTCCCGCTCGTCCCTGCGGCGGAAGCGCGAGACGGGCAGGCGGTCACCGGGTCCGTCCGGCGGGAACGGCGGTTCGCTCCCCCAGTGGTCGTCCGCGGGTTCGGGCTGGCTCACCCCCCTGCCACCTCCTCCCCGTCCGGCGCTGACCGCTGCGTCGTGTCCCTTTTCCTACGCCACGGCTCTGACAATCTGCCGCCCGGACACACCTGTGGCGCGTCGGGCGACGCCCCACGGTAGGGGTCCACGGGGCTCACAGCCAAGACGGTTATCCACAGGGGCTGGGGATGACCTGTTGATGAACCGCCCCTACCTGTGGAGAAGCGTGCTCCAGCTGTGTACAGGGCGGGGGACAGCGCGGTGGACAAGCACACAATCACCCAATGATCACGCCACTGACCTGCACTTTCTTCATCCACCCGCTGTGGACAAGAAAAACTTGCCCGCTCGGCCCAAGATCACGACAAACGGCACGGAGGAGATCACCCTACGCAGCCACGCGTAAGAGTCAGTATCTCCTTGCGTCCCTTACATGTGGATGATTACCCTGGCCGGGTGCCCCAGGTCGCCGAACTCTCCCCCCAGCAGGCCGTACGCCGCCACGACCGCGAGATCATCGCCCTCGCGCTGCCCGCCTTCGGCGCCCTCGTCGCCGAACCGCTCTTCCTCATGGCCGACAGCGCGATCGTCGGCCACCTCGGCACCTCGCAACTCGCCGGCCTCGGCGTCGCGGGCGCCCTGCTCACCACCCTCGTCGGCGTCTTCGTCTTCCTGGCGTACGCCACCACCGCGGCCGTCGCCCGCCGGGTCGGCGCGGGCGACCTGCCCGCCGCCATCCGCCAGGGCATGGACGGCATCTGGCTCGCCCTCCTCATCAGCGCCGCGGCGGTCGCCGTCGCGGTCCCCGCGGCACCCGCCCTCACCGGACTGTTCGGCGCCTCGGGCACCGCGGCGCCGTACGCCGTCACGTACCTGCGGATCAGCGCCCTCGGCATCCCCGCGATGCTCGTCGTCCTCGCGGCCACCGGTGTGCTCCGCGGGCTGCAGGACACCCGTACCCCGCTCTACGTCGCCGTCGGCGGCTTCGCCGTGAACGGCGTGCTCAACCTGGCGCTGGTGTACGGCGCCGGGCTCGGCATCGCCGGCTCCGCCTGGGGCACCGTGATCGCCCAGAACGCGATGGCCGCCGTCTACCTGGCCGTCGTGGTCCGCGGCGCCCGACGGCACGGTGCCTCCCTCCGGCCCGACCTGGCCGGCATCCGCGCCTGCGCCCAGGCCGGGACGCCGCTGCTGATCCGCACGCTGAGCCTGCGGGCCGTCCTGCTGATCGCCACCGCGGTCGCGGCCGGGCTCGGGGACGCCTCGATCGCCGCCCACCAGATCACCACCACCCTCTGGTCGCTGGCCGCCTTCGCGCTGGACGCCATCGCCATCGCGGGCCAGGCCATCATCGGCCGGTACCTCGGCGCCGGCGACGTGGCCGGGGCCCGGGCCGCGTGCCGCCGCATGGTGCAGTGGGGCATCGCCTCGGGCGTGGTCATCGGCCTCGTCCTGGCCGTCTCCCGGCCGCTGATCGCCCCGCTGTTCACCTCGGACCCCGCCGTACGCTCCGCACTGATGACCGCCCTGCTGGTGGCGGCGCTCTCCCAGCCCGTCTGCGGCGTGGTCTTCGTCCTCGACGGAATCCTCATCGGGGCCGGCGACGGCACCTACCTGGCCTGGTCGATGGTCGTCACCCTCGCCGTCTTCGCCCCCGTCGCCCTGGCCGTACCGGCCCTGGGCGGTGGGCTCACCGCCCTGTGGTGGGCGATGGGGCTGATGATGCTCACCCGGCTGGCCGGCCTGCACTGGCGCGCCCGTTCGGGGAAGTGGGCCGTCACCGGCGCCGTACGCGCCTGACCGCGGCCCCGCCGCGGACGGCAAGACGCCGGGCCCGGAACCTCGCGGTTCCGGGCCCGGCGTTCACGCGGTGCGCGAGGGTCAGGAAGCGACGACCTCGACGTCGAGAGCGGCCTCGACCTCGGGGTGCAGACGCACCGACACCTTGTGCGAGCCCAGCGTCTTGATCGGGGAGCCGATCTCGATCCGGCGCTTGTCCACGTCCGGACCGCCCGCGGCCTTGACGGCGGCGGCGATGTCGGCCGGGGTCACCGAGCCGAAGAGACGGCCGGCGTCGCCCGCGCGGGTCGACAGCTTGACCTTGACGCCCTCGAGCTGGGCCTTGAAGGAGTTGGCCTGCTCGACGGTCGCGATCTCACGGATCCGGCGCGCGCGGCGGATCTGCTCGACGTCCTTCTCGCCACCCTTGGTCCACGCGATCGCGAAACCGCGCGGGATCAGGTAGTTGCGGGCGTAGCCGCTCTTGACCTCGACGACATCGCCGGCGGCACCGAGGCCGCTGACCTCGTTGGTGAGGATGATCTTCGCCATTGCTCAGTCACCCTTCCTTAGCGAGCGGTCGAGGTGTAGGGCAGCAGCGCCATCTCACGGCTGTTCTTCACGGCCGTGGCGACGTCGCGCTGGTGCTGGGTGCAGTTGCCGGTGACCCGGCGGGCACGGATCTTGCCGCGGTCGGAGATGAACTTCCGCAGCAGGTTCGTGTCCTTGTAGTCGACGTACGTGATCTTGTCCTTGCAGAACACGCAAACCTTCTTCTTAGGCTTGCGAGCAGGCGGCTTCGCCATTGTCTCTCTCCAGTGTGATCAAGAAGTTTGGTGCGCTGCCCTTAGAAGGGCGGCTCTTCCGAGAAACCGCCGCCGCCGCCGGAGCCACCGCCCCAGCTGCCGCCACCGCCGCCCTGGCCGCCACCGGCCGGAGCGCCGGTCGCCCACGGGTCGCCGTCGGGCGCGCCGCCCTGACCGCCACCGGGGCCACCGCCCCAGCCGCCGCCCTGGCCGCCACCGCCGCCGTAACCGCCCTGGCCGCCGCGCGAGGCGCCGCCGCCACCGCTGGCGCGGGTGATCTTGGCGGTCGCGCTGCGCAGGCTGGCGCCGACCTCGTCGACGTCCAGCTCGTAGACCGTCCGCTTGACGCCCTCGCGGTCGTCGTACGAGCGCTGCTTCAGACGGCCCTGCACGATGACGCGCATGCCCTTCTGGAGCGACTCGGCCACGTTCTCCGCCGCCTGCCGCCAGACCGAGCACGTGAGGAAGAGGCTCTCGCCGTCCTTCCACTCGTTGGTCTGCCGGTCGAAGGTGCGGGGAGTGGACGCGACACGGAACTTCGCGACCGCCGCACCCGAGGGGGTGAAGCGCAGCTCGGGGTCGTCGACGAGATTGCCGACGACCGTGATGACGGTCTCGCCTGCCATGGTGAGTGACCTCTCGGCGTTGCTTGGCTTCTCGGTTTCCCGACTGCCTTGAGCCCGCAGGCTCAGTGGGTCTCGGGACGGAGGACCTTGGTCCGGAGAACCGACTCGTTCAGGTTCATCTGACGGTCGAGCTCCTTGACGACCTCAGGAGTGGCGTTGAGGTCGATGACCGAGTAGATGCCCTCGGGCTTCTTCTTGATCTCGTACGAAAGACGACGACGGCCCCAGGTGTCGACCTTCTCGACCTTGCCGCCCGCGTTGCGGACGACGCCGAGGAAGTTCTCGATCAGCGGGGAGACAGCGCGCTCCTCGAGATCGGGGTCGAGGATCACCATCACCTCGTAGTGACGCATGTGGAACCCACCTCCTTTGGACTCAGCGGCCACGGCGTTTCCGTGGCAGGAGGGTTTGCATCGCGTCGCAACGGTATCGCGGCCCACCGACAACGCCCGGGGCGTTCCGGGGATCACTCCCCGCAGGCCCCGTGGGACCTTCGTGTGGACCTGCACAGACACCGGTGCAGACGGTACACACTACCCGGCTCGTGGCTTCCGGTTGAAATCCGCCCCCGGAAGCCCGCAATCTGTACACATCGGGTGTGTCCGGCGCTACGATGCGCCACCTCTCCATCACGGAGGTTCCCCATGGCACAGGCAGTACGGCCCACCACCGGCAGCCGTCTCTACCAGCGAGCCCTCTCCACCCTCAACTCCGACGGCAGGCCCCACCCGGTCGAGAACACCCTGGCCGTCGTGACCGTCGTACTCGGCCTGGTGGCCGCCATCGCGGCGTTCTGGGACCACCTCCACCTGCTCAGCTGCTGGGCGGGGCTGGCGGGCATCCTCGTGGGCGCCTTCGGGCAGTACCGCTCCGCCACCACGGCCGAGCGCTTCCTCTTCATCATCGGGATGGGGCTGGCCGCGATCGGCTTCTACATCGGCATGGCCCACGGCGGCCTCTTCGGCGGGGTGGTGTAGCCGGCCGTCCCCCAACCCGGCACCCGCCGGGCGAAGCCGCGGACCGAGTTGTCCACAGCCCCCGCGGGGGCGTTCGCCGTTCGCAGTAGGCTTCGGCGCAGTAATGCAGTCAGCAATGCCGTAGCCGCAGCGATGGGGAGCGCCCCGCATGAGCTTGACCCTGAGGACCATCAGTCGGGAACAGCACCTGGCGTACATCCAGAGCCTGCCCTCGGCAAGCCACTGCCAGGTTCCCGCCTGGGCGGACGTCAAGACCGAGTGGCGCTCGGAGAGCCTCGGCTGGTTCGACGACAAGACCGGTGAGCTGGTCGGCGCCGGCCTGGTGCTCTACCGGCAGCTGCCCAAGGTGAAGCGCTACCTCGCCTACCTCCCCGAGGGCCCGGTCATCAACTGGTACGCCCCCAACCTGGACGAGTGGCTGCGCCCGATGCTGGCGCACCTGAAGCAGCAGGGCGCGTTCTCCGTGAAGATGGGCCCGCCGGTCGTCATCCGCCGCTGGGACGCGGCCGCCATCAAGTCCGGCATCGCCGACCCGGACGTCAAGCGCCTGCGCGACGTCGAGGCGACGTTCATCGAGCCCCGCGCCTTCGAGGTGGCCGACCGGCTGCGCCGCATGGGCTGGCAGCAGGGCGAGGACGGCGGCGCCGGCTTCGGCGACGTGCAGCCCCGCTACGTCTTCCAGGTCCCGCTGGAGAACCGCAGCCTGGACGACGTCCAGAAGGGCTTCAACCAGCTGTGGCGCCGCAACATCAAGAAGGCCGAGAAGGCCGGCGTCGAGGTCGTCCAGGGCGGCTACGACGACCTCCCCGTGTGGCAGCAGCTCTACGAGGTCACCGCCGAGCGCGACCACTTCCGCCCGCGGCCCCTCTCCTACTTCCAGCGCATGTGGCAGGTCCTCAACACGGAGGACCCCAACCGCATGCGGCTGTACTTCGCGCAGCACGAGGGCGAGGCGGTCGCCGCCGCGACGATGCTCGTCGTCGGCCGGCACGTCTGGTACTCGTACGGCGCCTCGGCCAACCACAAGCGCGAGGTCCGGCCGAGCAACGCCATGCAGTGGCGGATGCTGCGGGACGCCTACGCCCTCGGCGCGAGCGTGTACGACCTGCGCGGCATCAGCGACTCGCTGGACGAGAGCGACCACCTCTTCGGTCTCATCCAGTTCAAGGTGGGCACCGGCGGGCAGGCTGCCGAATACCTGGGCGAGTGGGACTTCCCGCTCAACAAGCTGCTGCACAAGGCGCTCGACATCTACATGTCCCGTCGCTGACCCGCGTGCCCGACTGACCGCAGACACCGCAGAAAGGTCCCCGTTCCGGCCATGGCGCTCACCCTGTACGTCGACACCGCGCGCTGGCGTGCGCACCAGCAGTCCGAGGCGGAGCAGTTCCCCGGGCTGGTACCCGTCTGCAAGGGCAACGGGTACGGCTTCGGCCACGAGCGCCTGGCCGAGGAGGCGATCCGGCTCGGCTCGGACATCCTCGCGGTGGGCACGACGTACGAGGCAGCCCGGATCAAGGACTGGTTCGGCGGCGACCTGCTGGTGCTGACCCCGTACCGGCTGGGCGAGGAGCCGGTGCCGCTGCCGGACCGCGCCATCCGCTCGGTCTCCTCCGTGGAGGGCGTGCGCGGCCTGGTCGGGGCCCGGGTCGTCATCGAGGTCATGAGCAGCATGAAGCGCCACGGCGTCAGCGAGGACGACCTGGTCAAGCTGCACTCGGCCATAGACGACGTGCGCCTGGAGGGCTTCGCCATCCACCTGCCGCTGGACCGCACCGACGGCTCCGACGCGGTGGAGGAGGTCTTCGGCTGGATGGAGCGGCTGCGCGCGGCCCGGCTGCCGCTGCACACCATGTTCGTCAGCCACCTGAAGGCGGGCGAACTGACCCAGCTGCGCAACCAGTTCCCGCAGACCCGCTTCCGCGCCCGGATCGGCACCCGGCTGTGGCTGGGCGACCACGAGGCGACCGAGTACCGGGGCGCCGTCCTGGACGTCACCCGCATCGCCAAGGGCGAGCGCTTCGGCTACCGCCAGAACAAGGCCTCCGAGGACGGCCACCTGGTCGTCGTGGCGGGCGGTACGTCGCACGGGGTGGGCCTGGAGGCCCCCAAGGCCATGCACGGCGTCATGCCGCGCGCCAAGGGCGTCGCGCGGGCCGGTCTGGCCACCATCAACCGCAACCTGTCGCCCTTCGTGTGGGCCGGCAAGCAGCGCTGGTTCGCCGAGCCCCCGCACATGCAGGTGTCGATCCTCTTCCTGCCGGGCGACGTGGCGCCCCCGGCCGTCGGCGACGAGCTGGTCGCGCACCTGCGGCACACGACGACCCAGTTCGACCGCGTCGTCGACCGCTGAGCCCCTCCCCGGGTCAGTGGGGCTGCGCCGGCGGCGCCGGGTCCACGCCCCACTGCACCGGGCGCGCCTCGCCGTAGCCGTGGCCGTCCTCGGGGCCGCCCTGCAGCGGCGCGGCGTGCCGCGGCCGGTGCGAGGGCCTCCCCAGCACGAACACGTCCTCCGCGCCGTCCAGCACGCCCCCGGAGGGGTCGTCCGAGCCGTCCTGGCGCACCGCGTCGCGCTCGGGGAAGAGGATGTCGCGGACGACGACCGCGCACAGGTACAGCGTCCCGATCAGGTGCGCCGCGATGGCCAGGTGGTAGCCGTCCTGCGGCAGTCCCTTGCTGTTGCCGCCCGTCGTGTACGCCAGGTACGACCAGATCCCGAGGAAGTACATGACCTCGGCGGCCTGCCACACCAGGAAGTCCCGCCAGCGCGGCCGGGCGAGCGCCGCCAGCGGCACCAGCCACAGCACGTACTGCGGCGAGTAGACCTTGTTCGTCAGGATGAACGCGGCCACGACGAGGAAGGCCAGCTGCGCGAAGCGCGGGCGCCTCGGGGCGTACAGGGTGAGCGCGGCCATGCCGGCGCAGAACAGCAGCATGAGGGCGATCGCGTACGCGTTCGCCCCGTCGAGGGACGTGCCGGTCTGCTGGGAGATGATCAGCCAGACCGAGCCGTAGTCGACGCCCCGCTCCTGGCTGAAGGTGTAGAACTTCGCCCAGCCGTCCCAGGCGAGCAGCATCACCGGAAGGTTCACCACGACCCAGGCACCCGCGGCACCGCCCAGCGCCGCGCTCCAGGCCTTGAGCTTCCCGGCCCTCAGGCACAGCAGGAACAGCGGCCCGAGCAACAGGAGGGGGTAGAGCTTGGCGGCCGTCGCCAGCCCGATCAGGATGCCCGCGGCCAGCGGACGGTTGCGCGACCACAGCATCATCCCGGCCGCCGCGAGGGCGACCGCGAAGAGGTCCCAGTTGATGGTCGCGGTCAGCGCGAACGCCGGCGCCAGCGCGACCAGCAGCGCGTCCCAGGGGCGGCGCCGGTTGGTACGGGCCACGCAGACCGCGATGACGGCCGTGCAGACCATCAGCATCCCGGCGTTGACCAGCCAGTAGACCTGCTCCCGGTGCTGGATCGTGCCGCCGTGCGGGGTCAGCCAGGAGGCGACCTCCATGAAGAGCCCGGTCAGGACCGGGTACTCCAGGTAGCCCATGCCGCCGGAGACCGTGTCCGGGATGCGGTCGAAGTAGGGGACCAGGTCGTCGGCGAAGCCCCGGCCGTAGTACAGGTGCGGGATGTCGGAGTAGCAGGCGTGGCTGTACTGGGCGTTCGCCCCGAAGAACCAGCCGCTGTCGTAGCACGGCACCTTCTGGACCATGCCGAGCGCGAACATCCCGATCGCCACGAGCACGACCACGCGCAGGGGGTTCCACCAGCCCCGCCGCCCCACGGCCGCGAAACGGCCGAGCGGACCGCCGATGACCTCGCTCCCCGCCACCGCGACCGGGTCCTCGCGGGTCGGGGGCACGACCGCCTCGGCCTCCGAGGCCTCGTGGTGGGGGTCTTCGCGCACGATCGTCATGGGCCACATCCTGCCCTACATCCGCGCGTGCGGAGCGTCGGATCCCCACGGCGCCCGCCCGTCCGCCCGGGACGGCCGCGGCCGCGGAGGGCACAAGCCCTCCGCGGCCGCGGATCCACTGCTCTGCGCAACGCGGGGCGGTCAATTGCCCCCGTTGCCTCCGGACCCCAGGAGCCCGCCGTTGCCGTTGCCCCCGTTGCCCTTCCCGGTGCTGCTGGAGGACGGGGTCCCCGATGGTGTCCCGCCGGTCCCTCCGTCGGAGGTTCCGCCGTCGTTCCCACCGCCGCCGTCCTGCTGGCAATCCCACTGCCAGGGCTTGCACGTCTCCGACTCGGTCGGGGTCGGCGGGGCCTGCGGCCGCGAGATGGTCGGGGTCGGCGTCGCCGTCGCCGACTCGGTCGGGGTGGCGGAGACCGAGGGGCTCGCCGACGGGGCGCCCGGCTCGTCGTGGATGTCACCGATCTTCGGGGCGTCGGGGAAGCCGGTGTCGGGCCCCGTCACGGCGCCCTTCATGTAGGCGGTCCAGATCTCGGTCGGGATGTCACCACCGTGGATGGACTCGACGCCCGCGGTGCCGTTCATGGACAGCAGTCCGTGGGTCTTGGGGTCCTCACGGAACATCGCCACGGACGTGGCCAATTGCTGCGTGTAGCCGACGAACCAGGCCGACTTGTTGCTGTCGGTCGTACCGGTCTTGCCGGCCGCCTTGCGGCCGAGTTCCTTGGCGCGGAAACCCGTACCGTTCTGGATCACGTTCTCCAGGACGTCGGTGACGTTGTCGGCCACCTCCGCCGGCATGACCCGGGAGACCTTGGGCTTGTCGAAGCCGTCGACCACGGCGCCGTTCTTCTTCACGGACACGACCGAGTAGGGATCCACGTGCTTGCCGGAGGCGGCGAAGGTCGCGTAGGCGTCGGCCATGCGGATGGCGCTCGGGGTGGACGTACCGAGGGCGAACGACGGGTTCCGGTCGGCCATCGTGGCCTTCAGGATGCCGGACTTCTCGGCGACGTCGGCCACCTTGTCCATGCCGACGTCCATGCCGAGCTGCACGAACGGCGAGTTGACGGACTGCTCCATCGCCTTGCGCAGGCTGATGTAGCCCCAGGGGTACGGGCTCTCGTTCTCCTGGAAGAAGGGCGTGTTGTCCTTCTTCAGGACCAAGGAGCCGTCCTGGTTCTTGATCTTGATGTGGTCGTTGCCGTTGTACTCGCTCAGCGGCGAGACGCCCTCGCCGTCGGAGCGGTACGTGCCGTACTCCATGGCGGCGGCCAGGACGAACGGCTTCCACGTCGAACCGACGGGGACACCCTTGGTGTCGGCGTTGTTCGTGAAGTGGTTGTTCTCGAAGCCCGCGCCGCCGTAGAGGGCGACGATGGCGCCGTCGTTGGGCTTCACCGACGCGGCGCCGAACTGGACGTGCTTGTCCTTCTCCTTCTTCGGATTGATGTTCGCCTTCTCGACCTTCCGCACGGCCTTCTCGAGGGCGTCGACCCTCTTCTTGTCGAAGGTCGTGTGGATCTCGTAACCGCCCCGGTCGAGCGCCGCGCGGCTTATGTCGGAGTGCGCCAGCACGTAGTTCTGAGCGGTGTCGACCAGGTAGCTGATCTGGCCCGTCATGCCCTTGGTGGCCTTCAGGCCCTGCGGCTCCGGGTACTCGCTGACGGCCTCGGTGTACTCGTCCTTCTTGAGCGCACCGTCCTTGTACATCTCGCCGAGGATCCACTTCCAGCGGCGCTCGGAGCGCTCCCGGTTGGCCTTGGCCGTCGCGGTGCTGTCGATGCTGGTGGCACCGGCCGGGTCGTAGTACGTCGGGCCCTTGAGCAGCGCCGCCAGGAAGGCGCACTGACTGGGGGTGAGCTTGGAGGCGTCACGGCCGTAGTAGGTCTGCGCCGCCGCCTGGATGCCGTAGGCACTGCGGCCGTAGTACGACGTGTTCAGGTAGCCCTGGAGGATTTCGTCCTTGTCGAGCTTCGTCCCCACCTTTATGGAGATGAACAGTTCCTTGAACTTACGGGTGACCGTCTGGTCCTGGCTCAGGAACGTGTTCTTGACGTACTGCTGGGTGATCGTCGAGCCACCCTGCGCCTGGCCGCCCCTCGCCATGTTGAACAGGGCGCGGGCGACACCCATGGGGTCGACGCCCGAGTCGTCGTAGAAGCTCTTGTTCTCCGCGGAGATGACCGCGTTCTGCATCGCCTTGGGGATCTCGGCGAGCGACACGTTCTGCCGGTTGGCACCGGTGCCGGTCGCCACCATGCGGTCGCCGTTCGCCCAGTAGTAGACGTTGTTCTGCGACTTGGCGGCGTCGTTCTCGTTGGGGATGCCCACCATCGCGTACCCGACACCGGCGACGGTGACGATGCTGCCGAAGAAGAAGAGGCACAACCCGGAGGCGAGCTTCCAGGACGGCATCCAGCGACGCCATCCGTCCCTGCCCCAGCGGGGGTAGTCGATGATGCGCTTCTTCGGGGGCTGCCCCCCTCCGCGGCCGCCCCCCGTGGCCGTCCTGCGACGACCACCCTTCTGTGCCTCCTGGGCGGCCCTGCGTGCCGCGGCGCGCCCCTGGTAGGGCGGCTCGGCCCCGCGGGCCCGGCCACCGGTGCTCGCGCGGCCCCCCGCGCCTGTGCCCGCACCCTGACGGGGGGGCTGTCCCGTGCCCTGGCGCGGGCCGTGACCCTGCCCCGAACCGGTGCCGTGCGCGCCGTACGGCTGCTGCGGCCTCGGCGGCCCAGCGGCCCGCCGGCCGCCGGGCGGCGGGGGCTGCTGCTGCGCGCCGCGCCGGGCGGCTGCCCGGCCGTCGCCGGGCGACTGCGGCGGCTTGCGACGGTGCTCGCTCATGAACAGCTACTCCTAGGACAGGCGGAATCGCCTGAAAGCGGCAGTTGGTTTTCCGGTCCCCCCGGCGTGCGATGGCCGCACTGCACCAGGGACAAGGACGCTCACTGACGTCACACGGTTCCCGGTGCTCTGCATGGCGAACAGAGTACGCACGGTCAAAAGAGGTTCTAGCCAGATGTTCATCACATTACGGACGGTTGACGGTGGACGGATTTGGCGATGTGACGTCGGTCACCGTGAGCCGCCTTGCCGTATCCGGGAAGTCGTTCTATCGTCCCGATGTATCGAGCCGATACATCACGGCGAGATAAGAGGCGCCGACGGAACGGACGGGAGGGGAACGCGGGCATGAGCAAGCGCTCCGGCATCCTCGAGTTCGCCGTCCTGGGCCTGCTGCGCGAATCCCCGATGCACGGTTACGAGCTGCGCAAGCGGCTCAACACCTCGCTCGGTGTGTTCCGCGCGTTCAGCTACGGCAGCCTCTACCCCTGCCTCAAGACACTGGTCACCCAGGGCTATCTGGTCGAGGAGACCGGCCCTGAACCCGATCCGCTCGCCGCGCCGCTGGCCGGCCGACGGGCCAAGATCGTGTACCGGTTGACGGCGGCCGGCAAGGAGCACTTCGAAGAGCTCCTCGCCCACTCCGGGCCTGACGCGTGGGAGGACGAGCACTTCGCGGCTCGTTTCGCCTTCTTCGGCCAGACGTCCAGGGACGTACGGATGCGCGTCCTCGAGGGGCGGCGCAGCCGCCTCGAGGAACGCCTGGAGAAGATGCGCGCGTCCCTCGCGCGTACCCGTGAGCGGCTCGACGACTACACGCTCGAGCTGCAGCGGCACGGCATGGAGTCGGTGGAGCGAGAGGTCCGCTGGCTGAACGAGCTGATCGAGACCGAGCGGGCGGGGCGCGGCAAGCAGCCCCCGGCCGCTCCGTCCGCCGATGCCGAGCAGGACAACCAACAGGAAAACGGCGGACCCGGCACGCGCCGGGGACCCGCGTGACGATTACACAGGGAGCAACCGGAATGGGTTCGGTTCGCGTAGCCATCGTTGGCGTGGGAAACTGCGCCGCTTCGCTGGTGCAGGGCGTCGAGTACTACAAGGACGCCGACCCGGCCAGCCGGGTGCCTGGCCTCATGCACGTGCAGTTCGGCGACTACCACGTGAGTGACGTCGAGTTCGTCGCCGCCTTCGACGTGGACGCGAAGAAGGTCGGCCTCGACCTCGCGGACGCCATCGGTGCCAGCGAGAACAACACCATCAAGATCTGCGACGTGCCGCAGAAGGGCGTGACCGTCCAGCGCGGCCACACCCTGGACGGTCTCGGCAAGTACTACCGCGAGACCATCGAGGAGTCCGCCGAGGAGCCGGTCGACGTCGTGCAGGTCCTCAAGGACCGCCAGGTCGACGTGCTCGTCTGCTACCTGCCCGTGGGTTCCGAGGCCGCGGCGAAGTTCTACGCGCAGTGCGCCATCGACGCCAAGGTCGCCTTCGTCAACGCCCTCCCGGTCTTCATCGCCGGCACCAAGGAGTGGGCGGACAAGTTCATCGAGGCCGGTGTGCCGATCGTCGGTGACGACATCAAGTCGCAGGTCGGCGCCACCATCACGCACCGCGTGCTGACCAAGCTCTTCGAGGACCGCGGTGTCGTCGTCGAGCGCACCATGCAGCTGAACGTCGGCGGCAACATGGACTTCAAGAACATGCTCGAGCGCGAGCGCCTGGAGTCCAAGAAGATCTCCAAGACGCAGGCCGTCACCTCCCAGATCCCCGACCGCGACCTGGGTGAGAAGAACGTCCACATCGGCCCCTCGGACTACGTGGCCTGGCTGGACGACCGCAAGTGGGCGTACGTCCGCCTCGAGGGCCGTGCCTTCGGCGACGTCCCGCTGAACCTGGAGTACAAGCTCGAGGTCTGGGACTCCCCGAACTCCGCGGGTGTCATCATCGACGCGCTGCGCGCGGCGAAGATCGCCAAGGACCGCGGCATCGGCGGCCCGATCCTGTCGGCGTCCTCCTACTTCATGAAGTCCCCGCCGGTGCAGTACTTCGACGACGAGGCCCGCGAGAACGTGGAGAAGTTCATCCGCGGCGAGGTCGAGCGCTGAGCAGCGGCTTAGCCCCCGTCACCACTCGTCGTACGACGCGATCGCACAGGCCCCCGGGTACCGCACCCGGGGGCCTGTCGGTCATGTGAGGCTGTGCGCATGCCCGTTGTCCGTGATCTCCGTGTGCTGCTGCGTTTCCGGGACTTCCGCCGGCTGCTGGCGGTCCGGCTGCTGTCCCAGCTCTCCGACGGGGTCTTCCAGGTGGCGCTGGCGGCCTACGTCGTCTTCTCACCGGAGAAGCAGACCTCGCCGGCCGCCATCGCCTCCGCGATGGCGGTCCTGCTCCTGCCGTACTCCCTCGTGGGTCCCTTCACGGGTGTCCTGCTGGACCGCTGGCGGCGCCGGCAGGTCCTCCTCCACTGCAACCTGCTACGGGCGGTGCTCTCCGTCGGCACGGCCGTGCTGATGCTGCTGCGCGTCCCGGACTGGCTGTTCTACCTGTCCGCCCTGTCGGTCACCGGCATCAACCGCTTCGTGCTCGCCGGCCTGTCGGCCGCCCTGCCCCGCGTCGTCGACGGGGAGCGCCTGGTCATGGCGAACGCGCTCTCCCCGACCGCCGGCACGCTCGCCGCCACGGTGGGCGGCGGAGCGGCCTTCCTGGTGCACCTGGCCGTCGCCGAGGGCACCCGCTCCGACGTCCTGGTCGTGGTGCTGGGCGCCTTCCTCTATCTCTGTGCCGGGCTCACCGCGCTCACCTTGGGACGGGACCGGCTGGGGCCGGATCCGACCCGTGTCCAGCCACGAGTGGGAGAGGCGCTGCTGAGCACCTTCCGCGGTCTGGCGCACGGTCTGGGGCACCTGCGCCGGCGGCCCCGTGCGGCGCGCGCCCTGGCCGCGATGACCGCGATGCGCTTCTGTTACGGCGGGCTCACCGTGACGGTGCTGATGCTCTGCCGCTACGCGTGGTCGGGCTCCGGCGGTACGGGCGACGGGACGGCGGACGGACTCGCGCTCCTCGGCCTGGCGGTCGCCGTGTCGGGGGCCGGCTTCTTCACGGCGGCCGTCGTCACGCCGTGGGCCACAGGGCGCTTCGGCACCTTCGGATGGATCACCGTCTGCGCGGGTTCGGCCGCCGTCCTGCTCCCCGGACTGGGCCTCCCCTTCGAACCGGCCCCGGTACTGGCCGCGGCCTTCGTGTTGGGGCTGGCCACGCAGGGGGCGAAGATCGCCACCGACACGGTGGTCCAGTCCTCGATCGACGACGCCTACCGGGGGCGCATCTTCTCCCTCTACGACGTGCTGTTCAACGTCGCCTTCGTCGGCGCGGCCGCCATCTGCGCACTGGTCCTCCCACCCGACGGCCGCTCCGCGGGACTCCTCCTGACGCTCTCCGCGGTCTACGCCGCGGTGGCGATCGGCACCGCGAGGACTCCGCGCCGTTTCACGTGAAACACGACGATCACCCCGCGTCCGTCCGTTTCACGTGAAGCAGCCGCCCCGGGTGATGGGCTGTCCGACCCCTCCAGTAGCGTTCGCGCGTTCACAGGAACTGACAGATTCATCCCAGGGAGGGGAACGACCATGGCGACTCCGCCGCCCCAGAACTTCAACAACCCGGACCCACAAGGTCAGCCCGCCGCCTTCCCGCCCCCACAGGGTCAGCCCGGCGCTTTTCCGCCGCCTACAGGTCAGCCCGGCGCCTTCCCGCCGCCGGCCGCCCCGCCGCGGCGAGGCAGGAACATCGGCAAGCGCGTCCTCGGCGTGGTCGTCACCATCATCGTCCTCATCGGTGTGCGGTTCGCGTTCTCCCAGTTCGACAAGACCGACGCCGAGACGTCGAAGGTCGGCGGGTGCCTCCACAACAAGGGCACCGACACGAGCCCGGACCTCGTGGACGTCGAATGCTCCTCCGGTGACGCCCAGTTCAAGATAGTCAAGAAGTTCGACGACTCGAGCGACCAGAAGCAGTGTGAGGCCGTCACCGAGTCGGACGTCTACTACACGCAGTCCGGCACCGACTTCAACAACGTCGTGCTCTGCCTGCAGAGCATCACCAAGTGACGGGGTCGCCGTTACGGTCGAGGGGGTCGTGTTTCACGTGAAACACGACCCCCTCGTTTCGCCCGGTGTCCGGACATGACGCCGCTCAGCCCTGAGCGGCCCACCACTCCTTCAGTGCCGTCACCGCCGCCTCCTCGCCCAGCGGGCCGTTCTCCAAGCGCAGCTCCAGCAGGTGCTCGTACGCCTTACCGACCTGAGGCCCCGGGGCGATGCCCAGGATCTCCATGATCCGGTTGCCGTCCAGGTCCGGACGGATCGCGTCCAGCTCCTCCTGTTCCTTCAGCTGCGCGATCCGCTCCTCGAGCCCGTCGTAGGTGCGCGCCAGGGCCGCGGCCTTGCGCTTGTTGCGGGTCGTGCAGTCGGAGCGGGTCAGCTTGTGCAGCCGCTCGAGCAGCGGTCCGGCGTCTCGGACGTAGCGACGCACGGCGGAGTCGGTCCACTCGCCGGTCCCGTAACCGTGGAAGCGCAGGTGCAGTTCCACCAGCCGGGCGACGTCCTTGACGATGTCGTTCGGGTACTTGAGCTTGGTCAGCCGCCCCTTGGTCATCTTGGCGCCGACCACCTCGTGGTGGTGGAAGGAGACCCGCCCGTCGGACTCGAAGCGCCGGGTGCGCGGCTTGCCGATGTCGTGCAGCAGCGCCGCGAGGCGCAGCACCAGGTCCGGCCCCTCGGTCTCCAGCGCCATCGCCTGGTCCAGGACGGTCAGCGTGTGGTCGTAGACGTCCTTGTGCCGGTGGTGCTCGTCCCGCTCCAGGCGCAGCGCCGGCAGCTCCGGAAGGACCCGTGCGGCCAGGCCGGTCAGCACCAGCAGCTGCAGGCCCTTGCGGGGGTGGTCGGAGAGGATCAGCTTGTTGAGCTCGTCCCGGACGCGCTCGGCGGACACGATCTCGATGCGCTCCGCCATCTCCGTCATCGCCGTCACGACCTCGGGAGCCACCTCGAAGTCCAGCTGCGCCGCGAACCGCGCGGCACGCATCATCCGCAGCGGATCGTCCGAGAAGGACTCCTCGGGTGTACCGGGCGTGCGCAGGACCCGCTGAGCGAGGTCGCCGAGCCCGCCGTAGGGGTCGACGAACTCCGCGTCCGGCAGGGAGACCGCCATCGCGTTGACGGTGAAGTCCCGGCGGACCAGGTCCTCCTCGATCGTCTCCCCGTAGGAGACCTCCGGCTTCCGCGAGGTCCTGTCGTAGGCCTCGGAACGGTACGTGGTCACCTCGATCTGATAGCCGGCCTTGCGGCACCCGACCGTGCCGAAGGCGATGCCCACCTCCCAGACGGCATCCGCCCACCCGCGGATGATCTTCAGCACCTGGTCGGGCCGGGCGTCGGTGGTGAAGTCGAGGTCGTTGCCGAGCCTGCCGAGCAGGGTGTCGCGGACCGAGCCGCCGACAAGGGCAAGCCGGAATCCGGCGTCCTGGAAGCGGCGACCGAGCTCCTCGGCAACCGGCGCGATCACGGGCGCGGTCTTCAGGGTCTGGGGGGCGTTGTTGGCATTCGGCACAACAGAAAAGGGTACGTGCCCATGCGCCCCGCGGCAGACCGGTTTACCGGCTCCCGCGATCATGCCGACGCCTCCGCGACCCCGGACTGTATCGATCTTGTGGCCCACTCACAGCACTTTGGGTCATCGAGCATCGTTACCATTCCAGGACGCACATCCGAAGACGACGAGGGACGGCCAGCGCGTGGGCGAGGCGGCACAGCACCCCGGAGGAACTCCGGCCCGTTCGAGGCTGCGCCGGGCGACGGCGCTGCTCGTGGGCGCCACCCTCTTCGCCGGCCTGGTCCAGGCCCGTACGGCCCCCGCGGCATACGCGGCGACCCCCGACGGCCGCACCGTGGACGTGTCACTGACCTCGCTGTCCCCCAAGGCCCCCGCCAAGGGCGACACCCTCACGGTGACGGGCACCGTGAGCAACAAGAGCAAGCACACCGTGAGCGGCGCACACGTCGGAGTGGAGATCGCCCCCCAGGGCCCGCTGGACAGCCGCAGCGCCATCAACGACGTCTCGACGGGCGCTCCGCACACCCTGGCCGACGGCGCGGAGATCGCCGGGCACACCGTGCCCGTGGACGACCTGCCCGCCGGCATCACCCGCACCTTCACGCTGAAGGTGCCGGTCAAGGCCCTCGACCTGGGGCCGGACGGCGTCTACCAGCTCGGAGTCTCGCTGACCGGGCAGACCAGGGACCGCGGCTACGACGAGTACCTCGGCATCGAGCGGACCTTCCTCCCCTGGTACCCGGACGGCGACGCCAAGCCCACCCGCTACACCTTCCTGTGGCCGCTGATCGACCGCCCGCACCTCGCCGTGCGCAGCGAGAGCGACGACCAGCAGAGCCCGATCTTCCTCAACGACGACCTCGCCGAAGACCTGGCGCCCGGGGGCCGGCTGCAGCAGTTGGTGTCCCTCGGGCGGGACCTGCCCGTCACCTGGGTCATCGACCCTGACCTGCTCGCCACCGTGGACGCGATGACACGCCGGTACCAGGTCGCGGGCCCCGGAGGTGATCTCGATCACACCACGTCCGGCACCGGCACCGAGAACGCGAAGCGCTGGCTGAACAGCCTCAAGGAGGCCATCGTCGGGGACGAGGTCGTCGCGCTCCCCTTCGCCGACCCCGACATCGCTTCCATCGCGCACCACGGCAAGAACGTCCCCGGCACCCTGAACCACCTCAAGACCGCCACCGACCTCGCGACGACCACCGTCGAGACCGTCCTCAACGGCATGGTCACCCCCGACACGGACGTCTCATGGCCCGTGGAGGGCGCCGTCGACCCCTCCATCGTCGACGTGGCCACCTCCGCCGGCGCGGACAAGGTGATCGTCCGCAGCGACAGCCTCGGCGAGTCCGGCAACCTCAACTACACCCCCACCTCGGCGCGGCCCATCGGCGGGGGCACCACCGCGGTCGTCGCCGATTCCGGGCTCTCCAAGGCCTTCCAGGGCGACATGACGACGGCCGGGTCCTCGACCCTCGCCGTCCAGAAGTACCTGGCGCAGACCCTGATGATCACGATGCAGTCGCCCGACCGGCAGCGCAGCGTCGTCGTCGCCCCGCAACGGATGGCCAAGGCCTCCCAGGCCCAGGCCATGGCCCAGGCGATCACAGAGGTCGCGGGCAGCGGCTGGGCCGAGACCGCGGACTTCTCCGCGGCGGCGAAGGCCACCCCCGACCCCAGGGCGAACCGCTCGGTGCCCGGCGCCGGCGCCTATCCCAAGCGTCTGCGCAAGCAGGAGTTGAGCACCGCTGCCTTCCGCCGGATCCAGGTGACCCAGGACGAGCTCGACGACTTCATGGCCCTGCTGAGCAAGCCCGACCGGGTGCGGACCCCCTTCGGCAACGCGCTGATGCGCTCGATGTCCACCGAGTGGCGTGGCTCCCCCTGGGACTCGGCCGCCTTCCGCACGGCCATCTCCGACTACCTCTCCGACCTGATGAGCCTGGTCTACCTGCTCCCCAAGACGGGGACGCTCACGCTGTCCGGCCGCAGCGGCACCATCCCGGTCACCGTGAAGAACGAGCTCGGCCAGACCGTGCAGGGCCTGGAGCTGCGCCTGTCCTCCAGTCAGGGCAACAGCCTCGACCCGGGCGTCCCGCAGCTCGTGACCGTCGAGGGCGGCCACACCCGCTCCCTGAAGTTCGAGGGCACGGCGGCCCGCAACGGCCTGAACACCATCACGGCCCAGCTCTACACACCGGACGGCGCCACGTTCGGCGCTCCCATCACGTTCCAGGTGGATGTCACCTCCATCACATCCACCGTCATGCTGGTGATCGCCGCCGGTCTCCTGCTGCTCGTGCTGGCGGGCGTCCGGATGTACCACCAGCGCAAGCGCCGCGCGACCACCGGGGACGAGGACGAGGACGACGACCCGTCCGAGGACGACGCGGAGCACGCCGGCGACGGCGGGACGGGGCAGGACGGGGATGACGCCACAACCGGCACCATGGGTGACCGGGACGACGTCCGTGACGAGCAGCCGGGTGACCTGGCGCCGGACACCTCCCCGGATAGTACGGACCCGTCCGGGACGGGTGAGAAGGTGGACCGATAGCCAGCGAGCCATGGCCGATGAGGTGGGGCAGAGATGAACGCACCGTACGACGGTGAGCGCGAACGGGAAGCCGGGGAGCGGTTCCCCGAGCAGCCCGGGCAGCACCCTGCCGCGCCCGACCCGTACCTGCAGGACACCTACGCCCGCGATCCCTACCGCCGGCAGGATCCGACCGTGCAGGACCCGGTGGGCGAGGCCCTCTACGACCGCACCGCGCACCCGCCGGCCCAGCTGCACGCCTACGGCCCTCCGTACGCCCACCAGGAGCCGTACCGCATGCCGTACGCCGACGACGCCGACACCCGGTACGTCGGCGTCGACGAGCTGGTCTCCCACGCGCCGGACGAGGACGGTGCGCCCGCGCGGCCGGACGAGTACGCCCACCTCTTCCGCGACGAGCCGGTCCAGGAGGCCCCCGCGGAGCCCGAGCCCGCAGCGGCGCCCGTGTCCGGGAAGTCCGGGGGACGGGCCGGCAGCATCCTCAAGTCCAGCGCCCTCATGGCGGCCGGCACCCTGGTCTCCCGGGTCACCGGGTTCCTGCGCACCCTGGTCATGGCCGCCGCGATCGGCGTCGGCACGCTGAACGACGGCTACCAGGTCGCCAACACCCTGCCCACGATGATCTACATCCTGGTCGGCGGCGGCGCGATCAACGCCGTGTTCGTCCCGCAGCTCGTCCGCGCCATGAAGAACGACGAGGACGGCGGCGAGGCCTACGCCAACCGCCTGCTGACCCTCGTCGCCGTCGGCCTGGCGGCCGTCACGGCGCTCTGTGTGTTCGGCGCGCCGCTGCTCATCCGGGCGATGTCCCACGACATCGCCTCCGACCCGGTCAGGTTCGAGGTCGCGGTCACCTTCGCCCGCTACTGCATCCCGACGATGTTCTTCATGGGCCTGCACGTGGTGCTCGGGCAGGTGCTGAACGCCCGCGGCCGGTTCGGCGCGATGATGTGGACCCCGGTCCTCAACAACGTCGTCATCATCGCCACCTTCGGTGCCTTCATCTGGGCCTTCGGCTCCTTCACCAGCACCGGCGTCACCTCGCAGACCATCACCCCGGAGGGCGCCCGGCTGCTCGGCCTCGGCACCCTGCTGGGCCTGGCCGTGCAGGCCCTGGCGATGATCCCCTACCTGCGCGAGGCCGGGTTCCGGATCAGGCCGCGGTTCGACTGGCGCGGCCACGGCCTCGGCCACGCGGCGAAGCTCGCGAAGTGGACCTTCTTCTTCGTGCTCGCCAACCAGATCGGCCTGATCGTCCTCACCCAGTTCGCCACGGCGGCGGGTGCGGCGGCCGAGAAGGCGGGCCACGAGGGCACCGGCATCACCGCGTTCAACTACGCGCTGCTCCTGTGGCAGATGCCGCAGGCCATCATCACCGTCTCCGTCATGACGGCCGTGCTCCCGCGGATCTCCCGCGCCGCCGCCGACGGGGACGCCGCCGCGGTCCGTGACGACCTCTCCTACGGCCTGCGGACCTCGGGCGTGGCCATCGTGCCCGCCGCCTTCGCCTTCCTCGCCCTCGGGCTCCCCATCGCGACCCTGCTCTACAGCAGCTCCGGCGACGGCGCGGTGAACATCGGCTTCGTCCTGATGGCCTTCGGACTGGGCCTGATCCCCTTCTCGGTGCAGTACATCGTCCTGCGCGGCTTCTACGCCTACGAGGACACCCGCACCCCCTTCTACAACACGGTCATCGTCGCCGCGTGCAACGCCGTCGCCGCCGCCGTCTGCTACTTCGTCCTGCCCGCCCGCTGGGCCGTGGTGGGCATGGCCGCCGGCTACGGCCTGGCCTACGCGATCGGCGTCGGAGTGGCGGTCAAGCGGCTGCGCAGGCGCCTCGGCGGCGACATCGACGGCAAGCGCGTGGTGCGCACCTACGCGCGGCTCATCGGTGCGTGCATCCCCGCCGCCGCGGGCGGCGGCGCCGTCGTCTACGGTGTCTCGCACTCGCTGGGTCACGGCGCTGCCGCATCGTTGCTGTCGCTGCTGCTCGGCGCCGTCGTGCTGGGCGGGATCTTCTTCGTCGCCGCCAAGCGCATGCGCGTCGAGGAGATGACGGCCATGGTCGGCATGGTCAGGGGCCGGCTGGGCCGCTGACGGCGCCCACCGCGCAACCTTCGTGGGCCGTCGTGTGTCGTGCATAGCGGTGGACTGTTGGCACAATTGTCCTCGGCTGTGTAGTCAGATCTTGCAACGGATGGGGAGGCAGGAACGACGGTGGCGGAACGGAGCACGGCTGCCGTCGGAGTGGCCAACGAGAGCGGCGAGGAGCAGCTCGCCGCCCATGCGGACAGTGCCACGGCCGACGAGGCGACGGACCGGAGCGAAGAGCAGGACGCGCCACAGCAGACCATCCCCGAGGAGACAGCACCGACCAATTCCGAGCCGCCCGAGCTCCACAGCGGCCACAAGCTCGCCGCGCGCTACCGCCTGGAGGACTGCCTCACCCGTGCCGACGGCTTCAGCAGCTGGAAGGCCGTGGACGAGAAGCTGCGCCGGGCCGTGGGCATCCACATCCTGCCCGCCGAACACAACCGGGCCCGTTCCGTACTGGCGGCGGCCCGCTCCGCGGCCCTCCTCGGGGACCCCCGCTTCGTGCAGGTCCTCGACGCCGTCGAGGAGGACGACCTCGTCTACGTGATCCACGAGTGGCTCCCGGACGCACGGGAACTCACCACCCTGATCACCGCCGACCCGCTGGAGCCGCACGAGGCCTACCAGATGGTCAACCAGATCTCCCAGGCCATGGCCGCCGCGCACCGCGAGGGCCTGGCGCACCTGCGGCTCGGCCCCGACGCCGTCCTGCGCACCGAGGCGGGGCAGTACCGCATCCGCGGTCTGGCGGTCGCCGCCGCGCTGCGGGGCATCTCCTCCGAGCGTCCGCAGCGTGAGGACACCGAGGCCATCGGAGCCCTCCTGTACGCCTCGCTCACCCAGCGCTGGCCGTACCCGGAGGACGACCACGGGCTCACCGGCCTCCCCAAGGACGTCGGCCTCGTCGCACCCGACCAGGTGCGGGCGGGCGTCCACCGCGGGCTGTCGGAGCTCGCCATGCGCGCCCTGGTCAACGACGGGGCGACGGCTTCCCGTGAGCCGGAGCCCTGCACCACGCCCGAGGAGCTGTCCAAGGCGGTCACCGCGATCCCCAAGATCCGGCCGCCCGAGCAGCCGGCGATGACGCCCTATTCACGCACCACCTACCAGCAGGGCTCCTACCGCCAGACCCCGGCGGGCCCCGCGTCCCCCGGCGCCACGAGCGCCCTCTCCGCCACGCCGCCGCCGGCCCTGCCCGGCCGCACCGGCAAGGCCCTCAAGTGGTCCGTCTCGGCCCTCCTCATCGTCGCCCTCGGCCTCGGCAGCTGGCAGCTCGCGGAGACGCTCATGGACCGCGAGAACCAGGCGAAGTCCGGTGGCACCTCCACTTCCCACAACACGGGAAGCGACGGGGGCAGCGACAACGGCGGCGCGAACCAGGTGACGCTGCAGCCGTTGCCCGTGAAGGGGGCGGCCGAGTACGCGCCCTTCGGCGGCGCCCAGCACCCGAACGACGTCGACGCCACCTACGACAGCAAGACGTCCACCTACTGGCGCACGAACAGCTTCGCCGACGGTCCCGAGTTCGCCCCCTCCGTCAAGAAGGGCGTCGGCATCGCCTACGACCTCGGAGCGGCGAAGAAGCTCGGCCAGGCGTCGATAGACCTCTACTACGGCGGCGACCACACGACGGTCACGCTCTACGCGGCCGACTCGCTGAACACCACGGCCGAGCCGGGCCAACTGAGGAAACTGGCCACCGTCACGACCAGCGACAAGACGGCCAAGCTCACCCTGAAGGCACCCGTGGAGACGCGGTACGTCGTGGTCTGGCTGACCGCCCTTCCCTATTCACAGGCCGACGGGTACTCCCAGGCCGGCTACAAGCAGGCCATCACCAATGTGAGGTTCGAGGGGCAGTAGCCCCGCGGGGAGGGGGATGGTGGCCACGCAGGGTACGGGCGGGGAGGTCAGCGACAGCGACCTCCTCGCCCGCCATGTCGCGGGGGACCCGAACGCCTTCGGGGAACTCGTCCGCCGGCACCGGGACCGGCTCTGGGCGGTGGCGCTGCGGACCCTGGGGGACCGCGAGGAGGCCGCCGACGCCGTACAGGACGCGCTCGTCTCGGCCTTCCGCGCCGCCCACACCTTCCGCGGGCAGTCGGCCGTCACGACCTGGCTGCACCGCATCACCGTGAACGCGTGCCTGGACCGGGCGCGCAAGGCGGCCTCGCGCCGCACCGCCGCGGTGACGGACGAGAAGCAGTTCGAGGAGCTGCTCGAACCGCACGAGTCCGCCGCGGCCCCCGCCGAGCGGGGCGAGCTGCACCGGGAACTGCTGCGGGCGCTCGCGACGCTCCCCGTGGAGCAGCGGGCAGCCCTGGTCCTCGTCGACATGCAGGGTTACCCCGTGGCGGAGGCCGCCGCCGTCCTCGACGTGCCGGCGGGAACGGTCAAGAGCAGATGCGCCCGGGGCCGGGCACGGCTGCTGCCACTGCTCTCCCATCTGCGGGACACGCCGGGGAGTAGCGGCGATCAGGCAGGGGCAAGGAACCGGACGGAGAACGCATCCGTCCCAGAGACGGAGGCCCGGCCGGGCCACGGCTTCACACAGGGCGGAGGTGGACACCCATGACGTCGACGACGGGTACGGACGAGCACCCCGAGGTCGCCGAGATCTCGGCACTCACCGAGGGCATCCTCCCGCCGGCGCGCTCGGCCGACGTCCGCGGGCACATCGACGGCTGCGCGCTCTGTGCCGACGTGCGTGCCTCCCTGGACGAAATCCGCGGATTGCTGGGCACGCTCCCGGGACCGCCCCGGATGCCCGCCGACATCGCCGGCCGGATCGACGCCGCGCTCGCCGCCGAGGCACTGCTCGCCTCCAGCACCGCGGATGTTTCACGTGAAACAGGGACCGCGGAGCCGCCTCGTGTTTCACGTGAAACATCGGCACCCGTCGGCGGACGGCCCTCCGGTCGTGGCTCCGGCCCCAGCGGCCCCGGCCGCGCCGGCGCCGGGTCCCGTCGGCGCCGGGTGAAGGGCGTCCTCGTCGCCGCCTCCGTCGCCGCCGTGGTCGGCCTCGGAAGCTTCCTTGCCCAGTCCACCTGGAGCACCGGGGGGAGCGCCGGCCTCGAGTCGTCGACGGCCTCCGACGCCGGCGCCAAGGCTGACGCCGACACGCTCGGCGCGCAGGTACACGATCTACTGACAAGCGGCGCGGGCGGGAAGCCCGGGAGCAAGCCCGCCAGGCAGTCCCCGATGGTCGGCATGGACACTGCCGTGCCGTCCTGCGTCCTGGGGGCCGTCGACCGTACGGACGCTCCGATCGCCCTCCAGCGGGGCAGGTACGAGGGCATGGACTCCTATCTGGTCGTGCTCCCGCACGAGGGCGACCCCTCACTGGTCGACGCCTACGTCGTGGACGCCTCGTGCACCACAGCGCAGCCCCCCGCCACGGGCACCCTCCTCCGCGAGGAGACATACCCTCGCTAGCCACGCCGACGGGAATGCCCGGACCGTAGGATCCGTTAGGCGGGATGACAATGGTCCCGCCGCCGAGGCACCCGGCGAACCGGCACAGCAGAGACGAGGAAGAACCCGTGAGCGACGTCCGAAACGTGATCATCATCGGTTCCGGGCCGGCGGGATACACAGCCGCGCTCTACACCGCCCGCGCCTCCCTCCAGCCCCTGGTCTTCGAAGGTGCGGTCACGGCCGGCGGCGCCCTCATGACCACGACCGACGTCGAGAACTTCCCCGGCTTCCGCGACGGCATCATGGGCCCCGACCTCATGGACAACATGCGGGCCCAGGCCGAGCGCTTCGGTGCGGAGCTGATCCCGGACGACATCGTCGAGGTCGACCTCGAGGGTGACATCAAGTCCGTCACCGACTCCGCGGGCACCGTCCACCGGGCGAGGGCGGTCATCATCGCCACCGGTTCCCAGCACCGCAAGCTCGGCCTCCCCAACGAGGACCAGCTCTCCGGGCGCGGTGTCTCCTGGTGCGCCACCTGTGACGGCTTCTTCTTCAAGGACCACGAGATCGCCGTCATCGGCGGCGGTGACACCGCCCTGGAGGAGGCGACCTTCCTCTCGCGCTTCGCCAAGAGCGTGAAGGTGGTCCACCGCCGGGACACGCTCCGCGCCTCCAAGGCGATGCAGGAGCGCGCCTTCGCCGACCCGAAGATCTCGTTCGTCTGGGACAACGAGGTCGCCGAGATCAACGGCGAGGGCAAGCTCTCCGGCCTGGTCCTGCGGAACACCAAGTCCGGCGAGACCTCCGAACTGCCGGTCACCGGCCTGTTCATCGCGATCGGCCACGACCCCCGCACCGAGCTGTTCAAGGGGATCCTCGACCTGGACGAGGAGGGCTACCTCAAGGTCGAGTCGCCCACCACCCGTACGAAGATCCCCGGTGTCTTCGCCGCGGGTGACGTCGTCGACCACACCTACCGCCAGGCGATCACCGCCGCGGGCACCGGCTGTTCCGCCGCCCTGGACGCCGAGCGCTACCTCGCCGCCCTGAGCGACGCCGGCAACGAGCAGACCCGCGAGCCCGAGCAGACCGCCGCCGCGGTCGTCTGACCGCGCAGCACAACCAAGTACCCGTCCTACACACCGAGGAGACAGCCGTGGCCGGCAACACCAAGACCGTGACCGATGCGACCTTCGACGAGGAGGTCCTGTCCAGTGACAAGCCCGTGCTCGTCGACTTCTGGGCCGAGTGGTGCGGTCCGTGCCGCCAGATCGCCCCGTCGCTCGAGGCGATCGCCGCGGAGCACGGCGACCAGATCACCATCGTCAAGCTGAACATCGACGAGAACCCGGTCACCGCCGCCAAGTACGGCGTCATGTCGATCCCGACCCTCAACGTCTACAAGGGCGGCGAGGTCGTGAAGACCATCGTCGGCGCCAAGCCGAAGGCCGCCATCGAGCGCGACCTGGCGGACTTCATCGGCTGAGCACCGCAGACGGACACGAAAGGGCCCGCCCCCGTGAGGGGCGGGCCCTTCGTCCGTTCACAGGGGCCGCAGCGCCGGTTCCTTCTGCACGGCGCCGAGCAGCCGGTCGATCGCCATCTCGACGTCCTCCTTCCAGGAGATCGTCGTGCGCAGTTCCAGCCTCAGCCGGGGGAACCGCGGGTGCGGCCGTACCGTCTTGAAGCCGACAGCCAGCAGGTGCTCGGCGGGCAGGACGCACGCGGGCTCCTCCCAGCGCGCGTCACCGAAGGCCTCGATCGCCCGGAAGCCCCGCCGCACCAGGTCCTTGGCCATCGTCTGCACCAGCACCCGGCCCAGTCCCTGTCCCTGGAAGCCCGGGAGGATCCGGGCGGTCATCAGCTGGACGGCGTCGGGGGAGACGGGACTCGTGGGGAAGGCCGTCGAGCGCGGCACGTAGGCGGGCGGGGCGTAGAGCAGGAAGCCGGCGGGCACCTCGTCCACGTAGACGACCCGGCCACAGGACCCCCACTCCAGCAGCACTGCCGAGATCCAGGCCTCCTTCTCCAGCTCCGGCTTGCCGGCCTGGACGGCGGCCTCCCCGCTCACCGGATCGAGCTCCCAGAAGACGCACGCGCGGCAGCGGTTGGGGAGATCCGGGAGGTTGTCCAGCGTGAGCGGAACGATCCGACGCCCCATGAGGTCTGACCCTCGTTTCTGTCGTGGACCCAACTGCCGACGAAGCCACCCACGGCGCCCAGCCCGAGCCCCGCTGCGAGGAGGGCGGCCCTCTGCCAATCGTGCTCCACTCCGACGCGCCGCACCGATCGCATGAGCCCCTCCTCGGAGGTAGTGCTCCATCCCGTACGCATCGTATCCGTGAGCGGACAAGTCCGACACCGGAGCAACGCTAACGGCCCAGCAAAAAGCGGGTCACATCCCTCTCGGGACGTGACCCGCCCGGTAGTTGCGATCCGTCACGCGGCGGTGAGGACGCCGGGGCTCACTCCTCCTCGTCGGACTCCTCGGTGAGCGACCGCTCGAGGACGTCTCCCTCGCCCGGTGCCATCGAGCCGAGGATGCGCTCCAGGTCCTCTATCGAGGCGAACTCCACGACGATCTTCCCGCGCTTCTGCCCGAGGTCCACCTTCACACGGGTCTCGAAGCGGTCCGAGAGCCGCAGCGCGAGGTCGGTCAGCGCGGGGGACATCCGCTTGCCGGCCCGGGGCGCCGGTGCCTTCCGCGCCGGCTGGGACTCGGAGTTCATCACATGCACGATCTCCTCGACCGCACGCACCGAGAGCCCCTCGGCCACGATCCGGCTGGCGAGCCGGTCCTGGTCCTCCACGTCCTCCAGGGCGAGCAGGGAGCGGGCGTGCCCGGCGGAGAGCACACCGGCCGCCACACGCCGCTGTACGGGCGCGGAGAGCTTCAGCAGGCGCAGGGTGTTGGAGACCTGGGAGCGGGAGCGGCCGATCCGGTCGGCGAGCTGCTCGTGGGTGCAGGCGAAGTCCTTGAGGAGCTGGTCGTAGGCGGCCGCCTCTTCCAGCGGGTTCAGCTGGGCACGGTGCAGGTTCTCCAGCAGCGCGTCCAGGAGGAGCTTCTCGTCGTCCGTGGCGCGCACGATCGCCGGGATGGCCTCCAGGCCCGCTTCCCGGCTGGCCCGCCAGCGCCGCTCGCCCATGATGAGCTCGTAGCGCTCCGGTCCGACCTGACGGACGACGACCGGCTGCAGGAGGCCGACCTCCTTGATGGAGGTGACCAGCTCGGCCAGCGCGTCCTCGTCGAAGACCTCACGCGGCTGACGGGGGTTGGGGATGATCGCGTCCAGCGGCAGCTCCGCGAAGTACGCCCCCGCCACCAGGGACGGCTCCTCAACCACGATGGCTTCAGGTGTTTCACGTGAAACGGGGATCGACGCGGTCCCCTCACGTCCCTGCTGTTCCGACAAGGCCGTCACCTTGGCGACGGCGACACCTCGCTCCGGCGCCAGGACAGGCGCGGCGGGCGTCGCCGTCGCCACCGCGGTCGCGGCTGCCGCGTCCGCACCGTTCGGTGCGGCGGGAATCAGCGCGCCGAGACCACGGCCGAGTCCTCTGCGTCGCTCACTCACTGGATCCCCTTCGACGTGTTCTGCTCTGTGTCTTGGCTGCGCCCAAGGCCGCGCAGGGCCATCTCGCGTGCCGCCTCGAGGTACGACAGCGCGCCGCTCGAACCGGGATCGTAGGTCAGCACCGTCTGACCGTAGCTGGGCGCTTCCGAGATGCGGACCGAGCGCGGGATGCTCGTGCTGAGCACCTCCTTGCCGAAGTGGGTGCGCACTTCCTCGGCGACCTGCGAGGCGAGCCGGGTCCGGCCGTCGTACATGGTCAGCAGGATGGTGGAGACATGGAGCTTGGGGTTGAGGTGGCCCCGCACCAGCTCCACGTTGCGGAGTAGCTGCCCCAGGCCCTCCAGGGCGTAGTACTCGCACTGGATCGGGATGAGGACCTCGGCGCCGGCCACCAGGGCGTTGACGGTCAGCAGACCGAGCGAGGGCGGGCAGTCGATGAGGATGTAGTCCAGTGGCTGCTCGTAGGACTCGATGGCCCGCTGCAGCCGGCTCTCGCGGGCCACCAGCGAGACCAGCTCGATCTCGGCGCCGGCCAGGTCGATGGTGGCGGGGGCGCAGAAGAGGCCCTCTACGTCCGGCACCGGCTGGACGACGTCGGAGAGCGGCTTGCTCTCCACCAGCACGTCGTAGATGGAGGGGACTTCGGCGTGGTGGTCGATCCCGAGGGCGGTGGAGGCGTTGCCCTGGGGGTCGAGGTCGACGACCAGCACCCGGGCCCCGTGGAGGGCCAGGGAGGCGGCCATGTTGACCGTGGTGGTGGTCTTGCCGACCCCACCCTTCTGGTTGGCGACCACCATCACTCGGGTCTGTGGTGGGCGTGGGAGTCCTTCACCGGCCCGCCCCAGTGCCTCCACGGCCAGTTGGGCGGCACGGCCGATGGGGGTGTCGTCCATCGGGGGCGGTGTTTCACGTGAAACATCATCCCCGAACGGCTCGGTGCGGGGACCGGGGACCGGATCGGCCATCGGTCCCGCGATGTTGGCGTCGGACCGCAAGGATTCACTCTCCTCGACTACAAGCTCGCAATGAAGAGAGCCTGCCATGCTTTCGGGGTCGCGAACCAGTGAGGGCGGTTCTCCTGTGGATGAATCCACCGGTCGAGTCACCGAATGGGTCATCTCGGAGGGCCGATGCGAGAGCATCTCGGCCGCCGCACGAGCGCGGCCGAGGATTCCTGGGAGCAGAGAGCGCCGTTTCACGTGAAACACGATGCGCAGCGCCGCGACCGTTTCCTACCCGACACTCCGGATTATGTACGTATGGCCGTTTGTATGGAGCACACGGCCGCGATCAGTGCCGTTGTCGACGGCTCGCCCGGGCCGCCTTGGCCCTGCGGGTCGCTCCCCGCACACCGCCGGGGCTCTCGCCCGCCAGCACCCGCACCACCGTCGAGAGCGGATCCACGATGCCCTCGCCGACCTGGACCACGGAGGTCTCCACAGCCCCGAGGCGGCTCAGGGCGGCGCGTGCGGCCTTCAGCTCCTCCTCGGCGGTGTCGCCCTTGAGGACGGTCATCTCCCCGTGCGGACGGAGCAGCGGCAGTCCCCAGCCGGCGAGACGTTCGAGCGGGGCCACGGCACGGGCGGTCACCACGTCCACCGGCGGTACCTTGCCGACCATCTCCTCGGCCCGGCCACGCACCACCACGACGTTGGACAGTCCCAGCAGCCGGACGGCCTCCTCCAGGAAGGTGGTCCTGCGCAGCAGCGGTTCCAGCAGGGTGATGCTGAGGTCCGGCCGGGTCAGTGCCAGCGGGATGCCCGGGAGCCCCGCGCCCGAGCCCACGTCGCACACCGAGACGCCCTGGGGGATCACCTCGGCGAGCACGGCGCAGTTCAGCAGGTGGCGCTCCCAGAGCCGGGGCACCTCGCGCGGGCCGATCAGCCCGCGGCGCACTCCCGCGTCGGCCAGCAGTTCGGCGTACCGCACCGCGTCCGCGAAGCGCTCACCGAACACCTCACGTGCCGCTTCCGGCGCCGGGGGAAGCTCCGCCGCTGCCTCCGTCACGAGAACCGTCCTTCCGTTGTTGCAAGCTTTCACCAGGCTGACAAGGTTCGGCCCCGCCTGCGAACAGACGGGGCCGAGTGAGTACCGCTGAGAGCTGAGACCGGTGGAGGTCAGGAAGCCGGGAGGACGACCACCCGGCGCTCGGGCTCCTCGCCCTCGGACTCGCTGCGCAGCCCCGCGGCGGCCACCGCGTCGTGCACGACCTTGCGCTCGAAGGGCGTCATCGGCTTCAGCTTCACCGGCTGGCCGGAGCCCTTGACCTCCTCGGCCGCCTTCTCGCCCAGCTCCGTCAGCTCGGCCCGCTTGCGGGCCCGGAAGCCGGCGATGTCGAGCATCAGCCGGCTGCGGTCACCGGTCTCCCGGTGGACCGCGAGCCGGGTCAGCTCCTGGAGCGCCTCCAGCACCTCGCCGTCCCGGCCGACGAGCTTGTTGAGGTCACGGCTCGACGATTCGCCGACGATGGAGACCGAGGCCCGGTCCCCCTCGACGTCCATGTCGATGTCACCGTCGAGGTCGGCGATGTCCAGCAGCCCCTCGAGGTAGTCGGCCGCGATCTCGCCCTCCTGCTCGAGGCGGGTGAGCGCGTCGGTGGTGTTGCCGTCCGTCACGGCGGGACTCCTCTGCTACTTCTTCTTCGACAGGTTCGGCTTGTCCGCGCCGCTGCTCGGCTTTGGCTTGGTGCCCGCGGCCGCCCCGCCGCCCGGCTTGGGCTTGGTGCCGCCGGCACCGGCCGGCTGCGCGGTGCCGCCCGTCTGGCGCTGCGACTTGCTCTGGCGCTTGGGCTGGGTGCGCTTCACCGGCGCCGCGTCCTGCGGCTCCTTGGCGGCGGCGGGCTCGTCCTTCAGCTTGCCCTTGGCCTTCAGGCGCTCCTGGCGCTGCTGGAAGGCGAGGCTGCCGGGAGTCGGGTTCCGGCGGATGACGAACATCTGCTGCCCCATGGTCCACACGTTGGTGGTCAGCCAGTAGATGAGGACACCGACGGGGAAGTTGATGCCGAAGACGGCGAACATGATCGGGAAGACGTACATCAGCATCTTCTGCTGCTGCATGAACGGCGTCTTCACCGTCATGTCGACGTTCTTCGTCATCAGCTGGCGCTGCGTGTAGAACTGCGAGGCCGACATCAGGACGATCATGATGACCGTGACCACGCGGACGTCGGTGACCGAGGCGCCGAGCTGCGTGAGCTTGTCGGCGCCGTCGGTGAACTTCGCGGCGAGCGGAGCACCGAAGATGTGGGCCTTCTGGGCGCTGTTGACGAGGTCCTGGCCCATCACGCCGACCTGCTTGCCCTGCGCGATGTAGCTCAGCACGTGGTACAGCGAGAAGAAGAAGGGGGACTGCGCCAGGATCGGAAGGCACGAGGAGAGCGGGTTGGTGCCCGTCTCCTTGTACAGCTTCATCATCTCTTCGGACTGGCGCTGCCGGTCGTTCTTGTAGCGCTCCTGGATCGCCTTCATCTTGGGCTGGAGCGCCTGCATGTTCCGGGTCGACTTGATCTGCTTCACGAAGAGCGGGATCAGGCAGATCCGGATCAGGACCACCAGGGAGACGATCGACAGGCCCCAGGCCAGGCCGCCGTCCTTGTCAAAGACAAGGCTGTACAGCGAGTGGAACTGGACGATGATCCACGAAACGGCATCGTAGAGGGGGTTCAAGATCCCCACGGTCAGGCTCCTTGGGCATGAGGCGACTCGACGGGCTCGGGAGTAACGGACCCGCCCGGTGCGTCACCCCGGAGGGCGTCGCGCAGGCGAGCGTGCCACGGTGGGCGCTTGCGCGGCGGGACATGGTCCACGCCGCCCAGCGACCACGGGTTGCAACGCAGGATCCGCCACGCGGTCAGGGCAGTGCCCTTGATCGCGCCGTGCCGATCGATCGCCGTATACCCGTAGTGCGAACACGAGGGGTAGTACTTGCAGACCGGACCGAGCAACGGGCTGATGGTCCACTGGTAAATCTTGATCAAGGCCAGCAACGGGTACTTCATAGCGCCACCCCCAGGAGCCTCCCGAGGGCGGCATCCAGGTCTCGGGCCAGCTGTGAATGGTCTGCGTCACCCGCACCGGGCAGCGCTCGTACGACTACCAGGCTACCGGGGGGCAGCACGGACAGACGTTCGCGGACAAGGTGACGAAGCCGACGCTTGACCAGGTTCCGGGTCACCGCGTTACCGACGGCCTTGCTCACGACGAAACCCGCACGCGCCGGGGAGGCACTCCCCCCCGCTGCGTGCGGGTCCCTTGTGTCACTGTCGGTGCGCAGGTGGACGACCAGAAGTGGCCGTCCGGCCCGACGTCCTCGACGTACCGCGGTCGCGAAGTCCTGCCGCCGCCTCAGCCGATTCTCGGTGGGCAGCACGACTCACACCTCGCGCTTCGGTGCGATCAGGCGGACAGGCGGGCGCGGCCCTTGCTACGGCGGGTCGCGAGGATGGCGCGGCCGGCACGCGTACGCATGCGCAGCCGGAAGCCGTGGGTCTTGGCGCGACGACGGTTGTTCGGCTGGAAGGTGCGCTTGCTCACTCGGGGGCTCCAGGATGAATCGTGTGTTGGCGGGGCGTCGCCTGGCTGTCACCGTGCGCCCACGAAGAACTCGCGGAACATCCTGGTGTGCACCGCTTGACGATCACCTCGGTGATCCTCGCCCATCGGTAGGCAGGCGGCAGCAGCCATCGACAACTCGACCTGGTTACGGTACGCGGGGCCGCGGCGTCAGGTCAAACCAGCCTCGGTCACCGCCGTACGCGCCGCCATCCGGACGTGGTTTTGCACACCCTGTGGACAACGACTTGAACCAGGCAGGCTGCGCTGACTACCGTGGCTGAACTCCGAAACCTTCCCGTCCGTCCCAAGAACCACACCTTCGTGGGACCCATCGGCACCAACCAGCGACCGAGAGAGCGTGCACTGTGGCTGACGTAACTGCCGATCTTGCCTCAGTGTGGCCCAGGGTCCTGCAGAAACTGCTCGTGGAGAGCGACGACCTCAAGCCGAAGGACGCGGACTGGCTGCAGCGGACGCAGCCGCTGGCGCTCGTCGCGGGCACGGCCGTGCTGTCCGCCCCCAACGAGTTCGCCAAGAGCGTGCTGGAGGGGCGGCTCCTGCCGCTGATCACCGACGTCCTCAGCCGTGAGTTCGGCCACCCCGTGGGCATCGCCATCGCCGTCGCCTCCGGCGGCGAGCAGGAGGCGGCCCCCGCCCCGCAGGCGCCGGTCGTCCCCGAACCGCAGCCGCAGCTCCAGGCGCCGTCGCATCCGCAGCCCCCCGCGTACGCCGCGGAACCGGGCCGGTACGACGAGCGGCCGCACGGCTACGGCGAGGTCCCGCGCATGCGCCCGGCCTACCCCGAGCACGTGGTCGGGCCCACCGGCGGCTCCGGCGGCTGGCCGCCCCGCGAGCCCGAGGACCGCTGGCAGCAGCAGCGCTTCGGCGACTACCAGGAGCGCGAGCACTACCAACCGCCCGCCTCCCGCTACGAGATCCCCTCGCCCCACCAGCCCCCGGCGCGACCGGAACCGGCGCCGCCGCAGATGCCGGCCATGCCTCCGCCGCGCACCGGAGGGGGGAACGGCGGTGCCGGTTCCCACTCGGGCGCCGGCGGGTCGGGCGGTTCGGGGGGCCCGGCGGAGCCCACCGCGCGGCTGAACCCCAAGTACCTCTTCGACACCTTCGTCATCGGCGCCTCCAACCGCTTCGCGCATGCCGCGGCCGTCGCCGTCGCGGAGGCACCGGCCAAGGCGTACAACCCGCTGTTCATCTATGGGGAGTCCGGCCTCGGCAAGACGCACCTGCTGCACGCGATCGGGCACTACGCGCGCAGCCTCTACCCGGGCACGCGGGTGCGCTACGTGAGCTCCGAGGAGTTCACCAACGAGTTCATCAACTCCATCCGCGACGGCAAGGCGGACGCGTTCCGCAAGCGCTACCGGGACATGGACATCCTGCTGGTCGACGACATCCAGTTCCTGGCGAGCAAGGAGTCGACGCAGGAGGAGTTCTTCCACACCTTCAACACCCTGCACAACGCCAACAAGCAGATCGTGCTCTCCTCCGACCGGCCGCCCAAGCAGCTGGTGACCCTGGAGGACCGGCTGCGCAACCGCTTCGAGTGGGGCCTGATCACCGACGTCCAGCCGCCCGAGCTGGAGACCCGGATCGCGATCCTCCGCAAGAAGGCGGTGCAGGAGCAGCTCAACGCCCCGCCGGAGGTGCTGGAGTTCATCGCCTCCCGGATCTCGCGGAACATCCGCGAGCTGGAGGGCGCGCTGATCCGGGTGACGGCCTTCGCCAGCCTCAACCGTCAGCCGGTGGACCTGCAGCTCACCGAGATCGTGCTGAAGGACCTGATCCCCGGCGGGGAGGACTCCGTCCCCGAGATCAGCGGACAGGCGATCATGGCGGAGACGGCCTCGTACTTCGGCCTGGACGTGGAGGACCTCTCCGGTTCCTCCCGCAGCCGCGTGCTCGTCACGGCCCGGCAGATCGCCATGTACCTGTGCCGGGAGCTCACGGACCTGTCGCTGCCGAAGATCGGCGCCCTGTTCGGCGGCCGCGACCACACGACGGTCATGCACGCGGACCGCAAGATCCGCTCCCTGATGGCCGAGCGGCGGTCCATCTACAACCAGGTCACCGAGCTCACCAACCGCATCAAGAGCTGACGCGGGACCTTCCACGCGTCCCCTCGGGGGTCTCCAACGCGTCCACTCGCGGCTCTCCCGCGCGTCCCCTCAGGCGCCCTCCGCGCGCCTTCCGGACGCACTCCGTACGTCCACAGCGCCCCGGGCCAACTCCCGGGGCGCTTCTCGTTGTTCGATTGCGCCGGCCGCGGCCCGGGGACAGGAACGTCTCTCCACAGGACGGGGCGGTTTTCCCCCGTCCACAGCCTGGGGATGCCCGGGTTGTCCCGAACGTGTCCACAGGCAGGGCCGTACGATGCTCGTTCGGCCTGCTGGGGGCCATGTGGATTTGTGGGCAACCCTGATCCACAGACTGTGGACATTCCGGCCGCCCACAGGACCCCTCTCGTGGTTGTCCACCGCTCGCCCACAGGTTGGGGGCGGTTGTCCCCAGTCAGGGGCCGCTTCTCCACAGTCCTGTCCACTGTTCGGCAACGGAACACACCCGCTCACCGGTCGGAGTGAACCGCGTCACACCAACGTGGTGGGTTGGGCTGGGGAGAACCCGGGTATTCCTGGGGACAGCGCTGGGGAGAACCGGGGGGCTCCTGTGAATCGCGTGTGCACAACTTCCGGCCGTCCACAGACGGGCCCGGTTGTCCACCGGCTCCACCCACAGGCGCGGTGGACAAAAAACAGGGCCTGACCTGCACCGGAACCACTTATCCACGGTTTCCACAACCCCTATTACTACGACCAGGGATAGTTACCGGGGAATCTGCTTCGAAGTGGGACCTGTGCACAACCGAGCCGCGGGCCGTCCGCCTCCCCGCCCTCCGGCTTGACCCCAACCCGCACCGCATGTCCGTGGCGGCTGTCAGACTGTTCTCGGCAAGAGGGCCAGCAGGGCCAGAGAGTCGGCCACAGACAGCCAGCAACAGCAGGAGGCGGTTCCGGTGAAGATCCGGGTGGAGCGCGATGTACTCGCGGAGGCAGTGGCCTGGGCGGCCCGCAGTCTCCCGGCCCGTCCCCCGGTGCCGGTCCTGGCGGGCCTGCTGCTGAAGGCCGAGGAGGGGCAGCTGAGCCTGTCCGGCTTCGACTACGAGGTCTCGGCCCGCGTCTCGGTCGAGGCCGACGTGGAGGAGGACGGCACCGTCCTCGTCTCCGGCCGGCTGCTCGCCGACATCTCGCGGGCACTTCCCAACAGGCCTGTGGAGATCTCCACCGAGGGCGTGCGCGTGACCGTCGTCTGCGGCAGCTCGCGATTCACACTCCACACCCTGCCTGTGGAGGAGTACCCGGCGCTGCCCGCGATGCCCACCGCTTCCGGCACCGTCCCCGGCGAGGTCTTCGCCGCGGCGGCCGCGCAGGTCGCCATCGCCGCCGGCCGTGACGACACCCTGCCGGTGCTGACCGGTGTGCGGATCGAGATCGAGGGCGACACCGTCACCCTGGCCGCCACCGACCGCTACCGCTTCGCGGTCCGCGAGTTCCTGTGGAAGCCGGAGACCCCGGACATCTCCGCGGTCGCCCTGGTGCCCGCCAAGACGCTGCTGGACACCGCCAAGTCCCTCACCAACGGCGACTCCGTCGCCATCGCCCTGGCCGGCTCCGGCGCGGGCGAGGGCCTGATCGGCTTCGAGGGCGCGGGCCGCCGCACCACGACGCGTCTGCTCGAGGGCGACCTGCCGAAGTACCGGACGCTCTTCCCGACCGAGTTCAACTCCGTCGCGGTGATCGAGACGGCCCCCTTCGTCGAGGCCGTCAAGCGCGTGGCCCTGGTGGCCGAGCGCAACACGCCGGTCCGGCTGAGCTTCGAGCAGGGCGTGCTGACCCTGGAGGCCGGTTCCAGCGACGACGCACAGGCTGTGGAGCGCGTGGACGCCACGCTGGAGGGCGACGACATCTCGATCGCCTTCAACCCGACCTTCCTGCTGGACGGCCTGAGCGCGATCGACTCGCCGGTGGCGCAGCTGTCCTTCACCACGTCGACGAAGCCCGCGCTGCTCAGCGGCCGTCCGGCGGTCGACGCCGAGGCCGACGACGCGTACAAGTACCTGATCATGCCGGTCCGGCTGTCCGGCTGACGCGAGGCCTGTCCGGTCGCGTCGCCCTGCGGGGGCCGACGTAGGCTCGACGTAGGTCAGGCAGGCTTCGAACGAAGGATCAACGATGGAGCTCGGTCTCATCGGTCTCGGCAAGATGGGCGGGAACATGCGCACGCGCATCCGCCAGGCCGGTCACACTGTCATCGGCTACGACCGCAACCCGGACCTCGCCGATGTCCACAGCCTGCAGGAACTTGTGGACAGGCTCGAGGCCCCGCGCGTGGTGTGGGTGATGGTGCCGGCCGGCGCCGCCACCCAGTCGACGATCGACGAGCTCGGTGAGCTGCTCTCCCCCGGTGACGTCGTCGTCGACGGCGGCAACTCCCGTTGGACGGACGACGAGAAGCACGCCGAGGAGCTGGCCGCCAAGGGCGTCGGCTTCGTCGACTGCGGTGTCTCCGGCGGCGTCTGGGGCCTGGAGAACGGCTACGCGCTGATGTACGGCGGCGAGCCCGAGCACGTGGAGAAGGTGCAGCCGGTCTTCAACGCCCTCAAGCCGGTGGGGAACTTCGGTTCCGTCCACGCGGGCAAGGTCGGTGCCGGCCACTTCGCGAAGATGGTCCACAACGGCATCGAGTACGCCATGATGCAGGCCTACGCCGAGGGCTGGGAGCTGCTGGAGAAGGTCCACTCGGTCACCGACGTGCGCGAGGTGTTCCGCTCCTGGCAGGAGGGCACCGTCATCCGCTCCTGGCTGCTGGACCTGGCCGTCAACGCCCTCGACGAGGACGAGCACCTCGACAAGCTCAAGGGCTACGCCGAGGACTCCGGCGAGGGCCGCTGGACGGTCGAGGCCGCGATCGACAACGCCGTGCCGCTGCCCGCGATCACCGCGTCCCTCTTCGCGCGCTTCTCGTCCCGCCAGGACGACTCCCCGCAGATGAAGATGATCGCCGCGCTCCGCAACCAGTTCGGCGGCCACGCCGTCGAGAAGCACTAGTCACACCCCCGGGAAGGAGGCGGCGCGCAGCCATGCACGTCGCGCATCTGTCGCTCGCCGACTTCCGCTCCTACGCCCGGGTCGAGGTCCCGCTCGACCCGGGCGTCACCGCTTTCGTGGGGCCCAACGGCCAGGGCAAGACCAATCTGGTCGAGGCGGTCGGCTACCTGGCGACCCTCGGCAGCCACCGCGTCGCGAGCGACGCCCCGCTGGTGCGGATGGGCGCCGACCGGGCGATCGTGCGGGCGTCGGTGGTGCAGGGCGAGCGGCAGCAGCTGGTCGAGCTGGAGATCAACCCGGGGCGCTCCAACCGGGCCCGGCTCAACCGCTCCTCCCAGGTCCGCCCGCGCGACCTGCTGGGGATAGTCAGGACGGTGCTCTTCGCCCCCGAGGACCTGGCCCTGGTCAAGGGCGACCCCGGGGAGCGCCGGCGCTTCCTCGACGAGCTGCTCACCGCGCGGGCGCCCCGGCTGGCGGGCGTCCGCAGCGACTACGAGCGGGTCCTCAAGCAGCGCAACACCCTGCTGAAGTCGGCCGCGATGGCCCGCCGCCACGGCGGCCGCGGCGCCGACCTGTCCACGCTCGACATCTGGGACCAGCACCTGGCCAAGGCCGGCGCCGAGTTGCTGGCCCAGCGCCTGGACCTCACCCACGCCCTGCAGCCGCTGGCGGACAAGGCGTACGAGCAGCTGGCGCCGGGCGGCGGTCCGGTCGTGCTGGAGTACCGCAGTTCGATCGGCGAACGGATCGCCGGGGCGTCGGGCCGCGAGCAGTTGTACGGGCTGCTGCTGGAGGCCCTCGGGGAGGCCCGCAAGCAGGAGATCGAGCGCGGGGTGACCCTGGTCGGCCCGCACCGGGACGACCTCTCCCTCAAGCTGGGGCAGCTCCCCGCCAAGGGGTACGCGAGCCACGGGGAGTCCTGGTCGTACGCGCTGGCGCTGCGGCTGGCCTCGTACGACCTGCTGCGCGCCGACGGCGGCGAGCCGGTGCTGGTGCTGGACGACGTCTTCGCCGAGCTGGACGCCCGGCGCCGGGCCCGGCTGGCGGAGCTGGTGGCCCCCGGTGAGCAGGTGCTGGTGACGGCGGCGGTGGACGACGACGTGCCGGACGTGCTGGTCGGCGCCCGGTACGCGGTGGAGGACGGCGGCGTGGAGCGGGCATGACGGATCAGCAGCAGCCGCCGGGGCAGGCGACGGGCGCCCAGGGCGAGCCGGTGTCCGGCGTCGACCTGGCCAGGGTCGCGCTGCGCGCGGCCAAGGAGCAGGCCCGCGCCAGGGGCGCGGCCGCGCAGCAGAAGAAGCAGGCCCGGCGCGGGGGGTTGCGCAGCGGCGCACGGGCGGACGGGCGCGACCCGTTGCCGCTGGGCGCCGCGATCAGCCGGCTGATCACCGAGCGCGGCTGGGAGGCCCCGGCGGCGGTGGGCGGCGTGATGGGCCGCTGGCCGGAACTGGTGGGTGACGACGTGGCCCTGCACTGCCAGCCGCAGCGGTACGACGAGGAGGAGCGGGTCCTCACGGTGCAGTGCGACTCCACGGCCTGGGCGACGCAGCTGCGGCTGCTCGCCCCGACGCTGGTGGCCAGGCTGAACGCCGACCTCGGGCACGGCACCGTGAAGCTGATCAAGGTCCTGGGACCGGGGGGACCGGTGCGTTCGTACGGGCGGCTGCGCGCTCCCGGGAGCCGTGGGCCGGGCGATACGTACGGATAGGCCGGAAACCTGCTGTGCGTAATCGGGTCGAAGCCCTGTGCGCCCGCGTGAGCCGTTTTGGGACCCGGTCCGCGTGTGGGGAGTCGTCAGGAGGTACTTCCGTCGGGCACACGGGAACTCAGGTACCGCCAAAGCCCCATCTATGTCGGCGCTACCGGTAGACTGGTAGCAGTACCGCCCGCCCCTGGCCTCCGGCACCGGGGGACCCCAGCGGGACCAGTCGAAGATGTCGAGTGATGAAGCCGGTTCCGCCCCGCGGGACCCGGCTCATGCTGTGCCAGAAAGGGCGCTTCGTGGCCGATTCCGGCAACCCCAACGAGATCAATACGTCCGCAGCTGACGGCTCCGCCGCACCCGCCTCCGGCGGGGCGTACGACGCCAGCGCGATCACCGTCCTTGAGGGCCTGGACGCGGTTCGCAAGCGCCCGGGCATGTACATCGGCTCGACGGGCGAGCGCGGCCTGCACCACCTGGTGTACGAGGTCGTCGACAACTCCGTCGACGAGGCGCTGGCCGGTCACGCGGACACCATCAACGTCACGATCCTCCCCGACGGCGGCGTGCGCGTCGTCGACAACGGCCGCGGCATCCCCGTGGACATCGTGCCGTCCGAGGGCAAGCCCGCCGTCGAGGTCGTGCTGACCGTCCTCCACGCCGGCGGCAAGTTCGGCGGCGGCGGCTACGCCGTCTCCGGCGGTCTGCACGGCGTCGGCGTCTCCGTGGTGAACGCCCTGTCGACGAAGGTCGCGGTCGAGGTCAAGCGTGAGGGCTTCCGCTGGACCCAGGACTACAAGATGGGTGTTCCCACCGCCCCGCTGCAGAAGAACGAGGAGGTCCCGGAGACCGGCACCTCGGTCACCTTCTGGGCGGACGGGGACATCTTCGAGACCCTCGAGTACTCCTTCGAGACGCTCTCGCGGCGCTTCCAGGAGATGGCCTTCCTCAACAAGGGCCTGACCATCTCGCTGACGGACGAGCGCCCCGAGCACGCGGACGTGGAGAACGAGGGCCAGCCGCGCTCGGTCTCGTACCACTACGAGGGCGGCATCGTCGACTTCGTGAAGTACCTGAACTCGCGCAAGGGCGAGACGGTCCACCCGTCGGTGATCGACATCGACGCGGAGGACAAGGAGCGGATGCTCTCCGTCGAGGTCGCGATGCAGTGGAACACCCAGTACAGCGAGGGTGTCTACAGCTTCGCCAACACCATCCACACCCATGAGGGCGGCACCCACGAGGAGGGCTTCCGCGCCGCGCTGACCACGCTGGTCAACAAGTACGCGCGCGAGAAGAAGCTGCTCCGCGAGAAGGACGACAACCTCACCGGTGAGGACATCCGCGAGGGCCTGACCGCGATCATCTCGGTCAAGCTGGGCGAGCCGCAGTTCGAGGGCCAGACCAAGACCAAGCTCGGCAACACCGAGGCGAAGACCTTCGTCCAGAAGGTCGTGCACGAGCACCTGACGGACTGGTTGGACCGCAACCCCAACGAGGCCTCGGACATCATCCGCAAGTCGATCCAGGCGGCCACCGCCCGCGTCGCCGCCCGCAAGGCGCGCGACCTGACGCGCCGCAAGGGCCTGCTGGAGACGGCGTCGCTGCCGGGCAAGCTGAGCGACTGCCAGTCCAACGACCCCGCCAAGTGCGAGATCTTCATCGTCGAGGGCGACTCCGCCGGCGGCTCGGCCAAGTCCGGCCGCAACCCGCAGTACCAGGCGATCCTCCCGATCCGCGGCAAGATCCTGAACGTGGAGAAGGCGCGGATCGACAAGATCCTCCAGAACACCGAGATCCAGGCGCTGATCTCGGCCTTCGGCACCGGTGTGCACGAGGACTTCGACATCTCCAAGCTGCGCTACCACAAGATCATCCTGATGGCCGACGCCGACGTGGACGGCCAGCACATCAACACCCTGCTGCTGACCTTCCTGTTCCGCTTCATGCGGCCGCTGGTCGAGGCGGGCCACGTGTACCTCTCCCGTCCCCCGCTCTACAAGATCAAGTGGGGCCGGGACGACTTCGAGTACGCGTACTCCGACTCCGAGCGCGACGCCCTGATCGAGCTGGGGCGGCAGAACGGCAAGCGCGTGCGCGAGGACTCGATCCAGCGCTTCAAGGGCCTCGGCGAGATGAACGCCGAGGAACTGCGGGTCACCACGATGGACGTCGACCACCGCGTGCTCGGCCAGGTCACCCTGGACGACGCGGCCCTCGCCGACGACCTGTTCTCGGTGCTGATGGGCGAGGACGTCGAGGCCCGGCGCTCCTTCATCCAGCGCAACGCCAAGGATGTCCGCTTCCTCGACATCTGAGTCGGCCCCCATCAGCCGCCGCCCGAAAGGACTTTGACCAGCAATGGCCGACGAGAACACCCCTGTCACGCCCGGCACCCCGGAGGGCGCCGAGGGCGCCGCCGCCGAGACGGACACCATGCGGATCGAGGCCGTGGGCCTCGAGACGGAGATGCAGCGCAGCTACCTGGACTACGCGATGTCCGTCATCGTGTCCCGCGCGCTGCCCGACGTCCGGGACGGCCTCAAGCCCGTCCACCGCCGCGTGCTGTACGCGATGTACGACGGCGGTTACCGCCCCGAGCGCGGCTTCTACAAGTGCGCCCGCGTGGTCGGCGACGTCATGGGTACGTACCACCCGCACGGCGACTCCTCGATCTACGACGCGCTGGTGCGGCTGGCCCAGCCGTGGTCGATGCGCATGCCGCTGGTCGACAGCAACGGCAACTTCGGTTCCCCGGGCAACGACCCGGCCGCCGCCATGCGGTACACCGAGTGCAAGATGGCGCCGCTGTCGATGGAGATGGTCCGGGACATCGACGAGGAGACCGTCGACTTCCAGGACAACTACGACGGCCGCAACCAGGAGCCGACGGTCCTGCCGGCGCGCTTCCCCAACCTGCTGATCAACGGCTCCGCCGGCATCGCGGTCGGCATGGCGACCAACATCCCGCCGCACAACCTGCGCGAGGTCGCCGAGGGCGCCCAGTGGTACCTGGCCAACCCCGAGGCGTCCAACGAGGAGTTGCTGGACGCGCTCATCGAGCGCATCAAGGGCCCCGACTTCCCGACCGGCGCCCTGGTGGTGGGCCGCAAGGGCATCGAGGAGGCGTACCGCACCGGCCGCGGCTCCATCACGATGCGCGCGGTGGTCGAGGTCGAGGAGATCCAGGGCCGGCAGTGCCTGGTGGTCACCGAGCTGCCGTACCAGGTCAACCCCGACAACCTGGCGCAGAAGATCGCCGACCTGGTGAAGGACGGCCGGGTCGGCGGCATCGCCGACGTCCGGGACGAGACCTCCTCCAGGACCGGGCAGCGCCTGGTGATCGTGCTCAAGCGCGACGCCGTGGCCAAGGTCGTGCTGAACAACCTCTACAAGCACACCGACCTGCAGACGAACTTCGGCGCCAACATGCTGGCGCTGGTCGACGGCGTGCCGCGCACGCTCTCGCTGGACCAGTTCATCAAGCAGTGGGTGACCCACCAGATCGAGGTCATCGTCCGCAGGACCCGCTTCCGGCTGCGCAAGGCCGAGGAGCGCGCGCACATCCTGCGCGGCCTGCTGAAGGCCCTGGACGCGATCGACGAGGTCATCGCCCTGATCCGGCGCAGCGCGACGGTCGACGTGGCGCGCGAAGGCCTGATGGGCCTGCTGGAGATCGACGAGATCCAGGCCAACGCGATCCTGGAGATGCAGCTCCGCCGCCTGGCGGCCCTGGAGCGGCAGAAGATCGTCCAGGAGCACGACGAGCTCCAGGCGAAGATCAACGAGTACAACCGCATCCTGGCCTCGCCCGAGATGCAGCGCGGCATCATCAGCACCGAGCTGACGGCGATCGTCGAGAAGTTCGGCGACGACCGGCGCTCGGCGCTGGTGCCCTTCGACGGCGACATGTCCATCGAGGACCTGATCGCCGAGGAGGACATCGTCGTCACGATCACCCGCGGCGGCTACGTCAAGCGCACCAAGACCGACGACTACCGGTCCCAGAAGCGCGGCGGCAAGGGGGTGCGGGGCACGAAGCTGCGGGAAGACGACATCGTCGACCACTTCTTCGTCTCCACCACCCACCACTGGCTGCTGTTCTTCACCAACAAGGGCCGGGTCTACCGCGCCAAGGCGTACGAGCTGCCGGACGCCGGCCGTGACGCCCGCGGGCAGCACGTGGCGAACCTGCTGGCCTTCCAGCCGGACGAGCAGATCGCCCAGGTGCTGGCCATCCGCGACTACAACGCGGCGCCCTACCTGGTGCTCGCCACCCGTTCGGGCCTGGTGAAGAAGACCTCGCTGAAGGACTACGACTCGCCCCGTTCCGGCGGCGTGATCGCGATCAACCTGCGGGAGACCGAGGACGGCAGCGAGGACCTGCTGATCGGCGCCGAGCTGGTCGGTCCGGCCGACGACCTGCTGCTGGTCAGCCGCAAGGCGCAGTCCATCCGGTTCACCGCGACGGACGACACGCTGCGCCCGATGGGCCGTGCGACCTCGGGCGTGAAGGGCATGAGCTTCCGGGAAGGGGACGAACTGCTCTCGATGAATGTCGTGCGACCGGGTACGTTCGTCTTCACCGCCACCGACGGCGGGTACGCCAAGCGCACCAGTGTGGACGAGTACCGGGTCCAGGGACGCGGCGGACTCGGCATCAAGGCGGCCAAGATCGTCGAGGACCGGGGTTCCCTGGTCGGGGCGCTGGTGGTGGAGGAGACCGACGAGATCCTCGCCATCACCCTCGGCGGCGGCGTGATCCGCACCCGTGTCAACGAGATCAGGGAAACCGGGCGTGACACCATGGGCGTCCAACTGATCAACCTCGGTAAAAAGGATGCAGTCGTGGGCGTCGCCCGCAATGCCGAGGCGGGGGCGGAGGCCGAAGAGGTCGTCGCCGCCGAAGAGGCCGAGGGCGAACAGCCCGTGGCCGCCGAGTCGGAGGAGTAAGAAGCCGTGAGTGGAGCCAAGGGCACCGCGGGTGGGACGGGCGCGGACGGAGGGCAGCCGATGCCGGTGGCCCTGCCGGAGGCGATCGGCGGTGCCCATGGCCCACGTACGGACAACGGCCCGCACCAGGGGGGAATCACCGTGACTGACACCCGTCCATCGCAGCAGCAGCACCAGCACGCGGTGCACCAGCAGACCTACGGCGGCGCGCCCGGCGCCCCGGTCGCGGAGCAGCCGCCGCAGCCCCAGCAGCAGCCGCAGGGCCCGCACCAGCCGCCGCAGGCGTACGCGCCCCCGGCCGGGCCCCCCGCGACCGCCGGCGTCCGCCAGCCGCGTCCGGCGGCCCGCACCGTCCCGCGCACGCGCAAGGCGCGGCTGCGGGTGGCCAAGGCCGACCCGTGGTCGGTGATGAAGGTCAGCTTCCTGCTCTCCATCGCGCTGGGCATCTGCACGGTCATCGCGGTCGCGGTGCTGTGGATGGTGATGGACGCCATCGGCGTCTTCACCACGGTCGGCGGCACCCTCAGCGAGGCCACCTCGTCGGGTTCGGACGGCGGCTTCGACCTGGTGTCCTTCCTGTCGCTGTCGCGCGTGCTGACCTTCACGGCGGTCATCGCGGTCATCGACGTCGTGCTGGCCACGGCGCTGGCCACGCTCGGCGCCTTCATCTACAACATGTCGGCCGGCATGGTGGGCGGGGTCGAGCTGACGCTGGCGGAGGACGAGTAACCGATTTTGGGCCACGGCCCCGTGTGCGCTAATCTTTCAACGCAACGCAGCGCGGGGCTATAGCTCAGACGGTTAGAGCGCTTCCCTGATAAGGAAGAGGCCACAGGTTCAAGTCCTGTTAGCCCCACCGCGTGAACGGCCCGTACGGATCATCCGTACGGGCCGTTTCCTTGCCCGCGCCGGCGGAGTTGGTTCCGGTGGCAGGTCACCGTTCGATATCGACCGGTGTGTATAGTCGGGCCCGTCGGAAGACCCCCAACGCAAGAAGGACGAGGTCGCGCGGTGAAGAAGTTTCTCCTGGTCGCACTGGCCGCCATCGGCGGTCTCCTCGTGTACCGCCAGATCCAGGCGGACCGCGCCGAGCAGGACCTGTGGACGGAGGCCACGGATTCCGTTCCGGCGGGTTCCGGCGCGAGCGTCTGAGACGCGGCAGCACGGACGAAGGATTCTCGGAGCCCCGATCACGATGTGGTCGGGGCTTCGTCATGCCCGCGGCGTCGTTGCCCGACCGTGACGTGATCCGCTTGTATTTGCTGTCGCAAATCAATAGCTTCGCTGAGGCCGACGATGTGCGAGGGGGAACAGCACATGCGACGAGGGAATGCGCTGCCGTGCGGGTCCCTGGGCCGGTTGTGGGCGGCCGCGGGCGGGCTGGCGGTGCTGGGCGCGCTGCTGGGGCCGCCCGGGGCGGCACGGGCCGCCACGGGCGGCGAGGGCGACAGCCTGGTCATGGTGCTGGACTCCTCCGGCTCTATGGCGGGCGCGCGCATGACGGTGGCCAGGGAGGCCGTCGGAGCCGTCGTGGACGCGCTGCCGGACGGCTACCCGACGGGACTGCGCGTCTACGGCGCGGGCAAGGAGCACGGCTGCGACGACACCCGGCTGCTGCAGCCCGTGCGGCCGCTGGACCGGGACGCCCTGAAGCGGGCCGTGGCCGGCGTGCGGCCCAAGGGCGACACCCCGATCGGGCTGTCGCTGCGCAGGGCGGCCGCCGACCTGCCCGAGGGCGGCCGGCGGACGATCGTGCTGGTCTCCGACGGCGAGGACACCTGCGGGGCACCCGAGCCCTGCGAGGTGGCGGCACAGCTCGCCGGACAGGGCGCCGACCTGCGGATCGACACCATCGGCTTCCAGGTGCGGGGCGGCGCCCGGGAGCAGCTGGAATGCGTCGCCGAAGCCGGGCACGGGAGCTACTACGACGCCCCCGACGCCGCCTCCCTCGTCCGGCAGTTGACGCGGGCCTCCCGGCTCGGCGCGGACGCCTACCGGCTCCGGGGCCGGCCGGTGACCGGCTCGGCGGCCGCCGCCGGTGCCCCGGGCCTGTCCCCCGGCCAGTACGTCGACGACATCGGCCCCGGCGAGACGCGCTGGTACGCCGTGGACCTGGACGCGGCCTCCACGGCCGACCTGGCGGTGACCGCGGTGCCGCGGCCGGGGGTGCGGGCCGCGTACGGGGACGGCGTCGAACTGCGGCTGGCGGGCACCGGGAGGTACCCCCTCACCTGCGGCTCGGACTCCGCGCACTTCGGGCAGGACGAGGGCGCCATGGTGATCGGCGGCGCCGTCAGCCGCATCCCCGGCGACGACGGGAGCGGCGCCTGCGACGAGGCGGGGCGCTACGTGCTCTCCGTGCACCGCACCAGCGCCGCCGGCTCGGACCGGGCCCGCTGGCCCCTGGAGCTGCGGTACGGCACCGAGCGGCCGTTCGCCGCGGGCGCCACCCCGGCACCGGCCGCCACCCGCTACGGGGACCCGCCGCCGGCGCTGACGGGCGCACCGCGCGACGTCGAGGGCGGCACGGGCTTCAACGACGCGCGCCGCCTCGGCACCGGCGTCTGGCGGGACACGCTGCTGCCCGGGCAGACGCGCTTCTACAAGGTGCGGGTCGGCTGGGGACAGCGGCTGACGTACTCCGCGGACTTCGCCAACGAACCCCTGCTGGAGCGCGGTTCCACGGCCTCGTCCTTCGTGGCGACGGCCGCGTACGGGCCGGGGCGGCAACCGCTGGGCGACGCCTCCGGGATGCCGCAGCGCCGCGGCTACTTCGGGCGGCCGCTGTCCGTGGGGCTCGGCACCGTGCCGGTGACGTGGACCAACCGCTGGGTGGCCGCCGCCGGCGCCCGGGGCGCCCGTACGGCGGGCGAGCACTACGTCGCCGTGTCGCTCGGGCCGGGCGCGGCGGAACTGGCGCGGAACGCGGCGGTGCGCGTCGTCGTGCGTGTGGCGGTGACGGGCACGGAGTCGGCCGGTCCGGAGTACGACGCGGCGGCGCTCGGCAGCGGTCCGGCCGCCGGCAAGGACGGCGGGGAGCGGGTGGTGTCCGGGCACCCGGAGAGCGCCGGTGTCCCCGCGGACGGCGGGGGCTTCATGACGGCGGGCGACGCGATCGCGGCGGCCGCGGGCGGCGCGTTGGCGCTCGCCGGGGTCGGGACGGTGGCCCTGCTGGGCCGCAGGCGGAGGGGCGGGGCATGATCCGCAGGGCAGTCACAGCGGTGGTGGCGGCGCTCGCGCTGTCGGCCGGTGCGGCGGGAACGGCGCTCGCCGATGCGGCCGTCCCCTCCTGGCAGCCCCAGGGCGAGGCCGTACAGGGCCGGGCGAGCACCGCCGACGCCCCGCGGCTCGAGCCCGGCGTCCTGTACCGGGACAGCCTGCCGGCCGACGGGGGCGGCAGGAACTACGCCCTCGACCTGGACGCCGTGCACTCGTCCTACCTCGCCGTCTTCGCGCTGCCCCGCCCGGGCACCGAGGTGGCGTACGGGGACGGCATCGAGCTGACGCTGACCAGCACCGACGGCACCCGCTGCGACAGCGGCCGCCGGACGTTCTCCGACGACGGGGCGGCCCGGCCGATCGGCACCTGGGTCCGGCGCACCATCGGCGGGGACGGACCGTGCCAGGACGCGCACGCCTACGTCCTGGAGGTCACCCGCACCTCGCAGGGCACCTCGGACGCCGCGCCCTGGCCGCTCCAGATCCGCCTCACCGAGGAGCCGGGGCTCACCGAGGGTGCCACTCCGGGCCCGGCGCTCAGCCCCGCCACGCGGACGCCCGTACCCGCGAGCGGCACCGCCCACGGCGTCACCGGCGGCGCGGACTTCCTCCACGCCGGGATCCTCGCCGCCGGGGTGTGGCGGGACGAGGTGCTGCCTGGTCAGACCCGCTTCTACCGGGTGCCGGTCGGCTGGGGGCAACAGGCCTGGGTCGCGGCGGACTTCGCCAACGCGCCCGTCACGAAGCCCGGCGGCTACAGCGGTTCGGGCCTGCGGGTGGAGGTCTACAACCCGCGCTGGGCCTTCATCGGCACCGACACCGCCTCCTACTCGGGCGAGCAGGCCTCCGTCACCGCCACGACCGGGAAGGTCGCCTACGCCAACCGCTACGAGAGCGGCGACGCCGTGTCGGCGGCCCGTTTCGACGGCTTCTACTACCTGGCGGTGTCGGTGCACCCGGAAGTCGCCGGCTTCGTCGACGGCGCGGTCCCGGTCACCCTGCGGGTCGGCGTCGAGGGCGCCGCGCAGGCCGGTCCCTCGTACGACGGCGACCCGGGCGAGGACCTCGGCCTCCCCGGGGAGCCCGGTTCCGGCGACCCGCTGCTGCGCGCCCTCGGCTTCGCGGCCCTGGGGGCGGGCACCGTGCTGCTGCTCTCGCTGGCGGTGTGGACGGTGGCCGCGCGGCGGCGCGGGACGGCCGCGGTCTCAGGAGGACGCTGACAGCGCCCAGAAGCCGAAGGCGAGGCAGAGGGCCGCGACGAGCAGCATCGGCACGACGACCCTGGCGGGAGGCCCGGGCCGGCGCGCGGGTACGGCGGGTGCGACGGCCGGGAGCGCCGGCAGCGGCGGGGTGAGGGGGGCGACGGGCGCGGCCACCGGGGCACCGGCACCCGTGACGGTGCCCGTGTACGGACGGGTGGGCGCCGGGGTGACGGGGGCCACGGTCGGCGGGGTGGGCGGCGTCGGGGCGGTCGCGACGGGCCGCCCGGCGGGGGCGGGCGGGGGCAGGCGGAAGCTTCCGGTCTCCTCCACGGACGGCGTGGGATCCAGCGGACCGTCGGGGGAGAAGCCGGCGGGCAGCGGCCCGATCTGGTCGAAGACCTCGACGGCCTCCTCGTCCGGGTCCGGGTCCGGCAGCAGCTCGACCGCCGCCGCCAGGGCCTTGCGGGCGCCCGCGGCGGTACGGAAGCGGGCCTCCGGGTCCGGCTGCAGCAGGGTGCCGATCACCTCCCACAGCGGACCGGGTACGCCCCGCGGGGCCAGGGGCATGCCGTGGACGTACTGGGTGACGATCGCCTCCGCGTCGGGCTTGCTGCCGCTGAGCAGGTAGAGGGCGACCAGCCCGGTCGCGTACAGGTCGGCGGGGAAGTCCGGTTCGGCGCCCAGCAGCTGCTCCGGGGCGAAGTAGCCCGGGGTGCCCACCACGTGGTTCGCCGCGGTGAGCCGGGGTTCCCCCTTGCGCATGGCGATGCCGAAGTCCGACAGCCTCAGGTGCGGGCGCCCGGTGCCGGTCGCCTCCAGCAGGATGTTCGCGGGCTTGATGTCCCGGTGCACCACGCCCTCGGCGTGCACGGCCGTCAGCCCGGACAGCAACTGGTCGAGCAGAGCGCCGACGTAGCGCCCGGGGAGCGGGCCGTAGTCGCCGATGAGGTGCGAGAGCGAGCCGCCGCGCACCAGGTCCATGGTGAACAGCACCTTGTCGTCGTCGGCCGCCCAGCTGGTGGGGGCGAGGACGTGCGGGTGGTCGATGCGCAGCGCCTGCTCCCGGACGAAGCGCAGCAGGGCGTGGGCGTCGCTCTGCAGCAGCACCTTGGCCGCCACGTAGCGCCCGCGACGCCGGTCCCAGGCGCGCCACACCGCGCCCACCCCGCCGCGTCCGACGGGATCGACCAGCTCGTACCGGCCCGCGAACACCTCACCCATGACGTGCGTCCGCCCCCTGCTTCCGCGTCTCGTAGTCCCGGACCGCCGCTTCGGACGGCCCGGCACCGTACACCCGGAGGAACTCTGCCAGTTGGGGGTGGCGGTGGGCGAGGGAGTCGGCCGCCTCGGCGATCTCGGCGGACGAGGCCACCGCGTGCAGCAGCGCGCGGACCTCGTGGACGACCCTGCGGGCGGGCGGCAGCGGGGCTCCGGCCGCGCTCTGGGTGGTGCCGAGCAGGGGCGAGCCCTCGGAGCCGCGGATCTCCTCCATCCGCGGCACGGCGTCCGCCGCGTTCACCGCTCCGCCGGACACCTCCGCGGCGAGCTCCTGCAGCGCCTGCAGCCGCTGTACGACCGCCGGGTTGCCGATCTTCGCGCGCTGCCCGCTCATCAGCTGGGACAGCATCGGCGCCGACAGCCCCAGCACCCCCGCCAGCCGCGCCTGGTTCAGCCCCAGGGTCTCCATGAGGCCGCGGAACAGCACACCGAGCGGCTCGCCGTACCAGGTGCGCTGCATGTCCTGGACGCGGGCGGCGGCGTCCGGCTGCGAGGTGTCCATTGCGGGCTCCTGACGGGGGACCTTTGCGGCCGCGAACTTGCCCGTCATCCTACGGACCGCCGATACTCGGTCGGTGATCCTCTCCGCAGCCGGTACGCTGGTCTGCGGCACGGGGCCTTAGCTCAGTTGGTAGAGCGCCGTCTTTGCATGGCGGATGTCAGGGGTTCGACTCCCCTAGGCTCCACACCGTCCGACCGGGCCGGGAACCTCATCGAGGTCCCGGCCTGTCGTGTACCCGGGGCCGGAATCCGGAGCCGGGGCGCCGGCCGTCCACCGCGTCATCCACCCTCCTCCCAGGGACGCCCGCCCCTTCGTGCGGCACAATCGGCGGCGTGCGTTTCGGCATTCTGGGGGAGACGAGAGCGCTGCGGGACGACGGGGGCACGGCCGCCGTCGGGGGCCCGGGACGGCGGGCGCTGCTGGCGATGCTGCTGCTGGAGGCGGGCCGGATCGTCGCCACCGAGCGGCTGATCGACGGGCTGTACGGGGACGAGCCGCCGGCCGGGGTCGGCAACGCGCTGCAGTCCCAGGTCTCGCGGCTGCGCGCGGCCGTCGGGGTGCCCATCGAGCGCCCGCCCGGGGGCTACCGGCTGGTGGTCGCCCGGGACGAGGTGGACGTGCACCGCTTCGAACGCCTCGCGGCCGAGGGCCGGGAGGCGCTGGCCGCGGGTGAGCCGGGGCGGGCGTCGGTCCTGCTGCGCGGTGCGCTGGAGCTGTGGCGGGGCTCCGCCCTGGCGGACGTGGGCGACGCGCCGTTCGCCCGGGCGCAGGTGACGCGGCTGGAGGAACTGCGGATCGCGGCGGTGGAGGACCGCATCGCGGCCGAACTGGTGCTGGACGCCCGGCACCACCAGGAACTCGTCGCGGAGCTGCAGGAGCTGGTCGCCCGCTACCCGTTGCGGGAACGGCTGCGGGCCCAGCTGATGCGGGCGCTGTACAGCTGCGGCCGCCAGTCCGAGGCGCTGCGGGTGTACGAGGACGCGCGGCGCGAGCTCGCCGAGTCCCTAGGCGCGGACCCCGGCCCGGAGCTCGCGGAGGCGCATCTGGCGGTGCTGCGCGGCGACCCGGGTCCCTCCCGTACCGCGCCGCCCGTGGTCCGCGCAGCCGGCGAGGGTGCGCCGGATGCCCGGTCTTCGGGTGTTTCACGTGAAACATCGTCCGCGGGGCGCCCGTCCGCGCCGTTCCTCGGGCACGGGCTGCCCGCCCAGCTGACCAGCTTCATCGGGCGCGAGGCGGAGCTGGCGCGGATCGGTGCGCGCCTCGCCGACGCCCGGCTGGTCACCCTGATCGGCCCGGGCGGCGCGGGCAAGACGCGCATCGCCGTGGAGGCCGCCGGGCGCCACACGGGGGAGGTCCGCTTCGTGGACCTCTCCGGGCTGACCCACGGCTCCGAGGTGCCGCAGGCGATCGCGGGGGCGCTCGGTCTGCGGGAGGCGGGCCTGCTTCCCGGGACCGCCGGGCGCGAGGGCGGGGCCCCGGAGGGTTCGCCGCTCGCCCGCCTCACCGCCGCACTGGCCGACCGGGATCTGCTGCTCGTACTCGACAACTGCGAGCACCTGGTCGCCGACGTCGCCCGTCTCACCGCGGAGCTGCTGGCCGCCTGCCCGCGGGTACGGGTCCTGGCGACCACCCGGGAGGCGCTCGGCGTCAACGGCGAGACGCTCTGCCCGCTGGAGCCACTGCCCGTGCCGGCGCCCGGCGCGCCGGAGGAGGACGTGCTCGGCTCCCCCGCCGTCCGGCTGTTCCTGGAGCGGGCCGCCGCCGTGAGCCCGTCCGGCCGGGTGCCCGACGCCGAGTCCGCCGCGCGGATCTGCCGGGCCTTGGACGGCGTTCCGCTCGCCATCGAGCTGGCCGCCGCCCGGTTGCGGTCGCTGTCGGCCGCCGACATCGCCGCCCGGCTCGGGGACGTGCTCGCCGGGCCGGACGACCGCTTCCGGCTGCTCTCCCGGGGCAGCCGTACCGCCCAGCCCCGCCAGCGGACCCTGCGCGGGGTCGTGGACTGGAGCTGGGAGCTGCTGCCCGAGGACGAGCGCACCGTGCTGCGCCGCGCCTCGGTCTTCGCCGGGGGCTGGACGCTGCGGGCCGCCGAGGCGATCTGCGCGGGCCCGGCGGGCGACGGCGCCATCGACGCCGAGGACATGCTCGACCTGCTCGCCTCCCTCGCCGACAAGTCGCTTGTGGTGGTGGACCGTCCGGACGCGCTCGGCGACGAGGGCGACGGCGCCGTCCGCTACCGGCTGCTCCAGACCATCAGGGCCTACGCGGCCGAACGCCTGGTGGAGACGGGCGAGTCGGAGGCGCTGCGCGAGGCGCACGCCGCCTACTTCCTCGACCTCGCGCGGACCGCCGACCCGTGGCTGCGCCGGGCCGAGCAGCTGGAGTGGCTGCGCCGGCTCGCCGCGGACCACGACAACCTGCACGCCGCGCTGCGCGGTTCGGTGGCCGCGGGCGACACCGTCCTGGCGCTGCGGCTGCTCGCCTCCCTGTGCACCTACTGGATGCTGCGCGGCATGCGGTACGAGGGAGCCCGGCCCGCCCGCGAGCTGCTGGCGGCGACCGCGCCCGGCGGGCCACGGGGGCTGGCGGAGGAGTACGCGCTGTGCGTGATCAGCGCCGCCTCCGTCACCGCCGACCAGTCCGAACTCGCCGTCCACCTGACGGCCGCGACGGACGTCGTCGCCGGGCTCGGCGGGATGGCCCGCCGCTACCCCGTGCTCAACCTGCTCTGGGCGCCCTTCGCCGGGGTGCCGGACGACGAGACGTTCGCCCGCTACGCGGAGGGCGCGACGAGTCTCGTCGAGCCCTGGCAGCAGGCACTGGTCCACGTCGGCTCCGGGTTCCACGCGTGGATGGTCGGCGGTGACATCGCCGCCGCCGACACGGAGTTCGGCCGGGCCCTCGCCGGTTTCCGCGCCCTGGGCGACCGCTGGGGGACCACGATGGCCCTCACCCAGCTGGCCTGGCTGTCGGGCGCCCGCGGCGACGTGGCGCGGGCCGTGGGGCTGATCGACGAGGCCCTCGGCCACGCCGCCGAACTGGGCGCCACCGAGAGCGTCGCCGAACTGCTCGCCGAACGCGGCAGGTGCGGGTTGCGGTCCGGACGGTACGAGGAGGCCCGGGCCGACTTCACGCGCGGCCTGGAACTCGCCCGGCGCTGCGGCGCCCGGGAGATGTTCGCCGGGGCGCACCTGGGGCTCGGCGAGTGCGCCCGGCTCACCGGCGACCCGGACGAGGCACGCCGGCTGTCGGCGCTGGCCCTGTCCGAGTCCCTGGACGGCTGGTACACCGGCGAGAGCGCCCGCGCCGAGGCGCACATCGCCCTCGGCAGGATCGCCCTGGAGCAGGGCGGTACCGACGCCGCCCGCGGGCACTTCCGCGAGGCCGCCGACGTGGAGCACGGGGCGCGCGACCTGCCGCTCGCGGCGAACCTCGCCGACGCCTTCGCCGCACTCGCCCTCGCCGAGGAGGACCTTCCACGGGCCGCCGAACTGCTGGGCCTGGGCCGTGCGCTGCGCGGCCGGGAAGTGGTGGACGGTCCGGACGCCGCCCGCACCGGGGAGGCCGTGCGGGCCGCCCTCGGCGACCGGGCCCACGATCAGGCGTGGGCGCGCGGTGCGGGCCTGCCCGCCGACCGGGCGCTGCGGGCGCTGACCGCGCTGACCGGCCGCCCGTAGCAGCCGGTCAGCGTGCGGTGCGCGGCCGGTCAGCGGCCGCGCGCACCGTGTCGGGCATGACGAATCCCGTACGCACAAAGGACGCCGCGGCCCCCGCCCGCCACCGCTGGGCCGCGCTCGCCGTCTGCTGCCTGGCCGCCATGCTCCTCGGCATCGACAACAGCGTTCTCAACTACGCCATCCCGTCGCTGCTGAGGGACATGGGACCGTCCGGTACCGAGATCCTGTGGATCTCCGACATCTACGGCTTCGCCATGGGCGGCCTGCTGGTCCTCATGGGCAACCTCGGGGACCGGCTCGGCCGCAAGCGGATGATGCTGCTGGGCGCCGCCGCCTTCGGCGTGGTGTCGCTGCTCACCGCCTACGCCCCCGGCCCCGGGGCGCTGATCGCCGGACGCGCGCTGCTCGGCGTCGCCGGTGCGGCGATGGTCCCCTCCACCCTCTCCGTCGTGCGCCACGCCTTCACCGACCCCAAGGAGCGCACCACGGCGATCGGGATCAGCAGCGGCATCGGCGCCGCGAGCTTCGCGCTCGGTCCCGTGGTCGGCGGCCTGCTGCTGGACCACTTCTGGTGGGGCTCGGTCTTCCTGATCAACGTCCCGCTCATGGCCGTCGTCCTGGTCGCCGGTGTCCTGGTGCTGCCGGAGTCCCGCAACCCGCGGCCGGGCCGGCTGGACTGGATCGGCGTGCCGCTGTCGGTCGTGGGCGTCCTGGGCGCCATCTACGCCGTCAAGGAGGGCTTCCGGGACGGCGCGGACCACGCGCCGGTGTGGGTCGCCGCGGCGATCGGGACGGTGGCCCTGGTGCTGTTCGCCCGCCGTCAGGTGCGCGTCGAGGAACCCCTGATCGACCTGCGCCTGTTCCGCAACCCCGCCTTCAGCGGCGCGGTCGGCTCCAACCTGGTCATGATCTTCGCCTCGTCCACCCTGTCGCTCGCCTTCTCCCTGTACTTCCAGGTCGTCCGCGGCTGGTCGCCCTTCACCGCGGGTCTGGCGCTGCTCCCGGGCCCGCTGGCCGCGGCCTTCGCCGCCCCGCTGGCCACGGCGCTCATCCCGCGGCTGGGACGGGCGCGGGTGGTGGCCCTCGGGCTGGTGCTGCTGGCGGTGAGCACCGCGGCGCTCGGCTCGCTCTCCTCGCCGGGGACGCCGTACTGGGAGCTGCTGGCGCCGCTGGTCGTCAACGGCGCGGGCGTCATCCTGGTCGTCTCCGTCACCAACGACACGATCCTGGCGAGCGCTCCCAAGGAGCGCACCGGAGCGGCCGCCGCCGTCTCGGAGACCGCCATGGAGATGGGCGGCTCGCTGGGCATCGCCGTCCTCGGCTCGCTGCTCGGCGTGTTCTACCGCGATGCCCTCGCCCTGCCCGCGGGACTGCCGGCGGGGGCCGCGGACGCCGCCCGCGAGTCGGTCGGCGGGGCCGCCGAGGCGGCCGCGCGGATGCCTGGCGCGGACGGGTCGGGGCTGCTGGCGGCCGCGAAGGACGCCTTCTGCCACAGCGTCCAGGTCACCGGTGTGGTGGCGGCGGTGCTGCTCGCCGCGGGCGCCGTCATGGCGCTGTACACCCTGCGCGGGGTGCCGGCGGAGATCCCCGACCCGGAGGCCGGGGAGGAGGACGTCCTGCCGCTGCCCGCGGCGTCCGGACGGTGACGACGGCGCGTACGGCAGGAGGGCGGCGGACCCGTCACGGGTCCGCCGCCCTCCTGCCTGCCTCCGGTCGCACCGTCGCCGGTGCCCGGGACGTCACGTCACGGGTAGGTGTCGCCGCGGTCGCGGCGGTCGTCGGAGTCCGCCTCCGCCTGCTTGGCCTGCACCTCGGGGTCGAGGGCCTCCACCGGCGAGCCGTCGACCTTGCCGAACGACGCGTCGGTCCCGACGCCGCCGTTGAGGGAGGCGCGGTCGGCGACCTCGGTGGCGGGCGCGGGCTCCACCAGCCAGTCGGGGTTGGTCTGCTTGCTCCACCACTTCCACGCGGCGAAACCCGCCCCGGCGACGAGGCCGGCCAGCAGCAGGCCCCGGGCGCACCGCCCGGTGCGGGCCCGCCGCTCGCGGCGGCGCTCCAGCCCGCGGATGTCGTCCGCCGTGACGTGGCTGCGCAGCGCGGCGACGGCGGCGGCGCTGCGGGCGGCCGCCTCCTCCGCGGCGGGGGCCGCGACGCTGCGCACGGTGGTCATCGCCTGACCCACCCGCGGGCCCGTGAAGTCCGCCGCCTGACGGGCGGTGTCACGGGTGAGCCGGGCGGCGGTGCCCACCCTCTGCTGGACGCCCGGCGGTACCGCCGCCAGGGCCTGGTCGACGCGCGCCGCCAGGTGCGCGTCGTACTGCGTCCGGGCCGCCGTGCGGGCCTGCCGCCCGGCCGCCGACACCCGCGGCGCCAGGTAGACCCTGGCCCCGTCCGCGTAGTGCACGGCGTTGACCCTCGCTGTGTCGGCGTACGGCGCCACCACGTCCGCGGCGTGCCGCACGCTGTCCCTCGTCCTCCCGGCTGCGTCGCGCACGCTGTCGATGCGGGTCACGAGAACCTCCTCCTCGGTGGCGTTCGGTTTTCGCCTTTCCACCCGGTTTGAAATCATGCCCGGCGCCGCGGGGTACGGCATGTGCGTACGGGCATCCGGGTCAAGGGGAGCCGTTCCCGACGATGCCACCGGATGACCTGCGGCGCGACTGTTGCGTCGGGCGAGCCGGGGCGTGCGAGGATTTGTCCCTGTCATCGAGGACTATGGAAGGTAAGACCGTGGCCGAGCAGCTCTACGCCACCCTGAAGACCAGCCACGGGGACATCACGGTGCGGCTGCTGCCGAACCACGCACCCAAGACGGTCAAGAACTTCGTGGAGCTCGCCGAGGGCACCCGCGAGTGGACGGACCCCCACACCGGTGCGACCTCCCACGAGCGCCTCTACGACGGCACGGTCTTCCACCGGGTGATCTCCGGCTTCATGGTCCAGGGCGGCGACCCGCTCGGCAACGGCACCGGCGGTCCCGGCTACCAGTTCGCGGACGAGTTCCACCCGGACCTCGCCTTCACCAAGCCCTACCTGCTGGCCATGGCGAACGCCGGGCCGGGCACCAACGGCTCGCAGTTCTTCATCACGGTCGCCCCGACCGCGTGGCTCACCCGCAAGCACACCATCTTCGGCGAGGTCACGGACCCCGCCAGCCAGAAGGTCGTGGACTCCATCGCGACCACCCCGACGAACCCCCGCACCGAGCGGCCGCTGGAGGACGTCGTGATCCAGAGCGTCGTGGTCGAGCGTCGCTAGCCCGGCCGGCCCGGCTCGTCGCGGGGTCCCGGGAACCCGAACGCCCCGCCCGTGCGTATGACGGGCGGGGCGATTCCGCTGCGAAGGGCTCAGACATGACCGACCAGGCCGTCCGCTGCTACCGGCACCAGGACCGGGAGACGGGTATCCGCTGCTCCCGGTGCGAGCGGCCGATCTGCCCGGAGTGCATGATCAACGCGTCGGTCGGCTTCCACTGCCCGGAGTGCGTGCGGGAGGGCAGGCGTGCGGCCCAGGCCGCCGAGCCCCGCACGGTGGCGGGCGGCACGGTCGCCGGCGACCCCCGGCTGGTCACCAAGATCCTGATCGGGCTGAACCTGCTGGTCTTCCTGCTCGCGCAGGTCGAGGGCAAGCAGTTCGTCTACGAGCTGGGGCTCTTCACCCCGTGCTACGTCCCCGGCGGCGTGCAGTGCGGCGTGGCGGGCGGGCCGGGCGAGTGGTACCGGCTGGTGAGCTCGATGTTCCTGCACCAGGAGTTCGCGCACATCGCCTTCAACATGCTCTCGCTGTGGTGGATCGGCGGTCCGCTGGAGACCCTGCTCGGCCGGGCCCGCTACACCGCGCTCTACCTGGTCGCGGGGCTGGGCGGCAGCGCGCTGGTCGTGCTGCTGGCCCCGGAGACCCTGACCCTGGGCGCCTCGGGCGCGATCTACGGGCTCTTCGGCGCGACGGCCGTCTACGTCAAGCGGCTGCGGATGGACATGCGGCCCGTCCTGATCCTGCTCGGGCTGAACCTGCTGTTCACCTTCACCTGGGGTGGCATCAGCTGGGAGGCGCACATCGGCGGTCTGGTCACCGGGGTGATCATCGCCGTCGCGATGGCGTACGCGCCGCGTTCGCGCCGGGCGCTGGTCCAGTGGGGGACGTGCGTGGCGATGCTGCTCGCCGTGGCGGTCACGGTGTGGGCCGGGGTCGCGAACATCTCCGCGTAGGCCGTAACGCACACCGTTGATCAGACGTTATCCACAGAGAGGCGGAGGCCTCCTGTGCATCCTGTGGGCAAGCCGTGCGCGGGCCCGTACACACCGTGTCTGACCTGCAAGATCAACGAAAGACCGGTGGTCCGTACATCGGACCACCGGTCACACCGGTGTCAACCGGCTGGCGGTTATCCACAGATCATGCGACCTTTTCAACACTGTGGATGACGCCTGTGGATAACTGTGCGAGCTGCTACTTCCACTGCGTGGACACGACGAACCCGCCCGCGATGAAGCCGAAGCCGACGGCGATGTTCCAGTTGCCCAGCTGCTCGATCGGGTAGCTGCCCTGCGTCACGTAGAAGACGACGATCCAGGCCAGGCCGACGAGGAAGAGCGCCAGCATCAGCGGTGCCACCCAGCCGCGGCCGGACTTCAGCTTTATGGGGGTGGTCTTCTCCGGGGGCGGAGTGAAGTCGGCCTTCTTGCGGATCCGTGACTTCGGCACGAGGGACTCTCCTGTCGATGCGCTGCGTAACCGCGCGTGTGACGTCTTGTGTGTGCGGCCGGACGGCTGGGGGCCCCATGCCTCCGGGCGTCCGTTAGCGTAGTGCTTCCTCGGGTTGGAAGGAGATAAGGCTACGGTGAGCAATCCGGTAGACGTCTCCTCGGGTCGCCGTTCCGCCCGGTCTGTGGTGCTTCGTGTCCTCAGTGCCGGGGTGTTCGCGATGGCCGGTCTGCTGTTCTGGATGAGTTTCGACACGGCCAAGGGCCTGGACATCCGCACCGACGACCCGCTGCTGCGCCTGTCGGACCGGGTCCAGGACAAGAGCCGGCAGAACGAGGAACTGGAGAACGAGCTCGCCGGGGTGCGCAGCGACGTCGACGGCCTCGCCCACACCGACAGCGGCGTCAGCGACGCCGCCCGCGAGCAGCTGGCGCGGCGCGGGGCCGAGGCGGGCACCGCCAAGCTGAGCGGCGCGGCCGTCTCCGTCACCCTGAACGACGCGCCGCCGGACGCGAGCCCGCTCGTCCCGGGCGTGCCGGACCCGCAGCCGAACGACCTCGTCATCCACCAGCAGGACCTGCAGGCCGTGGTCAACGCCCTCTGGGCGGGCGGCGCCTCGGGCATCAAGGTGATGGACCAGCGGCTGATCTCCACCAGCGCGGTGCGCTGCGTCGGCAACACCCTCATCCTGCAGGGCCGGGTCTACTCCCCGCCGTACCGGATCACGGCGGTCGGCGACCAGGGGAAGCTGCACGAGGCGCTCGACGCCAGCCCCGCGATCCAGAACTACCTGCAGTACGTCCAGGCCTACGGGCTCGGCTGGAAGGTCGAGGACGAACGGCGGGTGACTCTTCCCGGCTACTCCGGCACAGTGGACCTGCGGTACGCCAAGCCTGTGGGGTGAGCATGCGCCTGGTGGTGCGGACGCTGAGCGAGTTGTGCATCACCGTGGGCGCGTTGACCGTGCTCTTCGTCTGCTACGTGCTGTTCTGGACCGGCGTGCGGGCGGACCGCGCGATGGACGGCGAGATCGACCGGCTGCAGGACCGCTGGGCGACCGGGCCCGTCGCACAGGCAGGACCGTCCCCCGAGGGCACCGGCGGTCCCGCGCCCTCGGCCGTACCCGTCCCGTCCGCGCCGGCCGCGGCCCCGTACCGGGACGGGAGGGCCTTCGCGGTGATGTACGTGCCGCGGCTCGGCCGGTCCTGGCACAAGCCGGTGCTGGAGGGGACGGCGACCGGCACCCTGAAGAAGGGCCTCGGGCACTACGCGAACACCGCCCGGCTCGGCGCCGTGGGCAACTTCGCCGTCGCCGGCCACCGCCGTACCTACGGCGACCCGTTCAAGGACTTCCCCAGGCTGCGCGAGGGCGACGAGGTCGTCCTGACCGACGGGCGCACCTGGTACACCTACGAGATCGACCGCGCACCCTACCGCACCGTCCCCACCGACGTCGCTGTGATCGATCCCGTACCGCCGAAGTCCGGCTACACCGTTCCGGGGCGCTACCTGACCCTGACCACCTGCGATCCCGAGTGGGGCCACAGCCACCGGCTCGTCACCTGGGGGCACCTGGAATCCACACAGCCCGTGGAGGACGGTATGCCGGCGGGCTTGTCGGGCTAATCTTGGGCGAGGCACGGCACGGAAGGCAGGAAGGCGGCGCATGTACGGCTGGATCTGGCGGCATCTGCCGGGCAACGTGTGGCTGAAGGCACTCATCTCGCTGGTGCTCGTCCTCGCCGCCGTCTACGTCCTGTTCCAGTACGTCTTCCCCTGGGCGGAGCCGCTGCTGCCGTTCGGGGACGTGACCGTCGACGAGGGGATGACGGCCGTCCGATGAGCGCGCGCATCCTCGTCGTCGACAACTACGACAGCTTCGTCTTCAACCTGGTCCAGTACCTCTACCAGCTGGGCGCCGAGTGCGAGGTGCTCCGCAACGACCAGGTGCGGCCGGCCCACGCCCAGGACGGCTTCGACGGCGTCCTGCTCTCGCCCGGGCCCGGCACCCCCGAGGAGGCCGGCGTCTGCGTCGACATGGTGCGGCACTGCGCCGCCACCGACGTCCCGGTCTTCGGAGTCTGCCTCGGACTGCAGTCCATGGCCGTCGCCTACGGCGGCGTGGTCGACCGGGCGCCGGAGCTGCTGCACGGCAAGACCTCCCTGGTGACCCACGAGGGCCGCGGGGTCTTCGCCGGGCTGCCGACACCGTTCACCGCGACCCGCTACCACTCGCTGGCGGTCGAACGGGACACGGTGCCGGAGGAGTTGGAGATCACCTCCTGGACGGAGAACGGCATCATCATGGGACTGCGGCACCGCAGCGCCCGGGTGGAGGGCGTCCAGTTCCACCCCGAGTCGGTGCTCACCGAATGGGGGCACCGGATGCTCGCCAACTGGCTGGAGGAATGCGGCGACAAGGGCGCCGTCGAGCGTTCCGCGGGCCTCGCGCCTGTGGTCGGAACCAGGGCGTGACTGCGTGACCGCGCATCGGCACTTCGGTGACACCGCCGAATTCGCCGCCGCGGTGGAGCAGTTGGCGGACCCGCTCAACGACCCGCTGCCCGGCACCTCGCGGCGCGCGGCCCGGCCCGCGCAGGATTCCGCCGCGGAGCCCGTCGTGGAGCCGGCCGCGGAACCCGCCGCGGAGCCCTCCACACCCCCGCCCGCGGCCGCCCGCCCGGTCACGCCCGTCAGCGTGGTGCCGGGCCAGCAGTCGTACGCACAGGGCTTCCACGCGCCGGCGCGGCCCGCCTACGAGCCGCAGCCGGCCGAGCCGTGGCCGACCCGGCCCGCGCCGGCTCCGGTCCCGGCGCCCGGCGCCCCTCCCGGCACCGAGGAGCCGCGCTCCCGGCACCGGGGTCCGGCCGAACAGCCCTACGCCGAGGACGCCAGAGCCGTCCGGCGGCCGCTCACGGACGAGGAGCGCGCCGCAGTGCGCCGCCGGGTCGCGGGGGCTCCCGGCGACACCATGGCGATGCCCGTCGTGACCGAGCCGGCGGCCGAACGCGAACCGAACCCCGAACGGAACCCCGAACGGCACCTGGAACGGGACCAGGAGGGGGACGCGGAGCGGGAGGAGACCCCGCAGCCGTCCCCCGACGCCTTGGCGCCCGAGGGCGGCGGCCGTGCGGCCCGCCGTAAAGCCGCCCAGGAGGCCGCACGGCGCGGCGGCAGGGGACGGAGGCGTTCCGGTGCCCCGGCCGCCTCCCAGGCCGCCACAGAGGCCGCCACGGCCCCCATGGCGTCGACCCCGGCCGCCCCCAGGTCCCGTATGGAGGCGCGGCGCGCCGCACGCGCGGCGAAGGAGAGCCCCGCGGTGATCGCCAGCCGGGTGGCGGGCGAGGTGTTCATCACCCTGGGCGTGCTGATGCTGCTCTTCGTCACCTACCAGTTGTGGTGGACCAACGTCCTCGCCCACCAGCAGGCCGGCGGCGCCGCCAACAACCTGCAGAAGCAGTGGGAGGGCGAGAAGGGCCCGAACCGCGACCCCGGCGCCTTCACGCCGGGGCAGGGCTTCGCGATCATGTACATCCCCAAGCTGGACGTGAAGGCGCCCATCGCCGAGGGCGTCGACAAGCACAAGGTGCTCGACAAGGGCATGATCGGCCACTACTCCGGCCAGCTGGAGACGGCCATGCCCTGGGACAAGAAGGGCAACTTCGCCCTCGCCGCGCACCGCAACACCCACGGCGAACCGTTCCGCTACGTCAACAAACTGGTGGCGGGGGACAAGGTCGTGGTCGAGACGGAGAGCACGTACTACACGTACGAGGTGGCGAGCATGCTGCCCTCCACCCCGCCCTCCAACATCTCGGTGATCAAGCCGGTCCCCGACGGATCCGGCTTCACCAAGCCCGGCCGCTACATCACACTGACCACGTGCACACCGGAGTTCACCAGTAAGTTCCGGTTGATCGTCTGGGGCAAGATGGTCGAGGAACGGCCGCGCAGCAAGGGCAAGCCGGACGCCCTGGTCGAGTAGGCCAGGAACGGACGCACACAGATCGGGGCAAGTGGTGACGACCACCCAGCATGACCGCGCCCGGGAGGCCGTGCCGACCCGGCGCCCCCTCTCGCGGCTCGCCGCCGCCGTCAGCCTGATCGGTGAACTCCTCATCACCACGGGCGTGATCCTCGGGCTCTTCGTCGTCTACTCCCTGTGGTGGACCAACGTGCTGGCCGACCGCGCCGCCCGGCAGGACGGCGACGCCGTCAGGCGCCAGTGGGCGGACAGCGCCCCGGGCAAGCTCGACACCAAGGGCGGCATCGGCTTCCTCCACGTCCCCGCCATGGGCCGGAACTTCGAGGTCCTGGTGAAGAAGGGCACCTCCACGAAGGTGCTCAACGAGGGCGTCGCCGGGTACTACACCGACCCCGTGGAGTCGGCCATGCCCTGGGACAAGAAGGGCAACTTCACGCTCGCCGCGCACCGCGACGGCCACGGCGCCAAGTTCCACAACATCCACAAGATCAAGGACGGCGACCCGGTCGTCTTCGAGGACCGCGACACCTGGTACGTCTACAAGGTCTACAAGGTCCTCCCGGAGACCTCGAAGTTCAACGTCGACGTCATCGACCAGATCCCGAAGGAGAGCGGCAGGAAGAAGGCCGGCCGCTACCTGACGCTCACCACCTGCACCCCGGTCTACACCTCGCGCGACCGCTACATCGTGTGGGCCGAACTCGTCCGCACCCAGAAGGTGGACGCGAAGCGGACGCCTCCGGCGGAGCTGGGCTGACGCGGACGCGCAGGCGCGCAGGCGCGCAGCGAACGGGAAGGGGCCGCGGACACCGAGTCCGCGGCCCCTTCCGTGTCCCGGCACGCAGCCCGTGCCCGGGGCCCCGGGCCGGACCCTCGCGGGCGCCAAAGAAGCGGGGAGGCGGCCACCGTGGTGACCGCCTCCCCGCTTCGTCAGGCGTGGTGACCGGCTGCGTCAGCCGCCGTTGCCTCCGTTGATGAAGCCTCCGCCGCCCCCGTTGTTCCCGCCGTTCGGGTTGTCCTGGGCGAAGAGCGACAGGGTGTCACCCGGCTTCACCGGGGTGCCGGGCAGCGGGAACTGGTTGGTCACGATGGCGGTGTCGTTCTGCGACGAGTTGCCGACAAAGTTGATCTTCAGGCCCAGTTCGTTGGCTTCGGCCTTGGCTTCCCCGAGCGTCCTGTTCCTCAACTCGGGCATCTGGCTGGTGGACGGGGGCTTGGCGACGAACAGGGTCACCGTCTCGCCCGCCTTGATCGTGCTCCCGGCCGTCGGGTCGGTCCGGATGACCGTGCCCTGGGCGTGGTCGGCGGATTCCTCCTCGGTGACGACGACCTTCAGGCCGTCCGCCTGGAGGATCTGAGTGGCCTCGTCCTTGCTCTTGTTGCTCACGTCCTTGATCGTGACCTCTTCGGGCGCCACGGCCACCGTGAGGGTGATCGTCGTGCCCTTGGCCCGCTTCGAGCCGCCCTTGGGGTCCTGCTTGAGGACCGTGCCCGCGTCCTCGGTGGACGTCTGGGACTGCTTGTCGACCTCGAAGCCCGCGTCCTTCAGCTTGCTCTCGGCGTCGTCGAAGGCGTCACCGGTGACGTCCGGGACGTCGACCTTCTCGGTGCCCTTGGAGAGCTGCAGGGTGACGGTCTGGTCCTTGGGGATCTTGCTGTTGACCTCGGCCGACTGCTTGCAGACCTTGTCCTTGGGCTGGTCGGCGCAGAACATCGGATCGCCGAACGCGATGGTGATCCCGCCGTTCGCCGCCTTGGCCTCGGCCTCGGACTTGGTGTCGCCGACGAACTGCGGGACGGACACCGAGTCGGCACCGCCGCCGTTGCCGGAGAACAGCGCCTTGCCCATGAAGATCGCGCCGATCAGGACCAGGACGGCCGCGACGACCAGCAGGATCGTGGAGGTGTTGCTCTTCTTCGGCTTGCGCCGGCCGCCACCGCCCTGGGGCTGGTCGTAGCCGAAGCCGCCGTCGTCGTCGCGCATGGGCGGCAGCATCGAGGTGCCGGCGTCCTGCTGGGGCGGGAGGGCCGTGGTGGGCGAGTCGTTGCCGTAGCCGCCGTAGCCGCCGCCGTTGTAGCCGACGGCGCCCAGGGCGACCGTGGCGGCGACGGGCTGGCCGTCGAGGCAGGCCTCGATGTCGGCGCGCATCTCGTCGGCGGACTGGTAGCGGTAGTCCGGGTCCTTGGTCAGCGCCTTGAGGACGATGGCGTCCATCGCCGGCGAGACCTCGGGGTCGTAGACGCTCGGCGGCTGCGGCTCCTCGCGCACGTGCTGGTACGCGACCGCCACCGGGGAGTCGCCCACGAAGGGCGGCCGCACGGTGAGCAGCTCGTAGAGCAGGCAGCCCGTCGAGTACAGGTCGGAGCGCGCGTCGACGGTCTCGCCCTTGGCCTGCTCCGGGGAGAGGTACTGGGCGGTGCCGATCACGGCGGCGGTCTGCGTCATCGTCATGCCGGAGTCGCCCATGGCGCGGGCGATGCCGAAGTCCATGACCTTGACCTGACCGTTCCGGGTCAGCATCACGTTCGCGGGCTTGATGTCCCGGTGGACGATGCCCGCGCGGTGGCTGTACTCCAGTGCCTGGAGGATGCCGGTGGTCATCTCCAGGGACCGCTCCGGGAGGAGCTTGCGGCCCGAGTGGAGCAGCTCGCGGAGGGTGGAGCCGTCCACGTACTCCATGACGATGTACGGGATGGAGACCCCGTCGACGTAGTCCTCGCCGGTGTCGTACACCGCGACGATCGACGGGTGGTTCAGCGAGGCGGCCGACTGGGCCTCACGGCGGAACCGGGCCTGGAAGGACGGATCGCGGGCGAGGTCCACCCGGAGCGTCTTCACGGCGACGGTGCGGCCGAGCCGGGTGTCATGGGCGATGTACACCTCGGCCATGCCACCGCGGCCGAGCACCGAGCCCAGCTCGTACCGGCCGCCGAGGCGACGCGGCTCTTCCATAGCGCTTGCCCTTCCTAAACCGTCCGTGTGGCTGCTCGGGCATACCGTACCCGCCGCCGCGTGCCGATCCCGGTCCTCGCCGGTAGCCGATATACGACCGGTATCGCGACGTGCGACTTAGCGCACATCCATGGATACGGTGTGACCGGCATCACTTGTTCAGCACGGCCTCCATGACGCTCTTCGCGATCGGCGCGGCGAAGCCGCCACCGGAGATGTCGCCGCGGTTCGCGGCCGCGTCCTCCACCACGACGGCGACGGCGACCGGGGAGCCGCTGTCGGTCTTGGCGTATGAGATGAACCACGCGTAAGGCTTCTCACTGTTGTCCACGCCGTGCTGGGCGGTACCGGTCTTGCCACCGACGGTGACACCCGGGATCTGGGCCCGCGTGCCGGTGCCCGACTGCACGACGGTCTCCATCATCTGCTGGAGCTTCTGCGCGTTGTCCGAGCTGAGCGGCTGCGAGAGCTCTTCGGGCTTGACGCTGTCCACGAGCTTGTTGTTCGAGGCGCGGAGCTCACTCACCATGTACGGCTTCATCAGCTTGCCGTCGTTGGCGATCGCTCCGGCCACCATCGCCATCTGCAGCGGGGTGGCCGCGGTCTCGAACTGGCCGATGGAGGACAGCGCCGTCTGCGGCTTGTCCATCTTGGTGGAGAAGTTGCTGGCCGCCACGCGGACCGGGACGAACTGCTCCTTGTTGAAGCCGAACTTCTCGGCCTCCTCGACCATCTTGTCGCGGCCGAGGGTCGCCCCCAGCTTGCCGAAGACGGAGTTGCACGAGACCCGCAGCGCCTCCCTCAGGGAGACGTTCTTGCAGGCGATGCCGCCCTCGTTCTTCAGCTCCTGGTTGTTCGTGTCCGGGAGGATGTACGGCACCTCGGAGTCGGTCGGCTCGTCGACGTCGTCGTACAGGCCGTTCTCCAGCGCCGCGGCGGCCGTGACGACCTTGAACGTGGAGCCCGGCGGGTAGGTCTGCCGCAGTGCCCGGTTCAGCATCGGCTCGTCGGGGTCGTTCTCCTTCTGCAGGGCGTTCCAGGCCTTGCTGTCGGCCTGCGAGTTGCCGGCGAAGGTGGAAGGGTCGTACGAAGGCGTGCTCGCCAGCGCGAGGACGGCCCCGGTCTCCGGGTTGATGGCCGCGACCGCGCCCTTCTTGTTGCCCAGGCCCTCGAAGGCCGCCTTCTGGGCGGCGCCGCTGAGGGTCGTGACGACGTCGCCGCCCTGCTTCTGCTTGCCGGACAGCACGTCGACGGTGCGGGTGAAGAAGAGCCGGTCGTCGTCACCGGTGAGGATCTTGTCCTCGACGCCCTGGAGCAGGGTCGTGCCGAAGGCCTGCGAGGCGTAGCCGGTGACGGGCGCCCACATCTTCCCGTTCTTGAAGGTGGCCTTGTACTTGAAGTCGCTGCCCGTGGTCTCGGTGTGGCCGGTGATCGCCTTGCCGTCGACGAGTATGTCGCCGCGGGGGGTGGCGTACTGGTTGATCGTGACCCGTCGGTTGTTGGCGTCGTTCTTGAGCTCGTCCGCCTGCACGAACTGGATGTAGTTCACCCGGATCAGCAGGGCGAGCACGAGCACGCCGCAGAAGACGGCGACTCGGCGCAGGGGCTTGTTCACTGGGTCCGCACCACCTGGGTCGGCTCGGCATCGGGGGACGAGGCGGGGGCCGGCGCCGGGCGGCGCGCGGTGTCGCTGATTCTCAGCAGGATGGCCACCAAGGCCCAGTTGGCGATCACGGAGGACCCGCCCTGGGCCAGGAACGGCATGGTCATACCGGTCAGCGGGATGAGTCCGGTGACACCGCCGGCGACGACGAACACCTGGAGGGCGAAGGCGCCGGACAGGCCGATCGCCAGCAGCTTGCCGAAGGGGTCACGGGCGGCCAGCGCGGTACGGGCGCCGCGCTCCACGAGGAGTGCGTAGAGCAGCAGGATGCCCATGAGTCCGGCCAGGCCGAGTTCCTCGCCGACGGTGGCGAAGATGTAGTCGCTCTTGGCGGCGAAGCCGATGAGCCGGGAGTAGCCCTGGCCGAGACCCGATCCGAAGAGACCGCCGGAGCCGAAGGCCCACATGGCCTGCGCGGGCTGGCTCGCGCCCTGGCCGGCCTCGATGCTGCGGAACGGGTTGAGCCAGTCCTCCACACGGCTGTGCACGTGCGGCTCGAAGCTGCCGACGACCACCGCGCCGCCCACGGACAGCAGCAGACCGAAGACGATCCAGCTGGTGCGCTCGGTGGCGACGTAGAGCATGATCACGAAGAGGCCGAAGAAGAGCAGCGAGGTGCCCAGGTCGGTCTCGAAGACGAGGATGAGGATGCTGAGGCCCCAGATCACCAGGATCGGGCCGAGGTCGCGGCCGCGGGGCAGGTACATCCCCATGAAGCGGCGGCTGGCGAGCGCCAGCGCGTCCCGCTTGACCATCAGGTAGCCGGCGAAGAACACCGCGATGATGATCTTCACGAACTCGCCGGGCTGGATGGACATGCCCGCGACGGTGATCCAGATCCGCGCGCCGTAGACCGGCGGGAAGAACACCGGGAGGATGAGCAGGACCAGCGCCACGACCATCGAGATGTACGTGTAGCGCTGCAGGATGCGGTGGTCCTTCAGGAAGACCAGGACGCCGAGGAAGAGCGCGACGCCCAGTGTCGACCACATCAGCTGCGTCGGCGCCGAGGCGCCGCCGGGGAGCGAGCTCTCCAGGTCCAGCCGCCAGATGAACACCAGGCCCATGCCGTTCAGCAGGGTGGCGATCGGAAGCATCAACGGATCCGCGTACGGCGCGAACTTGCGCACGACGAGGTGTGCGACGAGGGCGATCGCGCCCAGCCCGAGGCCGTAGGCGAGCATTCCGGCCGGCAGCGAACCGCTCTTCGCCAGCCCGACGTTCGCGTACGCGAAGACCGGGATCAGGACCGCGAAGACGAGGAGCGCGAGCTCCGTGTTGCGGCGGCTCGGCGCGCCGACGGACGTGATGGTCGTGGTGTTGGTGACAACGCTCATGCTGGACTGACGCCCCTCCTGCTCACTGCTAGCTGCCGGTCGGGCACTGTTGGGCCAGCGACCGGTCCTCGTCGGAGAGGGTGGGGCTGGTCGACGGGCTGGTGGAGGGGGTCGTGCTGGGCTTGGGGGAGCCGGACGCGTCCGAGGACGGGGTGCCGTCGGTCTTGCCGGTGGCGGTGTCGGCGCCCTTCTGCTGGTCCTTCTTGGCCTTCTCCGCGGCGGCGGCGCTGGACTTGTCGACGGCTTCCTTGGTCTGGCAGACCTTCGCCTGGTGCTCGAGTTCGTCCGCGGTCCTGCGCGCGTCGGCGAGGTCGCTGGCGGCGATCGTGGCCGTGACGTACTTGCGCTGGTTCTGCGGTAGGTACTTGAGTTCGATCCCGGGGCGGTCCTCGTGGACCTTCGACAGGTCGAGCCAGGCCAGCTTCTGCTCGATGCCCTGGTAGATCGCCGCGTGGTCGCCCTTGACGCCCACGTAGTACTGCGTCTGGGTCCAGCGGTACGCGCCGTAGAGGCCGCCGCCGACGACGCCGAGGACGACCAGCAGGATCAGCGAGCGCTTGAGCCAGCGGCCGCGCTTGCGGGGCTTGCCCAGCTCCTCGTCGTCGTACCCGCCGAAGCCGCCCGTGGGCGTGCCGACCTGCGGGTTGCCGCTGCCGGGCGGGCCGAAGGCACCCTCGGGGGCCGGCGGGCGGCCGAGCTCGGAGGCGCGGCCGGCCGGGGTCTGCAGGTGCCGCGGGTCGGACAGCGGCAGGTGGTGCCGGCTGTCGGCGACGGCGCCCACGACGACGGGCGTGTCGTGCAGCTGCACGGCCAGGGTGTCGCCGTCGTCGATGTCCAGGACGTCGGCGACGATGCAGGTGATGTTGTCGGGGCCGCCGCCGCGCAGGGCGAGCTGGATCAGCTCCTGCACGGTCTCGGCGGGTGCCTGGTACCCGGCGAGGGTGTCCTCGAGGGTCTGGTGGCTGACGACGCCGGACAGGCCGTCGGAGCAGATCAGGTAGCGGTCGCCGGCCCGGACCTCGCGGATCGACAGGTCGGGCTCGACCTGGCCGCGGCCGTCCAGGGCGCGCATCAGCAGCGAGCGCTGCGGGTGCGTGCCGGCCTCCTCCTCGGTGATCCGGCCCTCGTCGACGAGCCGTTGCACCCAGGTGTGGTCCTGGGTGATCTGGGTGAGCACACCGTCACGCAGCAGGTACGCACGGGAGTCGCCGACGTGCACCAGGCCGAGCCGCTGCCCGGTCCAGAGCAGGGCGGTGAGCGTGGTGCCCATGCCCTCCAGCTGCCCGTCCTCCTCGACCATGACGCGCAGCTGGTCGTTGGCCCGCTGCACGGCGGTGGCGAGGGAGGTGAGGATGTCCGAGCCGGGGATGTCGTCGTCGAGCGGCACGAGGGTGGAGATCACCTCGGAGGAGGCGACCTCACCGGCGGCCTGGCCGCCCATGCCGTCGGCGATGGCGAGCAGCCGCGGACCGGCGTAGCCGGAGTCCTCGTTGCCCTCCCGGATCATTCCCTTGTGCGAGCCGGCGGCGAAGCGCAACGACAGAGTCATGCGCACCTCGCCCGTCGGCTCCGGGTACATCCGCACGCTGCCCACCCTCTCGCTCGCGCTCGCTGGCTGTGCTCGCCCATTGTGCGACTACTTCCGCAGCTCGATGACGGTCTTGCCGATGCGGATCGGCGCACCGAGCGGGATCGGGGTCGGCGTGGTGAGCCGGTTCCGGTCCATGAAGGTGCCGTTGGTGGATCCCAGGTCCTCGACGATCCAGTTGCCGTCGCGGTCCGGGTAGATCCTGGCATGACGGCTGGACGCGTAGTCGTCGTCGAGCACGATCGTGGAATCGTGCGCCCGGCCCAAGGTGATCGTCTGGCCCTGCAGCGCGACCGTGGTGCCCGCGAGCGAGCCCTCGGAGACCACCAGTTTGGTGGGGGCGCCGCGCCGGGCCCGGTTGTTGTTCTGCTGCTGGCGGCCCTGCGCAGCCGGCGCCTGCTGGCGCTGCTGCGGAGGACGCGACTGGGCCTCGCGGCGCCCGGCCGCGCGCTGGGTCACCCGGGTCCCGAACAGGTCGCTGCGGATGACCTGCACGGCCACGATGACGAACAGCCACAGTACGGCGAGGAAACCCAACCGCATGACCGTCAGGGTCAGCTCTGACATTGCCCCCGCTTCACCCTTCGGCTTGCCGGTACACGATGGTGGTACTGCCCACGACGATCCGTGAACCGTCGCGGAGCGTAGCGCGCTGGGTGTGCTGTCCGTCCACCACGATGCCGTTCGTCGACCCGAGGTCGACGACCGTCGAGGGCGATCCCGCCCTGATCTCGCAGTGGCGGCGGGACACACCGGGGTCGTCGACCCGCACGTCGGCCTCGGTGCTGCGGCCGAGTACCAGGGTGGGACGGGAGATCTGGTGGCGTGTGCCGTTGATCTCGATCCAGCGGCGTACGTTCATGGTGGCGCCCCCGGCGGCCGTCGGGCCGCCTCCGGGGAGCCGGGTGACCGGCGCGGCGCCGGGCGGCGGGCCGGCCGGAATCGGCGGCGGGCCCGAGGGGCGCTGCGGGGCCTGCGGCGGGTAGCCGTAGCCGCCGCGGCCCGCGGGGGGCTGCTGCTGGTACTGCTGTTGCGACTGCTGCTGTTGCTGCTGTTGCTGCGACTCGCTGGAGGCGAGGGTGCGGCTGCGCACCCGGTACAGGCCGGTGTCGAGGTCGTCGGCCTTCTCCAGGTTCACCTTGATGTTGCCCATGAAGGTGTAGCGCTGCTGCTTGGCGTAGTCGCGCACCATGCCGGCGAGCTCCTCGCCGAGCTGGAGGGCGTAGGGGCTCAGCCGCTCGTAGTCGGAGGTGCTGAGTTCGACGATGAAGTCGTTGGGGACCACGGTGCGGTCCCGGTTCCAGATCGTCGCGTTGTTGTCGCACTCACGTTGCAGGGCACCCGCGATCTCCACGGGCTGGACCTCGGACTTGAACACCTTGGCGAAGGTGCCGTTCACGAAGCCCTCGAGACGCTGCTCGAACTTCTTGAGTACTCCCACGGTGCACCTCCCTCCTCGAGGTCCTGCGGTCGCACACGGCCTCCGCCGTGATCTTCCGGTCCGATCCTTCCGGTACTGCTTACTGATCGTATCCACGCGCTGGGAAAACCGCTGGTTCCCCGGCAGCTCCCACGGGACCGGTGTCAACAGTGACACGGTCCGCGGCCGCTCCCCCACAGGGATGGTAGAGGTGGCCCCTGCCAGTGTCCCGCAACAGAGGACGGTTCCCCTCGCTCGGGGGTGCCCGGAAACGGATGTGATTCCACCCTGAGCAGCGTGCTAATGTTCTGGGTGTCGGAAGGGGCTGACGCACCGGACGGGGAAGACCCCCCAAGGTGTGAAGGACTCCAGAGGACAACACCCATGCGCGGGTGGCGGAATAGGCAGACGCGCTGGATTCAGGTTCCAGTGCCCGAAAGGGCGTGGGGGTTCAACTCCCCCCTCGCGCACAGAGCGGGAACGGGTCTTCGACCGTGACGGAAGTCGCAGTCGGAGGCCCGTTTCTCGTGTTGGTCCAAGGACCGGTCGGGCCGCCCGGCCGGTCGGTGGTGTCCTGACGTACCGGAGCCCCCTCGCAGGCCGTTCGCGGTCGGCGAGGGGCTCTTGCGTACGGGTGACGTCCGGCTGTGAGGCGTGTCACTCAAGTGGTGGGTGCCTGGTGGCCGGTTGGCGTCCGGTGCCGTCCTGTGCCCCGCGCAAGGGGTCCGGCACGTCCGGTTCCGGCCCTCCGGGTCGTCCGGCCGCCGCGGGGGCGGCCGGACGGCGGGGCAGCAAGGAGGCCGTACCGGATGACACGGGTGGAGCGGCAAGGGTTCGGCGGGTGAACATCATCCGCCGGCCCCGGTTGTGCGCTGGTGCTGCTTCCGGGGCCGCCGGGACGACTGTTACGGTCCATGACCATTGTGTGGGGGTGCGAGCCGGGGGCTCGTGGAAATCGTGCGGCGTGAGTGCGCCGCGACACGGCTGCCGTTGTGCCGGCCCGCTTTCTCCGTGACCTCCAGGAAGAACGGGTGGCCAGATGCGCCCTCGTCCGAGTCGCCGTCGTGACTGCCGTCCTGTCGTGCGCGGTTGCCGTCGGCTACGGCCCGTCGCCGGCGCCGGCCCACGGGCGTGCGGCTCACCAGCCGACGTGACGGGCGTCGTGCTCGCCGACCGGGGGTTCGCCGCCGGCCTCGGCGAAGGCCTGGAGGGCCTGGACGAGGTGGCGGCGCTGTCCCGGGGGCATGGCGTCGACGATGCGGGCGATCTCGGCCCGGCGGCGCTCCGTGACGTCGTTCACGGTGCGCCGCCCGGTCGCGGTCAGCGAGATGACCGTCGTGCGCCGGTCGGTGGGGGAGGCGTCGCGGGCGACCATGTCGACGGTCACGAGCCGGTCCAGCATGCGCAGCGCCGTGGAGGGCTGCACGCCCAGTTCCGCGGCGAGCTGCGAGAGGTTCAGCGCCCCGTGGCTCTCGAGGACGACCAGCATGCGCAGTTGGGGCAGGGTCAGGGCCTCCTCGACCGCCGCGAGCGAGCGGGCGGAGACGGCGACGAGGAGCCGGGACGCGGTCAGCAGGGCGCTGACCATCTCCTCGGCGGTGCTCCCGGGGCCGTCGGCGCCGGAGGAGGAGTCGGACGAAGCACGGGAGCCGGTGGCCATGGGTCCTTTCTACCGCTACCGCGGCCTCGTACGGGTCTGTACGGCACTCAGGTGAACGGCCGCGGCGCCGGGAACCCACGCCCGGGGAGAGCCGTTGAGCGAATGGGCAAAGGAATCGTCAAGGGGCGCGGCCCGCGCCGGAATGAGCAGGGAGATCCCATGGGTGTCAGCCTTTCCAAGGGCGGCAATGTCTCGCTGACGAAGGAGGCCCCGGGACTGACCGCGGTCACCGTCGGTCTGGGCTGGGACGTCCGCACGACCACCGGCACCGACTTCGACCTCGACGCGAGCGCGCTCCTGGTCAACGCCGAGAGCAAGGTCGTCTCGGACAAGCACTTCGTGTTCTTCAACAACCTGAAGAGCCCGGAGGGCTCGGTGGAGCACACCGGCGACAACCTCACCGGCGAGGGCGAGGGCGACGACGAGCAGGTCAAGGTGAACCTGGCCACCGTGCCGGCCGAGGTCGAGAAGATCGTCTTCCCGGTGTCGATCTACGACGCCGAGAGCCGCCAGCAGTCGTTCGGCCAGGTGCGCAACGCCTTCATCCGCGTGGTGAACCAGGCCGACAACAACGAGCTCGCCCGCTACGACCTGTCCGAGGACGCCTCGACGGAGACGGCGATGGTCTTCGGCGAGCTGTACCGCAACGGCGCCGAGTGGAAGTTCCGCGCCGTCGGCCAGGGTTACGCCTCGGGCCTGCGCGGCATCGCGCAGGACTTCGGCGTGAACCTGTGAAGTAGCCGTACGCCCGGGCGCACGGGCACGTACGACGGGAGGGGCCGCGTGGCGCACGCCACGCGGCCCCTCCGTGCGTGGGGGCGGCCGGGACGGGGTCAGGCGACTCGCGCGGCGAGCTCCTTGGCCTTGGCGGCGGCCTGCTCGTGGGCCTTGGCGCGGGAGGCGTCGGAGGCCTCGATGAGGCCGGACATGGCCGGGACGGCACGGGCCAGGGTCAGCTCGGGGACGATGAACTCGACGTCCGTGATGCCGAGGCCGCCCTCCAGGACCTTCGTCAGGTAGGTGGTGACGAACTCGAAGTCCTCGCGCGGGGTCCCGGGGCCGTAGCCACCGCCGCGGCTGGCCACCACGACGACCGGGGTGTCCGCGGCGGAGGGCCGCTCGCCCCCGGTGCGGCCCAGGATGATCACCTGGTCGAGCCAGGCCTTGAGGGTGCTGGGGATCGAGAAGTTGTACATCGGCGCGCTGATCAGCAGGGCGTCGGCGCGCTCCAGCTCGTCGGCCAGTTCGTTCCGCAGTGGGTGCTCGGCGCCGCCCACGTGGTGGGCCGCGTCGAGGTGCGGCACGGGCTCGGCGTTCAGGTCGCGGTAGATCACCTCACCGCCCGGGTGCTGGGCCTCCCACTCCTTGCGGAAGGAGTTCGCCACGTCGCGGGACGCGGAGGTCTCGGAGGGCCAGATGGACGAGTCGAGGTGCAGCAGCGTGGGCATGGGGGTGCCTCCACTTCCATAAAGTTTGCAGTGAAAGATTCGTGCGCAACTAGTACTAGCACAGGACCTTACTTTTCTGCAGTGAGTGATGGCAAGCCGGGTACCCTTGTGGCCATGGGACAGGGGACTGAGCGGGCCGCGCACGACGCGGAGCCGTGCGCCAAGGTCGACGTCGGGTTGACCCGCGTCTTCGGGATCCTGGGCAAGCGCTGGAGCGGCCTGATCGTGGCCGTCCTCACGCATCGTCCGGCGTACTTCGTCGAGCTGCGCCGGGCCATCCCCAAGATCAGCGAACGGATGCTCTCCGACCGGCTCACGGAGCTGGCCGAGGCGGGCATCGTCGTCCGCGAGGTGGACCCCGGGCCCCCGCTGCGGGTGAGCTACCGGCTCACCGAGGCGGGCGAGGCGCTCGGGCCGGCCCTGGGGGAGCTGGGGTCGTGGGCCGAGAAGTACCTCCCCGACGGTGCCGCCGCCTGCACCGAGGCCACGCAGGCCTGCACGGAGGGCGCTGAGGCCGGGCGCTGAGGCCGGGGCGCCTGCCGCTGAGGCCAGGCGCCTGCTGCTGAGCCCCGGACGCCGGCCGCGGGCCGGTCAGTCCCGGCGCTCCGGGGCGTCGTTGTAGCGGGTCAGGTACGCGGCGAACCGCGCCAGGTCCCCGTCGTCCCAGTCCGCCAGCCTCCCGCGGACGCTGCGCCGGGCCGCCCGGGTCGCCTCCGCCAGGAGTGCCGCGCCCGCCGTGCTCGGCAGCAGCACCTGGACGCGGTGGTCGGCGGGGTCGGGGCGCCGTTCGACGAGGCCGAGCCGTTCCAGGGTGGCGACCTGGCGGCTGACCGTCGACTTGTCGAGCAGGAACGCCTGGGCGAGGTCCGTGGCCCGGCAGTTCCGGCGCTCGCTCATGTGGGTCAGCAGCGTGTACGCGACCAGGGACAGTTGCGGGTGCATCCGGGCGGCCGCCGCGCGGGCGCGGCGGGCGAAGGCGGTCATCTCGCGGTGGATGGTCTCCACCGAGGCGTTTTTCCCGGCCTGCATGCTTGTAGGTTACATCTGACCGGATCGGGACGGTTTCCCCTGGTTCGTTCCCAGGTCAGACGGGCAAGGGCAGCTCGAACCAGACGACCTTGCCGACCGCCTTGCGGCTGGTGCCCCAGCGCCTGGAGAGGTTGCTGACCAGGGCCAGGCCGCGGCCCTCCTCGTCGTCGGCGTCCGCGCGGCGCAGCTGCGGCAGGTTGTGGTCGTCGTCGGTGACCTCGACCATCAGCTTGCCGACCCGCATCAGCCGCAGTGACACCTCGTGCGAGGCGACCCGCAGCGCGTTGGTCACCAGCTCGCTGACCAGCAGCTCGGTCAGGTCGCTGAGCCCGTGCAGCCCCCATCGCGCGAGCTGCTCGCGGGTGAGCGCACGGGCCCGCCGGACGTCGGAGATGTCCATCGCCAGCCGCCACTCGGCGACGTCCTCGGGCGGGATGCCCTGGAAGTTGGCGACCAGCAGCGCCACGTCGTCGCGGCGGTCGTCGGAGTGGACACGGCTGAGGATCTGCTCGCAGACGTCCTCGGGGGTCTGCTGCGGTTCGATGACGTTGGAGCACAGCGCCGCCAGGCCCGCGTCTATCCCCTGGCCGCGCACCTCCACCAGGCCGTCGGTGCAGAGCACCAGCCAACTGCCGTCCGGGACGGGGATCTCGACCGTCTCGAAGGGCACTCCGCCGACGCCGATCGGGGCGCCCTTGGGGATCTGCAGCAGCTCGCTGCGGCCGTCGTGACGGGCCAGCACGGGAGGGATGTGGCCGGCGTTGGCGAGGGTCAGGGTTCGGTGGATCGGGTCGTAGACCGCGTACACGCAGGTCGCCAGGTGCTCGGCGCCGAGGCGGTGGGCCAGGTTGTCCAGGTGGCGCAGCAGCTGCGCGGGCGGCAGGTCGAGTGCGGCCATCGTGATCACGGCGGTGCGGAACTGGCCCATCACGGCGGCCGACAGCAGACCGTGGCCCATGACGTCGCCGACGATCAGCGCCACGCGGCCGCCGGGCAGTTGGATGGCGTCGAACCAGTCGCCGCCGACCTGGGCCTGGCGGTCTCCGGGCATGTAGTGGTGCGCGATCCGGACCCCGGGGATGCGGGGCGGCCGGGTCGGCATCATGCTGCGCTGCAGTGTCGCGGCGGCGCGCGACTCCAGCCGGTGCAGCCGGGCGTTGTCCAGGTGCACGGCGCCCCGGGCGGAGACCTCGGCGGCGGTCGCGGCGTCCTTGGCGTCGAAGGGACGGCGGCCGGGATGGCGCAGGAAGCACATCCGTCCCAGCACCGTGCCGCGCGCGGTGAGCGGTACGACGACCATCGACCGCTCGGGAAGTAACGGGCCGAGCCCGGGCACGCCCAGGTCGAGCGCGATGTCCCGGGCGAGGGCGGGGTCTATCACCGGTACGAGCAGCGGCTCGCCAAGCCGCGGGGTGGAGTCGGCGGGCAGCGGGATCAGCTCGCCCTCCGGCAGGGCCGCCGCCCACGGGCCTGGGGTGGTGCCGGTGTGGGCCACGGCGACCCGGCGGGCGATGATCGTGTCCCCGGACAGGTCGTCCTTCGGCGGCTCGGTGTCGGAGAACAGCTGGTCGACGACGAGGACGGCGGCGAAGTCGGCGAACCGCGGCACGGTGACCGCGCACAGCTCGCGGGCGGTCGTCTCCAGGTCCAGGGTCGTGCCGACCTTGGCCCCGGTCTCGCGCAGCAGGGCCAGTTGCTCGTCCAGCACGTGGCCCGGGGCGAGCGAGGGGCTGGGCGCGGCCACGGGGACCAGCACCGGCGCCGCCGCGTCGGCCCGCGGCCCCGGCAGCAACTCCGGGTGCGGGGCGGGCCGGGTGGGCCGCGCGGTGCGGCCGGTGGCCGGGTTCACGGGGGGCGGTGCCACGGTCGTGCCGTACTCCTCGGGGAGCACGGGGAGCAGCACCGTGCCGTCGACCTCCACCGCCGGGTAGCCCAGGGGCACGATCTGACGGACGATCCGGTCCAGCCGCCCCGCGCTGACCCGGGGCAGCACCGAGCCCAGCCGGCCGGCCAGGTGCTCGGCGTGCGCGGGGTCGGCGACCGGGGCGAGGCGCGGGGTGATGCGGACGGCGCCGCGGGCGATGGTGCCGTCGGCGGTGTAGGGCAGCAGGTGGTCGCCGAGCGCGAGGCGCGGCCCGGTGTCGCGCAGCGGACGGGCGTTGGCGGCGATCACCAGCAGGCTCCGGCCGGCCGGTTCCATGATCCGGTAGGACCACCACACCACGTCCTTCACGCCGCCGTCGCGGTCGGTGGTGGGCAGCGCGCCGGCCCAGGCGGACCGGGTGAGCTCGTCCAGCACCTCCAGGGCGTCCTGCTCCCCGGGGTGCCGGCCCGCGGTGTGCGGCAGCAGTCCGGCCGCCGGGCGGCCGAACACGCCCTCCCAGCGGTGGCCGAAGAGTTCCTCGGCACCGCGGTTCCAGTACGAGATGTCGCCGTCGGGGCCGACGCAGAGCACGGCGAGGCGTACGAGCGCGGAGACACCGGTGGCGGCGAGCGGGGTCGTGGTCGTGGGAAGCCTGGTCATCTCGTCCAACGTCGGGCACCTGAGGTTCGGCTGCGGTTCGGCGCGGAAGGCTGAAAGAGCATCAGGGTCGGGTCTTCACCGTCCAGGCAAGCATGAAACATCGGGCACGGTCCGGTAAATGGCTAGATTGCCCCCAGGAGTGACCAACCGGGCATGGCCCAAGGGGAGGGAGAACACGTGGAGCACCGGCTCCCGCACGTCGCGGGATTCCAGAGGTGGCCGCACGACGGCGCGCCCAAGCAGGAGGGCAAGGCGCTGCGGGAGCGGGTACCGCGCGAGGCGCACGCGGTGTTCTCCCCGGGTCCCGACCGGCCGGGCACGGTGGAGGCGGTGCGGGAGTCCGGCCTCGGGCGCATCCCGGGACTCGTCCCGCTGCGGGTGGGGAGGATGGCGGCGAGCCCCTTCGCCTTCCTGCGCGGTTCGGCCGGGCTGATGGCCGCCGACCTCGCGGGCGGCCCGGTCACCGGGATCGGCGCCCAGATCTGCGGTGACGCGCACGCCGCCAACTTCGGCCTGTACGGGGACCATCTGGGCCGTCTCGTCATGGACATCAACGACTTCGACGAGACCGTGCACGGCCCCTGGGAGTGGGACGTCAAGAGGCTCGCCGCCTCCCTGGTGCTGGCCGGGCGCGAGGCCGGGGCGGACGAGGACGTCTGCCGGGGCGCCGCCTTCGACGCGGTGGGCGCGTACCGGCGGACCATGCGGCTGCTGGCGAAGATGCCGGTGCTGGACGCTTGGCACGCCATCGCCGACGAGGAACTGGTCGCGCACGCCGACGCCCGCGACCTGGCGGGCACCCTGCGCCTGGTGGCCGGGAAGGCGCGCCGCAACACCAGCGCCAAGTTCGCGGCGAGGGCGACGGAGGAGGTCGAGGGCGGCGGCCGGCGCTTCGTCGACGCGCCCCCGGTGCTGCGCCGGGTGCCGGACGAGGAGGCGGCGGCGGTCGCCGGGGCCCTGTCGCAGGACGGCTACCTGGCGACGATCGGCGAGGACCGGCGGCCGCTGCTGGCCCGGTACGCGGTGCACGACGTGGCGTTCCGGGTGGTCGGGACGGGCAGCGTGGGCACCCGCTCGTACGTGGTGCTGCTCCTGGACCACCTCGGGCAGCCGCTGGTGCTCCAGGTGAAGGAGGCCCGGCCCTCCGCGCTGCTGCCGTACCTGGGGAAGGCCGGGTTCGACGCCCCCGTGGCGGAGCACGAGGGGCGGCGCGTGGTGCTGGGCCAGAAGCGCATGCAGGTCGTCAGCGACAGCCTGCTGGGCTGGGCCGACGTGGACGGCCGGCCGTACCAGGTACGGCAGTTCCGCAACCGCAAGGGCAGCGTCGACCCCGCGGAGCTGGAGGCCGGCCTGATAGACGACTACGCGCGGATGACGGGCGCGCTGCTGGCCAGGGCGCACGCGCACTCCGCTGACCCGCGGCTGATCGCCGGTTACTGCGGCAAGGGCGAGCAACTGGACGAGGCGGTCGCGGCCTTCGCGGTCGCGTACGCCGACCGGACCGAGGCGGACCACGCGGAGTTGGTGGCGGAGGTGCGGGCCGGGCGGATCGCGGCGGAGGAGGGCGTGTGAGGGCACGGGCGCCGGTGGGCCGTGGGCAGCTACCAGGCCGTAGGCTGTGACCGGCGCCCCCCACTCCTCGTAGGCTGGACCGGTGACGAATTCCCCCGGCACCGAGTCGGCCCCCGGCACCGAGTCGGCCGCCGCATCCTCCGAACCGCAGGACCGGCTGGCCCAGGCGGTGCGTGCCGCCGAGCGCGCCCTGATCGAGTTCGAGATCGCGGTGGAGACCTTCAGGGTGGAGGTCGAGAACTTCTCCCGGCTGCACCACCAGAAACTCGGCCCGATGTACGCCCGGCTCGACGAGCTCGACGCACTGATCGCGGAGGCGGTCGCGGCGAAGAGCGGCTCCCGTGAGGACATCCAGCGCGCCTGGGAGGCGCGGGCCCTCGTGATGCCGATGCCGGGGGTGGAGGAGCTCTTCGAGGGGCTGCTCGGCACCGACGGGGTCAGGCCGCAGGAGGACCCGAACCCGCCGCGCCGCGTGCGGCCGGGCAAGGAGGCGCAGCGGCTCTACCGCGAACTGGTCCGCAAGGCCCACCCCGACCTGGCGCAGGACGAGGCCGAGGTCGAGCGCCGCAGCGCGTTCATCGCCCGGGTCAACGAGGCGTACACCTACGCCGACGAGCAGCGGCTGCGCGAGCTCGCGGAGGAGTGGGAGGCCGGGCCGGTCCCGGAGGAGGCGCAGCCCAGCGAGGCCGAGGTGCTGTACGCGCGGCTGGAGTGGCTGGCGCAGCGCAAGGAGCAGCTGGCCGCGCTCGCGGGCGAGCTGGAGAACAGCGCGATCGCGCAGATGATGAAGCTGGCCCCGGACGACCCGGACGGGCTGCTCAACGAGATCGCGGAGAGCCTCCTCAACCAGGTCGCCAACCGCGAGGCCCGGCTGGCGGAGCTGGTGCGGTCCTCGAAGGGCTCCGGTTAGCGGGTCGGGTACGTTCGACCTGCACGCCCAGACCGAAGGAGTCCGTCCCATGTTCAACGCCCAGCTGCCCGCGGTGGACGCCGCGCAGGTCCCCGCCGACGGCTACCTGCTCGACGTGCGGGAGCACGACGAGTGGGACGCCGGGCACGCCGAGGGCGCGGTGCACATCCCGATGGGCGAGGTCGTCGCCCGTCTCGACGAGGTCCCGGCGGACCGCCGGGTGCACGTCGTGTGCCGGGTGGGCGGCCGCTCGGCGCAGGTGACCCAGTACCTGCTCGCGCAGGGCCTCGACGTGGTGAACGTCGACGGCGGCATGCTCGGCTGGGACGCCGCGGGCCGCCCGCTGGTGTCGGACGGCACGGGCCCGGCGCACGTGCTCTGAGGCCCCCGAGGGGCCGTGCCCGTCCGTTCCCGGCGCTCAGGCCTCGGCGGCCAGCAGGTCGCCGAGTTCCTCCTCGTGGGCGGCGGCGGGGCCGAGGGAGAGCTCCAGCTGCTTGGCCCAGGCGTGGTAGCGGTGCAGCGGGTACTCGGTGTCGGCGCCGAAGCCGCCGTGCAGGTGCTGCGCGGTCTGCACCACCCGTCGTACGCCCTCCGAGGCCCAGATCTTGGCCACCGCGACGTCGGCCGGGTCCAGCCGCCAGGCGGCCTGCCAGCAGGTGACCTCCATCGCCCGCAGGTCGATGTAGCGGTCGGCGGACTGTACGGCCACCGCCTGGAAGGTGGCCAGCGGGTGCCCGAACTGCTCGCGCCGCGAGGTGTAGGCGCCGGTCATGCGCAGGACGGCGGTGCCGAGCCCGAGGGCCAGGGCGCAGGTGCCGGTGGTCAGGAGCCCGCGCAGCCGGTCCCAGGCGCCGTCGGCGGTGATCACGTCCGGCGCGGGGACGCGGACGGCGTCCAGCCGCAGTTCGGCGTGGCGCTCCCCGCTGGTCGAGATCTGTTCGGCCGCGGTGACCGCGGCGCGGGGGACGACGGCGACGACGGTGCGGCCGTCGGCGGCGGAGGCCGGGACCAGGACGTGGTCGGCGTGCGGGGCCCAGGGGACGGCGGTCTGGACGCCGTCGAGCAGCCAGTCGCGGGGGGTCCCGGTCCCGCTTCCGGTTCCGCTCCCGTCGCCGCCTGCGTCGGCGGGCCGTGCGGTGACGGCCAGCTCCGCGCCGTCGTGGCCGGTGCGGCCGGCGGAGGCGACGGTCAGCACCAGCTCGCCGCGGGCGACCGCGGGCAGCAGCCGGGCGCGCAGCTCGCCGGAGCCGTCGGCCTGCACGGCGAGGGCGGCGGCGCAGGTCTCCAGCAGCGGCACCCGGGCCAGTACCGCGCCCGCCTCGCGCAGCACCAGGCACAGGGCGACCGGGTCGAGGCCGGCCCCGCCGTACGTCTCGTCGAGCACCAGGCCGAGGAGGTCGGCCGAGGCCAGGCGGCCCCACAGCGGGCGGTCGAAGTCCTCGGCGACGGCCCCGGCGGTCAGGGCGGGGCTCGGCACGGCGTCGGGGGCGACGCCGGAGAACACCGCCCGTGCCGCCTCGACGGCCGCCAGCTGCTCCTCGCTGAAGCTGAAGTCCATGGGCCGGCCTCCCGGGCGCATCGATTCTGACGGTCTGTCAGATTAGGTGGGCCGGGCCGGGAAGTCCACATCCCCGTCGCCATCCCCGTCGCCGCCCCTCGGCCCCGCCCGTGGCCGTGCCCCCGCCCTTGCCGTGCGACCCGTGGCCCGTGCTGACCGGGACGGCTGTACCGCACGCGTGGGGCATGAGTACCGTTCCGTGCGGAGCTGTAAGCGGGGAAACAGGAGCGGAGACCACGATGGAGCCACCCGAGGAGTCCGGGGGACCGGCTGCGATAGCCAGGCTGTCGCAGCCCGGGCGGATCGTGGTCGCGCTGGGGCTGGCCGCGGCGGCGGTCGGCGTCGCGGTGCACCTGCTGATGGTCTTCCTGCACGTCGCGCCGGCGAACACCGCCACCAAGAAGCACGGCGACCTGGTCGGTTCCTACGTCTACCCGGAGTTCGAGCAGAACTGGAAGCTCTTCGCGCCCAATCCGCTCCAGCAGAACATCCACGTGTGGGCGCGCGCCGAGGTGCGCAAGGACGACGGCGCCGCCGAGGTGACCGGCTGGGTCGACCTCACGGCCATGGACGTGGCCGCCATCAGGCACAACATCGCGCCCAGCCACACCGAGCAGAACGAGCTGCGCCGGGCGTGGAGCTTCTACGCGGCCTCCCACGGTGAGAGCGACAAGCCCATCGGCATGCGCGGCGAGCTGAGCCGGCAGTACCTGCAGCGCATCGTCGAGCACCGCTTCGGGCCCCGGCTCAACGGCGGCGACGTCGTCCGCCTGCAGGTGCGGACCGGCACCACGGCGGTCGCGGCGCCCACCTGGAGCCCCGAGAAGACCGACACGCGCACCACCTTCCAGGTGCTGCCCTGGTGGAGCTCGGACGTGGCGGACGAGGACAAGGGCGGGGCCGAGGACGAGGGCGGGGAGGAGGCGTCGTGAGCGAGGCAGTGAACGGGGCCGCACACGAGGCGCGCGAGGCCACGCACGAAGGCGGAGGCGCGGCCGCCGAGGCAGCCGTGGACCGGGCCGCGCGCGAACCGGCGCCCGCGACCGCCCGGACGCCGGCCGCCCCCGTCCCGTCCCCCTTCGCCGGGCTGCTCGACTCCGCCGTCGGCGGTCTGTTCCGTGGCCTGGCCCGGATCACCGGCACCACCGTCGGCCCCTACCAGACCGCCGTCGTACGGATCGGCGTCGCGCTGACCTGGCTGCTGTTCCTGCTGCGCGAGTGGCCGCACCGCCACGAGCTCTACGGGCCCGACGGGGTCTGGAGCTGGGACCTGGCGAACCGGCTCGTCGCCGACAACCACGCCTTCACCGTGCTGCTGTGGGGCAGGGCCGACGCCTGGTTCGAGCTCGTCTACGCGGGCGCGATCGCGGCGAGCGTGATGCTGCTGCTCGGCTGGCGCACCCGCACGGCCTCGCTGCTGTTCATGATCGGCGTGCTCTCCCTGCAGAACCGCAGCGTGTTCGTCGGCGACGGCGGCGACAACGTGATCCACCTGCTGGCGATCTACCTCGTCTTCACCCGGTGCGGGCAGGTCTGGTCGCTCGACTCCCGCCGGCGGGCCAGGGGACGGGACGGCGACGGCGCGGGGATCGCGCTGTGGATCGTCCTCGGGCTCGTGCTCGCGGTGGCGCAGCTGCTCGGCCGTACCGGTCTGACCTGGACCGACGGACTGCTGCCCTGGCTGGGCTGGACCCCGTTCCTGTGGGGCTTCCTGCTGCTCCAGGCCGTGTGGTGGGCGGTGCGCCGCTACGCCCCGGGCGAGCCGCGCACGGTGCTCGACATGCTCGCCGGCATCGTGCACGCCGCCGCCCTGCTGGTGATCGTCGTCGAGGTGTGCCTGATCTACTCCACGGCGGGCTGGTACAAGGTCCAGGGCTCGCGCTGGCAGGACGGCACCGCGCTGTACTACCCGCTGCACCTGGACGACTTCAGCCCCTGGCCGGGGCTGTCCCACGCGATGGCCGCCAGCGGCCTGATGGTCATGGTGATCACCTACGGCACGGTGATCGTCCAGGTCGCCTTCCCCTTCACTCTCTTCAACCGCCGGGTGAAGAACGTGCTGCTCGCGCTGATGATGGTCGAGCACGCCTCGATCGCCGTCGTCCTCGGACTGCCGTTCTTCTCCCTGGCGATGATCGCCGCCGACGCGGTCTTCCTGCCCACCGGCTTCCTGCGCTGGGCGGGCGACCGGGTGGTGCGCCTGGTGCGGCGCGGCGGGGGCGCCGGCGGCCCCGGGAAGCCGGGGGACGCCGGGCCGCGTGACGCGCGGGAGACCGGGGGCGCGGCCGACGTGCGGGCGGTGGCGGGGCAACGAGGGCCGGGACCGGCCGGCGAGCCCGCCCCCTCTAACCTCGTGGTGTGAGCACCAGCCAGGACGACGCGGCCGAGCCCCTGCAGTACGACGACGGCTTCGGCCCCGAGGTCGGCGTCGGTCCGCACCCGCGGCCGTGGCCGGAGGGCGCGCGGTACGACCCCGAGCTGCTCGCGCACGGCGACCGCCGCAACGTGGTGGACGCGTACCGCTACTGGACGCGGGAGGCGATCGTCGCCGACCTCGACACCCGGCGCCACGACTTCCACGTCGCCGTCGAGAACTGGCAGCACGACTTCAACATCGGTTCCGTGGTGCGCACCGCCAACGCCTTCCTGGCCAAGGAGGTGCACATCGTGGGGCGGCGCCGCTGGAACCGGCGGGGCGCCATGGTGACCGACCGCTACCAGCACGTGCGCCACCACCTGGACGTCGCGGCGCTGGCCGCGTGGGCGGCGGCGGAGGACCTGCCGATCATCGGGATCGACAACCTCCCCGGCGCCGTGCCGCTGGAGACCACCGAGCTGCCCCAGCGCTGTGTGCTGCTCTTCGGGCAGGAGGGGCCCGGTCTGACCGACGAGGCGTGGAAGCACGCCGCGGCGGTCTGCTCGATCGCCCAGTTCGGCTCCACGCGGTCGATCAACGCGGGCGCGGCGGCGGCCATCGCGATGCACGCCTGGATCCAGCGCTACGCGCGGGTGGGTACGGAGCAGCCCCGTCCGGAGTGACAGGGCTGCTCCGGACGGGGCTGTCGATGGTGCGGGTGGGCGGGCCGGCCCGGGTCAGGCCTGGCGGCGGACCTCGATGACCCGGAAGCGGCTCGCGACGAAGGCGCCGTCGCACAGGGCCGCGTTGGCGGCCGGGTTGCCGCCGGAGCCGTGGAAGTCGGAGAAGGCGGCCGTCTGGTTGACGTACACCCCGCCGGTCAGGTTGAGGGAGAGCTGGGCGGCCTCCTCCAGGCAGACCTCCTCGAGCTGCCGCTCCACCTCGCCGGAGGTGGTGTAGGCGCCGACCGTCATGGCGCCCTTCTCCCGGACGGTGCGGCGCAGCAGCTCGACCGAGTCCTCCGTGGAGTCCATGGCGACGGCGAAGGCGACCGGGCCGAAGCACTCCGACATGTAGGCGGCCTCGTCGTCGGGCTTGGCGCCGTCCAGCTTCACGATCACCGGGGTGCGGACCACAGCGTCCGGGAAGTCGGGGTGCGTGACCTCGCGGGAGGCGAGCGCGACCTCGCCGAGGGAGGCGGCGGCCTCCAGGCGGGCCTTCACGTCCGGGTTGACCAGGGCACCGAGCAGGGCGTTCGCCCGGGCGTCGTCGCCGAGCAGCCCGCCGACGGCGGCGGACAGGTCGCCTACCACCTCGTCGAAGCCCTTGTGGCCGTCGTCGGTGGCGATGCCCTCGCGCGGGATCAGCAGGTTCTGCGGGGTGGTGCACATCTGGCCGCTGTACAGGGACAGCGAGAAGGCCAGGTTCGACAGCATGCCCTTGTAGTCGTCCGTGGAGTCGACGACGACGGTGTTGACGCCGGCCTTCTCCGTGAAGACCTGGGCCTGGCGGGCGTTCTCCTCCAGCCAGTCGCCGAAGGCGGTGGAGCCCGTGTAGTCGATGATGCGGACCTCGGGGCGCAGCGCCAGGGTCTTGGCCAGGCCCTCGCCGGGCCGCTCGGCGGCCAGGCAGACCAGGTTCGGGTCGAAGCCCGTCTCGGCGAGCACCTCGCGGGCGATCCTGACCGTCAGCGCCAGCGGGAGCACCGCGCGCGGGTGCGGCTTGACGACGACCGCGTTGCCGGTGGCCAGGGAGGCGAAGAGGCCCGGGTACCCGTTCCAGGTGGGGAAGGTGTTGCAGCCGATCACCAGCGCGACGCCGCGCGGCACCGGCGTGAAGTCCTTGCGCAGGGTCAGCGGGTCGCGCTTGCCCTGCGGCTTGACCCACTCGGCCGTGCCGGGGGTGCGGACCTGCTCCACGTAGGCGTAGGCGACGGCTTCGAGGCCGCGGTCCTGCGCGTGCGGGCCGCCGGCCTGGAAGGCCATCATGAAGGCCTGGCCGGAGGTGTGCATGACCGCGTGGGCCATCTCCGTGGTGCGCGCGTTGATCCGGGCCAGGATCTCCAGGCAGACCAGGGCCCGGTTCTCCGGACCGGCCTCGCGCCAGGCGGGCATCGCGGCCTTCATCGCGGGGAGCAGCACGTCGACGTCCGGGTGCGGGTACTCCACGCCCAGTTCGATGCCGTACGGGGACACCTCGCCGCCGGTCCAGCCGTCGGTACCGGGCTGGTCCAGGTCGAAGCGGGTGCCGCGCAGGGCGTCGAACGCGGCCTGGGCGGTCTCGCCGTCCGCGTATGCCTTCGGGTGCTCGGGGTACGGGGACCAGTACTCACGGGTACGGATCGCCTCGAGCGCCTTGTCGAGCGTCTCGCGGTGCGTTTCGACCGACGGGACAGCGGTGAGATCGGCAGCCATGGGGCCAACTCCTCGTCGAGCTGGATTGGGGTGGGCAGGGTGCTGGCTTCCCCGCTAGATTAACCGAATGTTCGGTCGGGACAAGGGGGCCGACCCAAGCTGTGGACAACCGGCGAGGAGCAGTGGCGGCGATGAGCGCTCTTGACCGATCTTGCACGGTCGCGGTGGTGGGCACGGGGACGATGGGCCAGGGGATCGCCCAGGTCGCGCTGGTGGCGGGGCATCCCGTACGCCTCTACGACGCGGGCCCGGGCCGGGCCGAGCAGGCCGAGCGGGCCATAGGGGAACGGCTGGACCGCCTGGTCGAGAAGGGCCGGTTGTCCGCCGAGGAGCGCGACGCGGCCCGCGGGCGCCTGTCGGCCGTCCGGGAGATCGAGGAACTGGCGGGCGTGTCGCTCGTCGTCGAGGCGATCCTGGAGGACCTGGGGGCCAAGCAGCAGCTCTTCACGGCGCTGGAGTCGGTGGTCCCCGAGGACTGCCTGCTGGCCACCAACACCTCCTCCCTGTCGGTGACGGCCGTGGGCGGCGCGCTGCGCCTTCCGGGACGTTTCGTGGGCCTGCACTTCTTCAACCCCGCCCCGCTGCTGCCCCTGGTCGAGGTGGTCTCCGGTGCCGCGACCGACGAGGCGGCCGCCAGGACCACGTACGACACGGCCGCGGTCTGGGGCAAGACGCCGGTGCGCTGCACCGACACCCCCGGCTTCGTCGTCAACCGGGTCGCGCGCCCCTTCTACGCGGAGTCGTTCCGGCTCCACGAGGAGCGGGTCGCGGACCCCGCCACGATTGACGCGGTGCTGCGGGAGAGCGGCGGCTTCCGGATGGGCCCGTTCGAGCTCACGGACCTGATCGGCCAGGACGTCAACGAGGCCGTCACCCGCTCGGTGTGGGACTCCTTCTTCCAGGACCCGAAGTTCACGCCCTCGCTCGCCCAGCGGCGGCTGGTGGAGTCCGGGCGGCTCGGCCGCAAGAGCGGGCACGGCTGGTACGACCACGCCGAGGGCGCCGCTCCTCCGGCGCCCCGCACCGCGGGCCCGGAGAAGCCGCCCGCCGAGGTCACCGTGTGCATGGGCGGCCGCGGTCCCGCCGCGGTGCTGCCCCAGCTGATCGCCGAGGCCGGCATCGAGGTGCTGGACGGGGAGGTCGCGGACCCCGAGGACGGGTACGTGGAGCTGCCGGGCGGCGGCCGGCTCTACCTCGCGGACGGCGGACCGGCCACCACGGGCCCGGCCGTCGACTACGTGCAGTTCGACCTGGCGCTGGACTACCGGGCGGCGACCCGGATCGCCGTCGCCCCGTCCGACTCCGCGCGCCCGGAGACGGTGCAGGCGGCGATCGGGCTCTTCCAGGCGCTCGGCAAGAAGGTCAGCGTCATCGAGGACGTCCCGGGCATGATCGTCGCCCGCACCGTGGCGATGCTGGTGGACTTCGCCACCGACGCCGTCGCCCGTGGCGTGGCCTCGCCTGAGGACGTCGACGCCGCGATGCGGCTGGGGGTGAACTACCCGCGCGGTCCGCTGGCCTGGGGGGAGGAGCTGGGCTTCGAGTGGGTCCGCGAGGTGCTGCGCAACCTGCACCAGGCGTATCCGGGCGGGCGCTACGCGCCGTCCCGCGCGCTGGACCGCCGCGCGGCGGCCGAGGGGGGACTGCTCTAATCATGACCATGGCACAGCGCGACGGCTCCGCCCCCAAGAGGGACACGTACACCCCGGACTCGCTGCTGGCCGTGGCCGTGGCGGTGTTCATCGAGCGCGGTTACGACGGCACGTCCATGGAGCACCTGTCGCGGGCCGCCGGCATCTCGAAGTCCTCGATCTACCACCATGTGCGGGGCAAGGAGGAGCTCCTGGAGCGCGCCGTCGGCCGTGCCCTGGACGGCCTCTTCGGCATCCTGGAGGAGCCCGGGGCGAGCGCCGGGCGCGCCGTGGAGCGGCTGGAGTACGTCACGCGCCGCACCACCGAGGTGCTGATGACGGAACTGCCCTACGTCACCTTGCTGCTGCGGGTGCGCGGGAACACCACGACCGAGCGGGCGGCCATGGAGCGCCGCAGGGAGTTCGACCACCGGGTCGCCGACCTGCTGAAGTCGGCCGTCGCCGAGGGGGACCTGCGCGGGGACGTGGAGCCCAGGCTGGCGACCAGGCTGCTCTTCGGGATGATCAACTCCATAGTCGAGTGGTACCAGCCGCACGCGGCCGGTACCCGGGAGCACGACGACGCCGCGGTCGTGGACGCCGTCGTGCGGCTGGCCTTCGACGGGCTGCGCGTCTCTTGACGCTGGTCCAGACCAGCCATCACGATCAGGGCCATGTCACTCGCCACGCGTACCCGCCTGTACTGCGCCGTCGCAGCCGCCGTCCTGCTGCTCGCCGGGTGCGGCGGGGGTGACGACGGCCCGCAGGCCGCCGACGCCACGCCACCGGAGGACTTCGGCTGCCTCACGGCCGCGCAGGCGAAGTCCGGCGCCGTCGGCTACGACGACACCGACGCCAACCCGGTGGACGCCTGGTTCGCCGGCAAGGGCGACACCGCTGTGCTGCTGATGCACCAGGCGGACGGCGACATGTGCCAGTGGATGCCGCAGGCGGACCTCCTGGTGAAGGGCGGCTACCGGGTGCTGGTCGTCGACTCCAACGGCAGTGAGGTGCCCGAGGTCCTGGGCGGCGTGGGGTTCCTGCGTGCCAAGGGCGTGCGGCACGTCCTGCTGATGGGCGCCTCCAAGGGCGGCACGGCCGTCCTGGAGGGTGCCGCCTCCGTGGAGCCGCCGGTGGATGCCGTCGTCTCGCTCTCCGCGCCGGAGACCTACGGGACGATGGACGCGAGCTCCGCGGTGCCGCGGCTGACGGTGCCCGTGCTCTACATGGCGGCGGCGGGCGACACCGCGTTCGCGGAGTCGACCGAGGCGCTGAGCAAGGCGACCAAGAAGGCGTCCGAGAACCGGCTCGAGATCGTCAGCGGGCCCCAGCACGGCGTGGGCATGCTGACCTCCGACCCCAACTGGGCCACCGTGACGGCATTCCTGAAGAAGTACGCCGGCTAGGCCCGGTTCAGCCCGCCGGAGGGGCCGGCGGATCAGTCGGTCAGCACCCGGTCGGTCTCCTCGAAGACCAGCAGGGTGCGGCTGCTGAGCACCTCGGGCACCGCCTGGATGCGCGTCAGCACCAGTTCCCGCAGGCTGCGGTTGTCGGGGGTGTGGACGAGCAGCAGCACGTCGAAGTCCCCGGACACCAGGGCGATGTGCGCCACCCCCGGCAGCTCCAGCAGTTTCTCCCGAACGGTGCGCCAGGAGTTCTGCACGATTTTCAAGGTGATGTACGCGGATGCGCCGTGACCTGCGCGTTCGTGGTCGACGCGGGCGGTGAAACCGCGGATGACCCCGTCCTCGATGAGCCGGTTGATCCGGGCGTAGGCGTTGGCGCGGGACACGTGGACGTGCTCGGCCACCGAGCGTATGGACGCCCGGCCGTCCTCCTGCAGGTAGCGCAGGATCGCCCGGTCGATGGCGTCCAGCGGACGCACCGCCGCCGGACCGGTGTCCGCCGCCGCTGCCTGCGGTCCCGGGGCGCCGCCCCGAGAAATTTGGGAATCCGTCACGCCCCCGAGCCTCCCTAGCATGGACGTACTGGCTCCATCTCAGGGTGTGGAGAACCGTTTGTCCACAGGCGGGACACACCTGTAGCCAAAATGCCTCCGGCGACCGAACAATCGGTAGGGGAGCGATACCCGCTCCCCCCACCGAACACGCCCACGAGGAGGTGCTCGCGATGACCGTCCTGGACCAGCACGTCTGGCAACCCCGCACCGACCCGGCGCCGCTGCTGCCCGACCCTGAGCCGTACCGACTGCTCGGCACCCCCGAGGCAGGCGCGCTCGACGCCGGACTGCTGACCACGATGTACGGACAGCTGGTGCGCGGCCGCCGCTACAACCGGCAGGCCACCGCGCTCACCAAGCAGGGCAGGCTCGCCGTCTACCCGTCCAGCACCGGGCAGGAGGCCTGCGAGGTCGCCGCGGCGCTCGCCCTCGAGCCCCAGGACTGGCTGTTCCCCAGCTATCGCGACACCCTCGCCGCCGTCGCCCGCGGTGTGGACCCGGTGGAGGCGCTGACGCTGCTGCGCGGCGACTGGCACACCGGCTACGACCCGCGCGAGCACCGGGTCGCCCCGCTCAGCACGCCGCTGGCCACCCAGCTGCCGCACGCCGTCGGCCTGGCGCACGCCGCCCGCCTCAAGGGCGACGACGTCGTCGCGCTCGCCATGGTCGGCGACGGCGGCACCAGCGAGGGCGACTTCCACGAGGCGCTGAACTTCGCCGCCGTGTGGCGCTCCCCCGTCGTCTTCCTCGTGCAGAACAACGGCTTCGCCATCTCGGTCCCGCTCGACAAGCAGACCGCCGCCCCGTCGCTGGCCCACAAGGCCGTGGGCTACGGGATCCCCGGCCGGCTCGTCGACGGCAACGACATCGCGGCCGTCCACGCGGTGCTCACCGAGGCCGTGGCCCGCGCCCGTGAGGGCGGCGGCCCGACCCTGGTGGAGGCGATCACCTACCGCATGGACGCCCACACCAACGCCGACGACGCCACCCGCTACCGGGAGGACTCCGAGGTCGAGGCCTGGCGCGGGCACGACCCGATCGCCGTGCTCGAACGCGCCCTGCGAGAGCGGGACCTGCTCGACGAGGCGATGGTCCGCGACACCGAGGAGGACGCGGAGCGGATGGCCGCGGCGCTCCGCGAGCGGATGAACGAGGACGCCGTCCTCGACCCGATGGACCTGTTCGCACACGTCTACGCCGAGCCCACCCCGCAGCTGCGCGAGCAGGCCGCGATGCTGAGGGCCGAGCTGGAGGCCGAGGCACAGTCATGAGCACCGCCACCACCGCGACCCCCGTGGCCACCGGACGCAAGCCGGCCACCATGGCCCAGGCGCTCAACCGCGCGCTGCGCGACTCCCTCGCCGAGGACCCGTCGGTCCACCTCTTCGGCGAGGACATCGGCACCCTCGGCGGCGTCTTCCGGATCACCGACGGCCTCGCCAAGGAGTTCGGCGACAGCCGCTGCACCGACACCCCGCTCGCCGAGGCCGGCATCCTCGGCACGGCCGTGGGCATGGCGATGTACGGCATGCGCCCCGTGGTCGAGATGCAGTTCGACGCCTTCGCCTACCCGGCGTTCGAGCAGCTCGTCAGCCACGTCGCCAAGATGCGCAACCGCACGCGCGGCGCCATGCCGCTGCCGCTGACCATCCGGGTGCCCTACGGCGGCGGCATCGGCGGTGTCGAGCACCACAGCGACGCCTCCGAGGCGTACTACGCGCACACCCCCGGCCTGCACGTCGTCACCCCCGCCACCGTGGCGGACGCCTACGGGCTGCTGAGGGCCTCGATCGCCTCCGACGACCCGGTGATCTTCCTCGAGCCGAAGCGGCTGTACTGGTCCAAGGCGGACTGGTCGGCGGACGCGCCGGAGGAGGTGGCCCCCATAGGGAAGGCCGTCGTCCGCCGCAGCGGCCGCTCCGCCACGCTCATCACGTACGGCCCGTCGCTCCCGGTCTGCCTGGAGGCGGCCGAGGCCGCCGTGCAGGAGGGCTGGGACCTGGAGGTCGTCGACCTGCGCAGCCTGGTGCCCTTCGACGACGAGACGGTCACCGCGTCGGTGCGCCGTACCGGCCGTGCGGTCGTCGTCCACGAGTCCTCCGGCTTCGGCGGCGTGGGCGCGGAGATCGCCGCCCGGGTCACCGAGCGCTGCTTCCACCACCTGGAGGCCCCGGTCCTGCGGGTCGCCGGCTTCGACATCCCGTACCCGCCGCCGATGCTGGAGCGGCACCACCTGCCCGGCGTCGATCGCATCCTGGACGCGGTCGGGCGCCTGCAGTGGGAGGAGGCGTGATGGCCGTCGTCCGCGAGTTCGCCCTCCCCGACCTCGGCGAGGGGCTGACCGAGGCCGAGATCGTGCGGTGGATGGTGCAGGTGGGCGACGTCGTCGCCATCGACCAGCCGGTCGTCGAGGTCGAGACGGCCAAGGCCGTGGTCGAGGTGCCCTGCCCCTACGGCGGCGTGGTCACCGCGCGCTTCGGCGAGGAGGGGCAGACCCTCGACGTCGGGCGGCCGCTGCTGACCGTCGCGGTCGGTTCCCCCGACGGGCACGCCGACGGCGCGCCCGCGGCCGCCGCCCCGGCCGCTGCCTCCGGTGCCTCCGCCGACGGCGACTCCGGGTCCGGCAACGTGCTGGTCGGCTACGGCACCAGCGGCCCCGCGGCCCGGCGCCGCCGGGTGCGGCAGGCGGCCGGTGCCGTCGCGGCCGCCCCCGCAGCCGTTGCCGCTCCGGCCCCGCCGGCCGCCGCGCCGGTCCGGCACGAGGGTCCCGTCGCCGTCATCTCCCCGCTGGTGCGGCGCAGGGCCCGTGAGAACGGCCTCGACCTGCGTGCGCTGACCGGTTCCGGCCCCGAAGGGCTGATCCTGCGCTCGGACGTGGAACGGGCCATCACGGCCGCTGCCACGGCGCCGGTCGCCGCGGCCGCCCCCGCGGTGTCCGCCGGCCCGGCGGCCGGGGCCACCCGCATCCCCCTGCGCGGCATCCGCGGCGCCGTGGCCGAGAAGCTCGGCCGCAGCCGGCGGGAGATCCCCGACGCCACCTGCTGGGTGGACGCCGACGCGACGGAACTGCTGGCGGCACGGTCGGCGATGAACGCCGCGGGCGGTCCCAAGGTCTCCGTCCTGGCGTTGTTCGCACGGATCTGCGCGGCGGCCCTGGCCCGTTACCCGGAGCTCAACTCCACGGTGGACACCGAGCGCGCCGAGATCGTCGTGCTGCCGGAGGTGCACATCGGCTTCGCGGCGCAGACCGACCGCGGTCTGGTCGTGCCCGTCGTCCGGGACGCCCACCGGCGCAGCACTGAGGAGCTGTCGGCGGAGATCGGCCGGCTCACCGAGGCGGCCCGCTCCGGCGGACTGACCCCGGCCCAGCTCACCGGCGGCACCTTCACGCTCAACAACTACGGCGTGTTCGGCGTCGACGGCTCCACGCCGATCATCAACCACCCCGAGGCCGCGATGCTGGGCGTAGGCCGGATCACCCCCAAGCCGTGGGTGCACCAGGGCGAACTGGCGGTACGTCAGGTGGTCCAGCTGTCGCTCACCTTCGACCACCGGGTGTGCGACGGCGGCACGGCGGGCGGCTTCCTCCGCTTCGTCGCGGACTGCGTGGAACAACCGGCGGTGCTGCTCCGGGCGGTGTGAACACGTCACGGTGGGCGATACTCCGGGCATGACTCCGGAGCCGCGTGAGCCGCGTGACCACCCATCGCCGCGTTCGCCGTACGAGCAGCCCCACGACGCGGTCGTCCTCGCCGGCGGCGCCGCAAGGCGCCTCGGCGGGGCCGACAAGCCGGGCCTGCCCGTCGCGGGGAGGGCGCTGATCGACCGCGTCCTGGACGCGTGCGCGGGCGCGGCCACCACGGTGGTCGTCGGCCCGCGCCGCCCCACCGTCCGCCCGGTGGCCTGGGCCAGGGAGGAACCGCCGGGCGGCGGCCCGCTGCCCGCGCTCTCCGCCGGACTGCGCCAGGTCACCGCGGACGTCGTGCTGGTGCTCGCCGCCGACCTGCCGTTCCTCTCCCGCACCACGGTGGACGCCCTGCTCGGTGCCCTGCGCGGAGCGGAGGGCGCCGACGGGGTCGTGCTCACCGATCCCGACGGCCGCGACCAGACGCTGGCGGCCGCCTACCGCACGGAGGCACTGCGCCAGCACCTGGCGCTGATCGCCGCCGAGCACGGGACGCTCACCGGGCTGCCGTTGCGGCTGCTCACCGGTGAACTCGCCCTGCGGCGGCTGCCCGACCCCACCGGGCAGGCCTCCTTCGACTGCGACACCTGGGACGACCTCTCCACAGCCCGGGCCCGTATCAGGGAGCATGGGGGCGTGTTGGATGAATGGATCGCCGCAGCCAAGGCCGAACTCGGCATCGACCTCGACGTCGACATCCGTATGCTCCTCGATCTCGCCCGGGACGCCGCGCACGGCGTCGACCGCCCCGCAGCGCCGCTGACCACCTTCCTGGTGGGCTACGCGGCGGCCACGGCGGGCGGCGGCGAGCAGGCCGTCGCGGAGGCCGTCAGGCGCGCCTCCGCGCTGGCCGAGCGGTGGGCGAAGGAAGCGGAGAGCGGGGACCCGGACGCATGAACCTGCCGGGTGCGGCGGGCGGTGCCCGCGACACCGGTGCCGGGGCCGCCGACGACGAGCTGGAAGCGGCGCTCGCCCTGGCCAACGGGCGGGCCGCCGGCCGGTACGGCCCCGTGCAGCCGCCTTCCGGCGGCGGCGCGGACGGCGCCCGGTCGCTCCCCCACCTGCACGGCGGGACCCGGGGCGGTGACCACGGTGCCTCCCGCGGCACGGCCCACGGCGGCCACCACGACATGCCGTGGCCGCGGGCCCGGCGCATCGCGGGCTCCGCCGCGGGACCGCTGGGCCGGCTGACCCTGCCGCTCGGCGAGGCCCTCGGGCACGCCCTGGCCGAGCCGCTGACCGCGCTCACGGACCTGCCCTCCTTCGACACCTCCGCGATGGACGGCTGGGCCGTCGCCGGGCCCGGCCCGTGGCGCACCGAGGGCAGCGTCCTGGCCGGTCAGCGGGCTGCGACCGCGCTGCTCGACGGGCAGGCGACCGTCATCGCCACCGGGGCCGCGCTGCCCCCCGGCGCGACGGCGGTGCTGCGCCGGGAGCACGGCCGGCTCACCGCCGACGGGCTGCTGCACGCCACGCGCGGCGGCCCCGGGCCCGGTCAGGACGTACGGCCCCGTGGCCAGGAGTGCCGCGGCGGCGACGAGTTGCTGGCGGCCGGCGCGCTGGTCACGCCCGCGGTGCTGGGCCTGGCCGCGGCGGCGGGATACGACGCACTGACCGTCACGGCGCGGCCTTCGGTGGAGGTCCTCGTCCTGGGCGACGAGTTGCTGGACGCCGGGGCGCCCGGCGCCGGCCGGGTGCGGGACGCGCTCGGCCCGCTGCTCCCCGGCTGGCTCACGGCACTCGGGGCGGGCACGGTCACCGTGCGGCGGCTGAAGGACGACGCCGGCCTGCTGCAGGACGCCGTCACCGCGTCCGCCGCCGAGCTGGTGGTCACCACCGGCGGCACGGCGGGCGGCCCGGTGGACTTCGTCCACCCCGTACTGGAGCGCATCGGCGCCCGGTTGCTCGTCGACGGCGTCGCGGTCCGCCCGGGACACCCGATGCTGCTGGCCGAACTGCCCGGCGGCGGGCGGCTGGTGGGCCTGCCGGGGAACCCGCTGGCGGCGGTCTCCGGGGTGCTGACCCTCGCCGTCCCCCTGCTGCGCGCGCTCGCGGGCCGCCCGGCCCCGGCGGCGTACGAGGCACGGCTCACCGGTGACGTGCACGGCCACCCCACCGACACGCGTCTGGTGCCGGTGGTCCTGGACGAGGAGTCGCAGGCGGCCCCGCTGCACTTCAGCGGCCCGGCGATGCTGCGCGGCATCGCGGCGGCCGACGGCATGGCCGTCGTCCCGCCGGGCGGGGCCGTGAAGGGCGACCGCACGGCCGTCCTGGAGACGGGCTGGGGGCGGCAGTGAGGGACGTGGGCCGCGGCCGTGGCGCCGCACGGACGGGTGTCGACATCGTCCACCTGCCCCACAAGAAGGCCGTCGGCCCCCTGGTCCAGGTGGTCCGGCGGCTCCTGATGGCCCTGCTGGTCCTGGTGCTGACCGTGCTGATCGTGTACGTCGACCGCGGCGGTTACCACGACAACGCCGGCGGCACGATGTCGCTGCTGGACTGCGTCTACTACGCGACCGTCACCCTCTCCACCACGGGCTACGGGGACGTCGTCCCCTACAGCGCGAGCGCCCGGCTGAGCAACGTGCTCCTGGTGACGCCCCTGCGCGTGCTCTTCCTGATCATCCTCGTCGGCACCACGCTCGAAGTGCTCACCGAGCGCACCCGTGAGCAGTACCGGCAGCAGCGCTGGAGGTCCACCGTGCGCGACCACACCGTCATCGTCGGATACGGCACCAAGGGCCGTTCGGCGGCCAGGACGCTGACCGGGCACGGGGTGCCGGCCCAGCGGATCGTGGTGGTCGACCCCGACCACAAGGCCGTGGAGTCCGCGGTCGCCGCGGGATTCGCCGGGGTCGTCGGCGACGCCACCCGCAACGACGTGCTGCTGCGCGCCGAGATCCAGCGGGCCAAGGAGCTGATCATCGCCGCGCAACGGGACGACACCGCCGTCCTGGTGGCCCTCACGGCCCGGCAGTTGAGCAAGCGGATCAACATCGTCGCGTCCGTGCGCGAGGAGGAGAACGCCCCGCTGCTCCGCCAGTCCGGCGCCAACGCCGTCGTCACCAGCTCCGGGGCGGCGGGCCGGCTGCTCGGGATGTCGATGCTCAGCCCCAGCGCCGGCGAGGTGATGGAGGAGCTGATCAGCTACGGCAGCGGGCTGGACCTGATCGAGCGCCCCGTCACCAAGGCGGAGGCCGGGCTGGACCCGCGCGAGGTCGACGACCTGGTGGTGGTCGTCAAGCGCGGCCACCGCCTGCTCGACCACGACAACCCCGAGGCGAGCCCGCTGCAGTTGACCGATCGGCTCATCGTCATCCACAGGACGAGCCAGGACGACCCGTCGCACGTCCCGCAGGGGTAGCGTCGGCGGCATGCATGCGATCACCATCCCCGAACCCGGCGGCCCCGACGCGCTCGTCTGGGCCGAGGTCCCCGATCCCGTACCCGCCGAGGGCGAGGTGCTGGTCGAGGTCGCCGCGACCGCCGTCAACCGTGCCGACCTGCTGCAGCGGCAGGGCTTCTACGACCCGCCGCCCGGCGCGTCCCCCTACCCGGGCCTGGAGTGCTCGGGCCGTGTCGCCGCCCTCGGCCCGGGGGTGAGCGGCTGGTCGGTGGGCGACGAGGTGTGCGCGCTGCTCGCGGGCGGCGGCTACGCCGGGAAGGTGGCCGTCCCCGCCGGGCAGCTGCTGCCGGTGCCCAAGGGCGTGGGGCTCGTCGAGGCGGCGGCCCTGCCCGAGGTGGTCTGCACCGTCTGGTCCAACGTCTTCATGATCGCCCACCTGCGTCCCGGCGAGACGCTGCTGGTCCACGGCGGTTCCAGCGGCATCGGCACGATGGCGATCCAGCTGGCCAAGGCGGTCGGCGCCAAGGTCGCCGTCACCGCGGGCAGCGCGGACAAGCTCGAGAAGTGCCGTGAACTGGGCGCCGACCTCGGGATCAACTACCGGGAGCAGGACTTCACGGCCGAGGTCCGGGAGGCCTTCGGCGGCGCCGACGTCATCCTCGACATCATGGGCGCCAAGTACCTGGGCCGGAACGTCGACGCCCTCGCGGTCAACGGCAGGCTGGCCGTCATCGGGCTCCAGGGCGGCGCCAAGGGCGAGCTCGACCTCGGCAGGATGCTGGCCAAGCGGGCCGCGATCACCGCGACCTCGCTGCGCGGACGGCCGCTGGAGGAGAAGGCGGCCATCGTGGCGGCGGTGCGGGAGCACGTCTGGCCGCTGCTGGAGTCCGGGGTGGTGCGCCCGGTCGTGGACCGCGCCCTCCCGATGCGGGAGGCCCCGGAGGCGCACCGGCTGGTCGAGGCCAGCACCCACGTCGGCAAGGTGCTGCTCACCCTCTGACCGCCGCCGGGCGGCCGGTACGGCCCCAGGGCACGACTGGCCGCCCATGACGCTCCGTGTGACGCTGGGAGCATGGAGTTGCGGAAGGTGGTCGTGGCGACGACGGTGACCGGAGTCGCCCTCCTGGTCACCGGCGCGGCCGCGCCGCCCCCTCCCCACCCGGCGGCGTCCTCCGGGCTGGCGGGCACCGAACCCGGTGAGGGACGCAGGCACCCCGGCCGGGCGGAGCCGCCGCAGACCCCGGGCGACGACGGCGGACGGCCCTCGGCCCACGTCCCCGTGCACGTCGAGGAGCCGCAGGACCAGGGCCCGGCCGCCGTCCGGGTACCCGTGGGACGGGTGCTGGAGGTCCTGCCGCTCGGCGTGGGACTGCTGCTGATCGGGCTCGGCCTGGGCTTCCTGGCCCTCCGGCTGCGCCGTGGCCGCTGACCTCCGCGTGCCGCGGACCGGGCCGGCCGGAGCCCCCGGGCCGCGGACGGGGGCTGCCGGGAGGAGTGGCGCGGGACGGTGGGGGGCACACATTCCGGAGAGGCGCCGGTGCGCGACAATGGCGGCATGGAGATGCCGATGAACGAACGGTCGCAGGAGAGCCCGCAGGTCCTGGTCGTCGGCCCGGACGGGATGGCCCTCGGCGGCGGCGGACACGCCGACCGCGCCGGAGAAGGCGACGAGCAGCGCGAGGTCCCCGTGACGGAGATGGTCGAACAGCCCGCGAAGGTCATGCGGATCGGCAGCATGATCAAGCAGCTCCTGGAAGAGGTCAAGGCCGCGCCCCTGGACGAGGCGAGCCGGGTGCGCCTGAAGGAGATCCACCACAGCTCCGTGAAGGAGCTCGAGGCGGGCCTCGCGCCCGAGCTCGTCGAGGAGTTGGAGCGGCTCTCGCTGCCCTTCGCCGAGGACGGCGTGCCGAGCGACGCCGAGCTGCGCATCGCCCAGGCGCAGTTGGTGGGCTGGCTGGAGGGCCTGTTCCACGGCATCCAGACCGCCCTGTTCGCCCAGCAGATGGCCGCCCGCGCGCAGCTGGAGCAGATGCGCCGCGCCCTGCCGCCCGGTGTGGGTCACGAGGGCGACGAGGACGGGCAGGCCCCGGGCGGGGCGCGCACCGGCCCCTACCTGTGAGCCGGCGGCACCACGACGGTACGTACGCGTAGGTACAGACGGCGGGGACCCATGGGGTCACCCGCCGTCCGTCGTTGATCCGGGTCCGTCCACGAGCGCGTCCGTCCACGGGCGGGTCCGCCCGGGTACGAGGCCCGGGGGCGTCAGCCGCCCTGGCCGGTGGAGACCCAGACGGTGATCCGGTCCTTCTCCGGCCTGAACGCGCCGTAGGTCTTGGGCTTCTGGTCGACGACCGCGCCCTTCCCGTAGATCTGCTCGTTGCGGTACTTGATCTCGTAGTCCCAACCAGCGGCTTCCATGCAGGACTTGACCGAGTCGACGTACTTGGTGAAGAAGTCCGGCATCACCACGGCGTCCGGGTCGTCGCCCAGGTAGCTCTTGGTGGCCTCGGTGCAGCGCGAGGCGTCGATGGTGCGGGTCTGGTCGGCCTGGCTGACGCCCGGCGCGGGTTCGTCGCCCGCCGGTTCGTCGTCCGCCGGGTCCGAAGAGGTCTCCTGGCGGCCGGTGGTGGCGGTGTTACCGGGCCGGGAGTCGTAGGTGGGAGTGCCGCCGGTGTCGTCCTTGGTGCCCGGGCCGCCCATCGACATGGCGATGACGACGACCACGACGACCGCGATCACGGCGACCGTGGCGCCGATGGCCACGACCGCGGTCGAGGCGCCGCCGCCCCTGCGCCCGCCGCCCGACGGGGTGCCCGGGCGCATCGTGTAGGGCGGGGTGGAGTGCTGCTGCCCGGCCTGCGGGTGCGAGGGGTGGGGCGCGTGGGGGGCGTTCTGCGGGTAGCCGTAGGCGGGGCCGGGCGGCGGGGTGTGGGCGCCGCCGCCCTGGGCGGCCGCGCCCCAGCGCTGCGGGTGTTGCTGCTGCTGCGGGTGCTGTTGCTGAGGCTGCGGGTACGGAGCCGGGGCCTGGTAGTGGTTCTGTATGTGCGGCGGCGGGGTGCGCAGGTCACCCTGCACCGGCGGGAAGACCGCGGAGGAGACGTCCTCGCCGCGGCCGCGCGGGCGCGGCCCGCCGCCGATGATCAGCGGCGTGGTGGCGCCGCCGTGGCCCGGGGCGGCGACCCGCTGCGCCTCGTCGCGCATGGCGTCGGCGGTGGGGAAGCGCTCGGCGGGGTTCTTCCTCAGGGCCCGCGCGACGAGCGCGTCGACGCCCGGCTGCACCGCCCGGTTGAGCGTCGACGGGGCCGGCGGGGCCTCCTGGACGTGCTGGTAGGCGATGGACAGCGGGGAGTCGCCGTCGAACGGGAGCCGTCCGGTGAGCAGCTCGAAGAGCAGGCAGCCCACCGAGTACAGGTCGGAGCGCTCGTCCACGCCGCGTCCCAGCGCCTGCTCGGGCGAGAGGTACTGCGGGGTGCCGACCACCATGCCGGTCTGCGTCATCGACGAGACGCCGGACTGCATCGCGCGGGCGATGCCGAAGTCCATCACCTTCACCACGCCGCGCTTGGTCAGCATCACGTTGCCGGGCTTGATGTCCCGGTGGACCAGGCCCATGCTGTGGCTCTCGGAGAGCGCCGCGAGCACGTCCGCGGTGATCTTCAGGGCCTTCTCGGTGGGCATCGCGCCGAACCGCGCGATGTCCTCGTCGAGCACCTCGCGCAGCGGCTTGCCCTCGACGTACTCCATGACGATGTACGGCACGAGCGCGCCGTCCGCGGTGTCCTCGCCGGAGTCGAAGACCGAGACGATGTTGGTGTGGTTGAGCTTGGCGACGGCCTGCGCCTCGCGGCGGAACCGCTCGCGGAAGGACTGCTCCCGGCCGAGGTCCGTGTGCAGCGTCTTGACGGCCACCGGGCGGTCCAGCACTGTGTCGTGTGCCAGGTGGACGGCGGCCATGCCACCCTGTCCCAGCAGGTCCCGGAGTACGTAGCGACCGTTGCCGACCGAGCGCCCGGAATGAGTGCCCCGCGTGCCGTCCCCGCTCATCCGTACCCGTCCCCTTGACGTTCCCCCTGGGCGCACCGCGCGTACGCACAAGACAGTTGCCCCGATCCTGCCCGCCCAGTCTGCCCGACGGCCTGGACAGGTCAAGTTCGTTGACCTGTTCGTCACCGGATGCGTATGAATCCCTTCGCGGGGGTGGCGAGGGCGGCACGGGAGCGCGTCCGTCGCCGAACGCGGTAGCGTGGTGCGCTGGAGGACCCTGTACGGCGACGATCGACGGCGAGGACTGATGGCACAGACGACAGCCGCCGGGGGCCCTGACGAGCCCTCTGCCGACGGCCGGGGCGTGCCCGACTCGCCTGAGCAGTGGGGCGCCGGAGGCCTGGTCGGAGACGGCCGTTACCGGCTGACCGGGCGTCTCGGACGCGGCGGCATGGCCGAGGTCTTCGCGGCCGAGGACGTGCGCCTCGGGCGGACGGTGGCCGTCAAGCTGCTCCGTTCCGACCTCGCCGAGGACCCGGTCTCCAAGGCCCGTTTCACGCGTGAGGCGCAGTCGGTCGCCGGGCTCAACCACCATGCGGTGGTGGCGGTGTACGACTCGGGCGAGGACGTCACGCCGGGCGGCACCGTGCCGTACATCGTGATGGAGCTCGTCGAGGGCCGCACGATCCGCGACCTGCTGCTGGGGTCCGACGAGCCGCCGCCGGTCGACCAGGCGCTCATCATCGTCTCGGGCGTGCTGGAGGCGCTGGCCTACAGCCACGCGCACGGCATCGTCCACCGGGACATCAAGCCGGCGAACGTGATCATCACCAACACCGGCGCGGTGAAGGTGATGGACTTCGGCATCGCGCGGGCGCTGCACGGCGCCTCGACCACGATGACGCAGACCGGCATGGTCATGGGCACCCCGCAGTACCTGTCGCCGGAGCAGGCGCTCGGCAAGACGGTCGACACCCGCTCCGACCTGTACGCGACGGGCTGCCTGCTCTACGAACTCCTCGCGCTGCGGCCGCCGTTCACCGGCGAGACCCCGCTGTCGGTGGTCTACCAGCACGTGCAGGACGAGCCGCGGCCGCCCTCCGAGCTCAGCGACCGGGTGCCGCCGGAGCTGGACGGGCTGGTGCTGCACGCGCTCGCCAAGCACCCGGACGACCGCTTCCAGACCGCCGAGGAGATGCGCGGCGTCGTCCAGTACGCGCTGGGCATGCTCAACGAGCGCGGCGGCCACACCGGCACCTGGAACACCGGCTACGTGCCCGCGCCGCAGGCCGCCCCGACCGCGCCGATGGGCGTCCCCCCGCAGTACGCGCAGCAGAACGCCCACCACACCTCGGAGTTGCAGCCGCCCCTGCTGCTCGGGCCGCCCGGCGGTGACGGCGGCGACCACGGCTACGGCGGCGGGCGGCCCCCGCACGGCGGCGGGCGCTGGGTCAAGCCGGTGCTCTTCGTGGTCGCGGCGGTGCTCGCGGTCGCCCTCGGCATCTACTTCGCCGTCGCCCACACCGGCGACAAGAAGCCCCCGGCGGAGAAGGTGACGCCGACGCAGTCGCAGCCGGAGAAGCCGACCTCGCAGCCGACCCAGGACGACACCACGGGCAGTACGCAGGAGGGCACCGGCGGCGTCACCGAGAAGCCGTCCTACAACTCGTCCCCCACCTACACACGGCCGACCTCGCAGGCCCCCGTGACCTCGCAGGCGCCGACGAAGGAGCCGAGCGCCCCGGCCAGCTCCGCGCCGCCCTCGCCGACGCCGACCCCGACCGAGACCGCGGGCGGCACCGAGGGCACCTCGGGTGAGGCGTCCGGCGGTACGGCCGGCACCGAGGGCGCGGACGGCGGCGTCACGGGCGGCTGACCGGCGGTGACCGGTGGCCGCGGTCCGGCGGCCGGTGACCACACCGCCGGCCGCCCGGGTCAGCCGGTGAAGGCCTCCAGCACGGCCTCGTACGCCGCGGTCCACCAGACGACCAGGGCGGACGAGGCCGGGAAGAGGGGGTCGGTCCTGCGGTCGTCGAGGACGTAGCGCCAGCGCAGCATCCAGAAGTCGTTGAGCCGCTCCCACCACACCCGGTGCACGGCGGCGGCCAGTTCGTCCTCCGCCACGCCCGCGGCGCCGCGGTAGGCCCGGGCGTACGCGCGGATCTTGTCGAGGTCCAGGGCGCCGCCGGGCTGCACGAAGAAGATCACGGCGGCCCGTACCGCCTCCTCGGCGCGCGGCTGCACGCCGAGCCGGTCCCAGTCCACGATGGCGACGGGTTCGTCCTCGCGGTAGAGCAGGTTGAGCGGGTGGAAGTCGCCGTGCACCCAGCCGGACACCGGGCCGGCGGCGTCGGGCGGGCGGCGGTGGGCGTGACGTTCCAGCAGGGCGCGGCGCTCCAGCAGCCGGTGCTCGGCCAGTTCGTCGAAGGTCTCGCGGGGCGCGCGATCGCGCACCCGGCGCAGCAGCGCGGTGATCAGCGCGTAGGTCAGTTCGGGGTCGGCGCTGGCGTGCCGGCCCGGCTCGGGTGCGGGCTGCACCTGGGCCAGCGTCGTGTGCACGAGACCGAGCAGCGCGCCCAGGCGACGGGAGTCGCCGGTGGTGAGTTCGCCGCCTTCGCGGTGCCGTCCCTCCACCCAGGGGTAGAGCGCGAAGCAGCGGCCGCCGACCACGGCGACGGTGCGGCCGTCGGCGTCCGGCACGGGCGGGGCGACGGGCAGGCCCACCTCGTCCAGCCGCTGGGTCGCCCGGTGCTGGCGGGCGATGACGGCGGAGTCCGCGGTGGCGCTGTCGACGTACAGCTTGAGGAAGTAGCGGCCGCGGGTGGTGGCCAGCCGGAATCCCCGGTTCAGTAGGCCCTGGGCAACGGGTTCGCAGGACAGCGGGGCGCCGGCGTCCGTGTATCGGCGCAGCAGGGTGTCCAGTGTCCCGGCGGAGGGCGGCGCCGTCGCCGAACTCCCGATCACCAGGCAGATGCTAGATCATTCCGGTGGTGGACTCGCGGGTCGAGCCGTACGTACACATGGCCCGGCTCCCGGCTTGTATCGTTTTGATGATCTGTGCCGAAGAGCGCCCGTTGTGCCGTCGAAGGGCGGAACGCGCGGGCCGTGCCGAGGAACTGCACCGCCCAGCCCGCTTCGAGGTCGTCCGCCTGGTAGGCCACGACCGTGCCGTCCACGCCCCACGAGCGGTCGGTGCGGATCAGCACGGAGCCGTCGTCGACGACGTGCCGGGCCACGGCGATGTACGGCAGGGCCCCCCGCGTCAGCGCCAGCCGCCCGTACCGAACCCTTCCCAGCAGCGCCAGCGCAGCGCGCCCCTCGAATTCCATGGGAACCACCCTGCCGGGCGGGGCCCCCGGAGGCGCAGAGCACTCAGCCCCCACCTCCGGGGTCGATGGTCCCTGATGGGGTCATACGGCCTCAACCGGCCGAATCGGGCACCGGTGCCGAATCCGGCGTCGAATGCGGCGTGGAATCCGGCGCCGGCACGCCCAGCACGCGGTCGCGCAGCACCGGGAAGTCCGCCCGGGTCTTGCCCACCAGGCCCGGGTCGAGGTCGGCGGTGAGGACCTCCTCGCCCGGTCCGGCCTCGGCGACCACGGCGCCCCAGGGGTCGACGACGACGCTGTGCCCGGCCAGCTCCACCCCGGCGTGGGTGCCCGCGGTGCCGCAGGCCACCACGTAGGCCTGCGACTCGATCGCCCGGGCCCGGGCCAGCAGCGTCCAGTGCTCACGGCGTCGCGCGGGCCAGCCGGCCGGGAGGACGACCAGGGTGGCGCCCGCGTCGACGAGCAGCCGGAACATCTCGGGGAAGCGCAGGTCGTAGCAGGTGGCCAGGCCCACGGGGACGCCCTGGACGTCGCTGGTGACGACGCGGTCGCCGGCGCTCATGAGCACGGCCTCGCCCCGGTCGAAGCCGAAGCGGTGGATCTTGCGGTAGGTCGCGCGGAGTTCGCCGTCGGGGGAGAACAGCAGGGAGGTGTTGTACAGCGCGCCGTCGGCGGCGCGCTCGACGATCGACCCGGCGTGCAGCCAGACGCCCGCGTCGAGCGCGGCGGCGCTCATGACCTCGGCCGTGGGACCCCGCAGCGGTTCGGCCTCTGGCTGGAAAAGATCGGCCGCGAAGGCCCCGACGGGCCACAGTTCGGGCAGGACGACCAGGTCCGATCCGGCTTGTGCGCGGACGAGTGACGCGACCCGTTCGCGCCGGGCGTCCACCGCTTCGCCGTGGTCGACGTCGATCTGGAGCAGGGAAACGCGCACAGTACCACCGCCCATGAGTTCGGCACGTTGTTGCGGGCCTACGATCGTCACACGAAAGCACTCCCGTGGTGTCACTGCGCAGCGTAATTTAAGGCGCACACCACGACCGCGCACCGACCGTCGAGGGGTCCCGTGACCGGCACCGTCCACAGCCAGATCCAGCCGTACATCGACGCCTGGACCCACTCCATAGAATCCATAGCCGAGTTGGTCCGCCCCGTTCCGGCGGGTGCCTGGAACCGGCCGACCGAGTGCCCGTACTGGTCCGTGCGCGACGTCGTCTCGCACGTGATCGCGTTCGAGTGCGAGCTGCTGGGCGATCCGCGGCCCATCCACACGCTCCCCAGCGACCTGCGGCACATGACCACGGAGCACGCCCGCTACGTCGAGGTGCCGGTCGACAAGCGGCGGCACCACACCGCGCCCGAGGTGGTCGGCGAGCTCGACTACACCATCATCCGCCGGTCGCGGCAGCTGCGGAACGAGACCCGCGGCGCGCAGGACACCGTCCGCGGCCCCATGGGCCGGGAGATGACCCTCGGGGAGCTGCTGAAGTGGCGGGTCTTCGACGTGTGGGTGCACGAGCAGGACCTGCGCCGGGCGCTGGGCGAGCCCGGCAACCTGGACTCGGCGGCCGCCGCCGTGGCCCGGGACCACATCCTGTCCGAGCTGCCGAAGGTCGTCGCCGAGCGCGCGGGCGCCCCGGCGGGTTCCGCCGTGGTGTTCGACGTCCACGGTGAGCTGGAGTTCATGCGGACGGTCCGGGTCGACCCCGAAGGCCACGGCTCGATCGACGGCAGCGTCTCGCTCGGCCCGGCGGTCACGCTGACCCTGGACTGGGAGACCTTCGTCCGGCTGACCTGCGGTCGCACGCGTGCGCACGCGGTGGAGGACCGGCTGAAGACCGAGGGCGACCAGTCGCTGGCCGACGCGATCCTGGCGAACATCGCCGTCACGCAGTGACGCCCGGGGGAGCGTTCATGTCCCGGCGGGGACGTGGACGCTCTCGACGCGGCTGACGGCGATGCGCTGCCGCTCCAGCCGCGCGGCCCGGCCGCGCAGCCGCAGGATCTGCACCAGGCCGAACGCCTGGAGCACGAAGACGCTGCTCCAGGCCACCCGGTAGTCGTCGCCGCTCGCGTCCAGCAGGACGCCGATGGCCAGCAGCGCGGCCATCGAGGCGGTGAAGCCGCCGATGTTGACGATGCCGGAGGCGGTGCCGAAGCGCTCGGGCGGGTTCGCCGGGCGGGCGAAGTCGAAGCCGATCATCGACGCCGGGCCGCAGGTGCCCAGCACGACGCAGAGCAGCACGAGCAGCCACAGGGGGGCGTGGTCCGCGGGCCAGACCAGGACCACCGCCCACATCACCGCGGTCGCCCCGACGACGCCGAGGGTGAGCGGCATCCGGGCGCCGTGGTGGCGGCCGATGATCTGCCCGAAGAGCATCCCGAAGACCATGTTGGCGATCACGACCACCGTCAGCAGGGTGCCCGCGGTCTCGCGGGACAGCCCCTGGTCCTCGACCAGGTACGGCAGTCCCCACAGCAGCAGGAAGACCATCCCGGAGAACTGGGTGGTGAAGTGCGTCCACATGCCCAGCCGGGTGCCGGGCTCGCGCCAGGCGGCGGCGATCTGCCGCTTCACGTAACCGCGTCCGGGGTGCTCGGGGGGCGCCGGCTCGAAGCCCTCGGGGTGGTCCTTCATGAAGAGCAGCACCAGGACGAGGACGAGCGCGCCGCCCAGGGCCGTCCCGACGAAGGTGGGGGTCCAGCCCGCGGAGTGCAGCAGCCGCGCCAGCAGCACGGTGCTCAGCAGGTTGCCCGCCACGCCGAACAGCGCGGCACCCTGCGCGATCATGGGTCCGCGCCGGGCCGGGAACCAGCGCGAGCCGAGCCGCAGCACGCTGACGAAGGTCATGGCGTCGCCGCAGCCCAGCACCGCGCGGGCGGCGAGCGCCGGTCCGTACGCGTGCGAGAGGGCGAAGCCGAGCTGGCCCGCGGTGAACAGGACGATGCCGATGCTCAGCACCTTCTTGGTGCCGAGGCGGTCGACCATCAGGCCCACGGGTATCTGCATGCCCGCGTAGACCAGCACCTGCAGGATCGAGAAGGTGGACAGCGCCGAGGCGCCGATGTGGAAGCGCTCCGCGGCGTCGATGCCGGCGACGCCGAGGCTGGTGCGGTGCACGACCGCGACCGTGTAGACGAGGGTGCCGATGCTCCAGACGGCGACCGCCCTGGTGCCGCCGGGCGGTTCACCGATGGTGGTGCCGCTCGTCGCCATCACTCCCCCCGGGCCAGGTGACTCACCCAGCTGACGTGCCGTTCGACCAGCGTGGCCGCCGCGGCGGTGTCCCCGGCGCGCAAGGCCGCGAGGATCTCGGTGTGTTCGGCGACGTTCTTGGCGATGCGGCCCGGTTCGGCGTGCATCGTCGCCACCCCCATGCGCAGTTGACGGTCCCTCAGCTGGTCGTACAGGTGGGACAGGATGCGGTTGCCCGCGGCGCGCACGATCTCGGCGTGGAAGCAGCGGTCGGCCGCCGCGAAGGCGGCCAGGTCGCCGGTGGCGGCATGGCCGCGCTGCTCGTCCAGCACCTCCTCCAGGCGGGTCAGCAGCCGCTCGGGCGCGGGCGCCACCTTCGTCACCGCGTGGCGCTCCACGAGCAGCCGGGTCTCCACGACGTCCGCGATCTCCTGCGCGGAGACCGGCAGCACCAGGGCGCCCTTCTTCGGGTAGAGCTTCAGCAGGCCCTCGGCCTCCAGGCGCAGCAGGGCCTCGCGGACGGGGGTGCGCGAGACGCCCACCGCCTCGGCCAGTTCGCCCTCGCTCAGGAGGGTGCCGCCCTCGTAGCGGCGGTCGAGCACCGCCTGCTTGACGTGCGTGTAGACCCGCTCGGCGGCGGGTGGCTGCTTGGCGGACGGCTCGGCGGTGGCGCCGGCGGTCGCGAGGGGGCTCCGGGTCATGATGCGCACATCATAGATACAAGTCGTATGCACGGGCAGTCCTCGTCCGGCATACGGACTGGTACGTGGGTCGCCGGGCGGGCCTCGCGCGGGGCCGGACGGTCAGGGCCCGGGCGGCCGGGATCCGGAGGGCCCGGGGCCCGTTCCCGTCCCCGTCCCCGTTCCCGTGTCCGTGCCCGCCGGACCGCCGCTGCGCAGCCGCGCGACGTAGGCGGCGGCCTGGGTGCGCCGCTGCATGCCGAGCTTGGCGAGCAGCGAGGAGACGTAGTTCTTGACGGTCTTCTCCGCCAGGTGCAGCCGGTCGCCGATCTGCCGGTTGGTGAGGCCCTCGCCGATCAGGTCGAGGATCCGCTTCTCCTGGTCGGTCAGGTCGGAGAGGCGGTCCTCCTGGCGCTCCCCGCCGCCGCGCAGCCGCTCCAGGACGCGCGCGGTGGCGACCGGGTCCAGCAGCGAGCGGCCCGCGGCGACGTCCCGGACCGCGCCGACCAGGTCGCTGGCCCGGATGTCCTTGAGCACGTAGCCGGAGGCGCCCGCCATGATCGCGTCGAAGAGCGCCTCGTCGTCCGCGTAGGAGGTGAGCATCAGGCAGGCGATCCCGGGCTGGGAGGAGCGGATCTCGCGGCACACCTCGACGCCGCTGCCGTCCGGCAGGCGCACGTCCAGCACCGCCACGTCGGGACGTACGGCCGGGATCCGGGCCAGTGCCTCGGCGGCCGTGCCGGCCTCGCCGACGACCTCGATCCCGTCCTCGGCGGAGAGGAGCTCGTGCACCCCGCGCCGGACGACTTCGTGGTCGTCCAGTAGGAAAACCGTAATGCCCGACTTTTCGGTCACAAGTTCAGCGTTGCACACGCGACCCGCGCCGACCTCTTACGAAGAATCGATCCTCGGGATACCGTGCCGTTGTCCCGGTGGCCTGCGAGAACGTCCATTTACTAGGAAATCCAAACAAAACCGCAGGTAGAACACCCTTCGCGCGAAAGCGGAAGGTGTGGGTAACGTTCACTTCGCAGGGCCTCCTGCCGGGTCACCAACACTCCCGGCTCGGCCGTGCCGCACACACCCCGTGCGCCGCGACGAGTCGGGCAGAGCCGCACTGGCCGCCGGCGGATCCCGGGGGCCGGACAGACGGAGGAGCAAGCGTGAGCGTGAAAAGCACTGCCGCGAAGCCCCGTACGCCCCGTACGGGCACGCGCGGTGGAGCGAAGCGCCGTGAGGGCGAGCCGGAGCTGGTACAGCTCCTGACCCCCGAGGGCGAGCGCGTCCAGCACAGTGAGTACTCCATCGACCTGAGCCCCGAAGAGCTGCGCGGTCTGTACCGGGACATGGTCCTGACCCGCCGGTTCGACGCGGAGGCCACGTCCCTGCAGCGGCAGGGCGAGCTGGGTCTGTGGGCGTCGCTGCTGGGCCAGGAGGCCGCACAGATCGGCTCGGGGCGGGCCACCAGGCCGGACGACTACGTCTTCCCCACCTACCGCGAGCACGGCGTCGCCTGGTGCCGCGGGGTGGACCCGGTCAACCTGCTCGGGATGTTCCGCGGGGTGAACCACGGCGGCTGGGACCCGAACGAGAACAACTTCCAGCTGTACACGATCGTGATCGGCTCCCAGACGCTGCACGCGACCGGCTACGCGATGGGCATCACCAAGGACGGCGCCGACTCCGCCGTCATCGCCTACTTCGGCGACGGTGCCTCCAGCCAGGGCGACGTCGCGGAGGCCTTCACCTTCGCCGCCGTCTACAACGCCCCCGTGGTCTTCTTCTGCCAGAACAACCAGTGGGCGATCTCCGAGCCCACCGAGAAGCAGAGCCGCGTGCCGATCTACCAGCGCGCCGCCGGCTTCGGCTTCCCCGGCGTACGGGTCGACGGCAACGACGTCCTCGCGGTCCTCGCGGTCACCCGCGCCGCCCTGGAGCACGCCCGCTCCGGCCAGGGCCCGATGCTCGTCGAGGCCTTCACCTACCGCATGGGCGCCCACACCACCTCCGACGACCCCACCCGCTACCGCCTCGACGAGGAGCGCGAGCAGTGGGAGCACAAGGACCCGATCCTGCGGCTGCGGGCCTACCTGGAGAAGCAGGGCATCGCCGACGAGGCCTTCCTGGCCGAGGTCGAGGCGGAGAGCGTCGCGCTCGGCAAGCGGGTCCGCGAGGCCGTGCGCGCCATGCCCGACCCCGACCCGATGGCGATCTTCGAGAACATCTACGCCGACGGCCACGCCCTCGTCGACGAGGAGCGCGCCCAGTTCGCCGCGTACCAGGCGTCGTTCGCGGACAGCACGGAGGGTCACTGACCATGGCAACGATGACCATCGCCAAGGCCCTCAACGAGGCGCTGCGCAAGTCCCTGGAGACCGACCCCAAGGTCGTGCTCATGGGTGAGGACATCGGCAAGCTCGGCGGCGTCTTCCGGATCACCGACGGCCTGCACAAGGACTTCGGCGAGGAGCGGGTGATCGACACCCCGCTCGCGGAGTCCGGCATCGTCGGCACCGCGATCGGCCTGGCCCTGCGCGGCTACCGCCCCGTCGTGGAGATCCAGTTCGACGGCTTCGTCTTCCCCGCGTACGACCAGATCGTCACCCAGCTCGCGAAGATGCACGCGCGCGCCCTGGGCAAGATCAAGCTGCCCGTCGTCATCCGCATCCCCTACGGCGGCGGCATCGGTGCCGTGGAGCACCACAGCGAGTCGCCCGAGGCGTACTTCTCGCACACCGCCGGTCTCAAGGTCGTCTCCCCGTCGACCCCGCAGGACGCCTACTGGATGCTGCAGCAGGCGATCGACTCCGACGACCCGGTGATCTTCTTCGAGCCCAAGCGCCGCTACTGGGACAAGGGCGAGGTCGACACCGACGGCATCCCCGCGCCGCTGCACAAGGCCCGGACCGCCCTGGAGGGCACCGACCTCACCCTGGCCGCCTACGGCCCGATGGTGAAGGTCTGCCTGGAGGCCGCCGCCGCGGCCGCCGAGGAGGGCCGTAGCCTGGAGGTCGTGGACCTGCGGTCGCTCTCCCCGCTGGACTTCGACGCCGTCCAGGCGTCGGTGGAGAAGACCCGCCGCCTGGTGGTCGTGCACGAGGCGCCGGTGCAGCTCGGCATGGGCGCGGAGATCGCCGCCCGCATCACCGAGCGCTGCTTCTACCACCTCGAGGCCCCGGTGCTGCGGGTCGGCGGCTTCCACGCCCCGTACCCGCCGGCCCGGGTCGAGGAGGAGTACCTGCCCGGCCTGGACCGGGTGCTGGACGCCGTCGACCGCTCGATGGCGTTCTGAGGAGAGGGTTGTGACGACAGTGGCAGCACCGCAGCGCTTCCGTGAGTTCAAGATGCCGGACGTCGGCGAGGGACTCACCGAGGCCGAGATCCTCAAGTGGTTCGTCCAGCCCGGCGACACCGTCACCGACGGCCAGGTCGTCTGCGAGGTCGAGACCGCCAAGGCCGCGGTCGAGCTCCCGATCCCGTTCGACGGGGTGGTGCACGAACTGCGCTTCCCCGAGGGCGAGACCGTCGACGTCGGCACGGTGATCATCACCGTCGACACCGGTGAGGGCGAGGAGCCCGCCGCGGCCGCCCCCGAGCCGGCCGCCGGGACCGCGGCCGCCGGGACCGCCCAGGCGCCCGCCGCGGAGCCCGAGCAGAAGCGGCAGCCCGTGCTGGTCGGCTACGGCGTCGCCGTCTCGTCGACCAAGCGCCGGCCGCGCAAGCAGCCCGCCGTGCCGGCGCAGTCCGGTGCGCAGCAGGCCGTCCAGGGCGAGCTCAACGGCCACGCCCCGGCCCCTGTCGCCGTGGCCCCGGCCGTCCCGGCGGCGGCCGCCACGGCGTTCGCACCCGCCGAGGTGCGTCCGCTGGCGAAGCCGCCGGTGCGCAAGCTCGCCAAGGACCTGGGCGTGGACCTGGCCTCGGTCACCCCGACCGGGCCGCAGGGCACGATCACCCGCGAGGACGTCCAGAACGCGGTGGCCCCCGCCGCCGCGCCGGCCGCCCCCGCACGGGTCACCGCCGTCGCGGAGGCGGCACCGGTTCCCACCGCCCCGGCTCCCGCCGCGGGCGTGCTGGAGACCCGGGTACCGATCAAGGGCGTCCGCAAGGCCACGGCCGCGGCCATGGTCGCCAGCGCCTTCACCGCGCCGCACGTCACCGAGTTCGTCACCTTCGACATCACCCGGACCATGCGGCTCGTCCAGGAGCTGAAGACCGACCCGGCCTTCGCCGGGCTCAAGGTCAGCCCGCTGCTGCTGGTCGCCAAGGCCCTGCTGGTCGCGATCCGCCGCAACCCGGAGATCAACGCCGCCTGGGACGAGGCCAACCAGGAGATCGTCCACAAGGGCTACGTCAACCTGGGCATCGCCGCGGCCACCCCGCGCGGCCTGATCGTCCCCAACATCAAGGACGCCCAGGCCAAGACCCTGCCCGAACTGGCGTCCGCCCTCGGTGAGCTGGTCGCCACGGCCCGTGAGGGCAAGACCTCGCCGGCCGCCATGCAGGGCGGCACGATCACCATCACGAACGTCGGCGTCTTCGGCGTCGACACCGGCACGCCCATCCTCAACCCCGGGGAGTCCGCGATCCTCGCCTTCGGCGCGGTCAAGGACCTGCCCTGGGTCCACAAGGGCAAGGTCAAGCCCCGCCAGGTCACCACGCTCGCGCTCTCCTTCGACCACCGCCTGGTCGACGGCGAGCTCGGCTCCAAGTTCCTCGCCGACGTCGCGGCGGTCCTGGAGTACCCCAAGCGCCTGATCACCTGGGCCTGATCCGCCTCGGACACGGCGACGGGAAGGGCCCGGACATTTGTGCGTCCGGGCCCTTCCCGCGCGTGTCGCCCCCACCCGGGCGGCGATATGTGACGTCATACGGCCATGGCGGTATCCATCTCCGTGGTCCTGCTCCTGATCGTGATCACGCTCATCCTGCTCCGGGCGAAGTCGCTGAAGGTCTCCCACGCGATCCTCTGCGTCCTCCTCGGCTTCTGCCTCGCCAGTTCCAGCCTCGCCCCCACCATCCATTCCGGCCTCGTCGCCACCACGGACGCCGTGAGCGACCTGCGCCCCTGACCTTCGGCGGCGCCGGCGGACGGGAGGGCCGGGGCGAGCGGCCGCCCGGGCCTGCCGTCGTCGAGCCGGACCCCGGCCCGGCTACTGCGGGAACGCGGCCCGCAGCGGAATCACCCGGGCGGAGGCCGCGGTGCTGCCCTTCGTGCCGCCGGGCAGCAGCACGCCCGACGGGAGGTAGGCGCCCTCGGAGGCCAGGAGGCCAGGAGGCCAGGAGGCCAGGAGGTCGGCGTCGCCGTCCCGGTCGAGGTCGCGCAGGGGCGTCAGTCGCCGACCTGGTGTTCCACGCGGTGCCGGAGGTAGGCGTCCGGATGGGACCGGGCCGTGGCGACCGCCACGTCCACCAGGGCGTGCAGCTCCGGCGGGTAGGCCGACCTCCGCAGCGGCAGGAGCGGCAGGATGCAGCGCCGCACGTCGATGGCCTCGTTGGCCACGAACTCGCGCAGGGCGGCCTCGTTCCACTCGGCCACCAGGACGGCCCGGTCGTCGCCGGGCGCCGTCCCGTCGAGGGCGGTCGGGTCCGCGGCCCGTACGAGGGTCATCCGCAGGGGCAGGGCCGTCCAGTACCAGGCCCGTGCGGCGCCCGCGCGCTCGCGGTCCGTGCCCGTGCGCAGGTGGCCGAGCAGCGCGAGTCGCACGCGGCGGTACCCGAAGGCGTTCAGGGCGGGTTCGACGAACTGGCGGTTGAAACTGGGGTCCGGATCGTGGACGGCCGCCCTGAGCAGCGCGTCGAAGGACTCCTCGGAGAGGACCGTGCCCCTGCGGCAGGCCGCGCGCAGGGCGGTCCGGGCGCGATGCCGCCAGGTCCGCAGGGGGTCGCCGTCCGGTCCGGGTGCGACGGTGAGCCCGAGGCACCTGACCACCTCCGCCAGGCAGGCCTCGAACGCCTCCGGTCCGGCTTCCGTGCGTCCCGGCAGTGCCATGAAGACCCGCGGCTCTGCCGCTGCCGCCCCGCTGCCCGTCGTCCCGTTCCCGTCCACCCGTCGCTCCCCCGTCGCCGGCCGTCCCATGGGTGTGCTCCGGCGTTCCCGTCCGGATGGCACCCTTGAAGCATGAACGATTCTGCCCCCGCGTCCTCCACCACGCCCCGCCGTGCCCGTGTCCGCGCCCCCGAGCTGGTCGGCAAGGGCGGCTGGATCAACACCGGCGGCCAGGAGCTGACCCTCGCCGACCTGCGGGGATCGATCGTCATTCTCGACTTCTGGACCTTCTGCTGCATCAACTGCCTGCACGTCCTGGACGAGCTGCGCGAGCTGGAGGAGAAGCACCGCGACACCGTGGTGATCGTCGGCGTCCACTCGCCGAAGTTCGTGCACGAGGCGGAGCACCGGTCGGTCGTGGACGCGGTGGAGCGGTACGGGGTGCACCACCCGGTGCTGGACGACCCGGAGCTCACGACGTGGAAGCAGTACGCCGTGCGGGCCTGGCCCACGCTGACCGTGATCGACCCGGAGGGGTACGTCGTCGCCCAGCACTCCGGTGAGGGCCACGCGCACGCGCTGGAGACGCTGGTCACCGAGCTGGAGGCGGAGCACGCGGCGAAGGGGACGCTGCGCCGCGGCGACGGGCCGTACGTGCCGCCGGAGCCGGTGGCCACGGACCTGCGGTTCCCGGGGAAGGCGCTGCGGCTGCCGTCGGGGAACCTGCTGGTGTCCGACTCGACCCGGCACCAGCTGGTGGAGACGGAGCCGGACGGCGAGACCGTCGTGCGCCGCATCGGCGGCCCCGGGGAGTTCAACGAACCCGAGGGCCTGGCGCTCCTGCCGGACGGCACCGTGGTCGTCGCGGACACCGTGAACCACCGGCTGCGGACGTTCGACCCGGCGAGCGGCGCCCTGGAGACGGTGGCCGGCACCGGGAAGCAGTGGTGGCAGGGGTCGGCGACCTCGGGCCCGGCGCTCGGGACCGACCTGTCCTCGCCGTGGGACCTGGCGTGGTGGGACGGCAAGGTGTGGATCGCCATGGCGGGCGTCCACCAGCTGTGGACGTACGACCCGGCGGACGGGACGGTCGCGGTGGCGGCCGGGACGACCAACGAGGGGCTCGTCGACGGGCCGGCGGAGCAGGCGTGGTTCGCCCAGCCGTCGGGGCTGGCGGCGGCCGGGGAGCGGCTTTGGGTCGCGGACTCCGAGACCAGCGCGCTGCGCTGGGTCGAGCGGGCCGCGGACGGCCCGGGGTACGCGGTGCGCACCGCCGTGGGCACGGGGCTGTTCGACTTCGGCCACCGCGACGGCCCGGCGGAGCAGGCACTGCTGCAGCACCCGTTGGGGGTGACCGCGCTGCCCGACGGGTCGGTCGCGGTCAGCGACACGTACAACCACGCGCTGCGCCGCTTCGACCCGGCGACCGGTGAGGTCACCACGCTCGCCACCGACCTGCGGGAGCCGTCGGGAGCGGTGCTGGACGGCGCGGAGATCGTGGTGGTGGAGTCCGCCCGCCACCGGCTGACGCGGCTGCGCCTGCCGGAGGAGGCGGTGCGGGTCGAGGGCGCGGCGCACCGTACGCAGCGGCCCGCGACGGACGTGGCGCCGGGGCCGCTGCGGCTGGACGTGGTGTTCTCCGCCCCGGCCGGCCAGAAGCTCGACGAGCGCTACGGCCCGTCGACGCGGCTGCTGGTCAGCGCGACGCCGCCGGAGCTGCTGCTGGAGGGCGCGGGCAAGGGCACGGACCTCTTCCGCGACGTCGTCCTGGACGGGGACGTCGGCGAGGGGGTGCTCCACGTGTCGGCCATGGCCGCGTCCTGCGACGACGACCCGGACAACGAGTACCCGGCCTGCCACGTGCACCAGCAGGACTGGGGTGTCCCCGTCCGCCTGACGGCCGACGGGGACACCCGGCTCGCCCTGGTGCTCGCCGGGATGGACGCCTGACGCATCCGCACGTCCGTCACACGTGCGGGTAGTTGCGGGCGCGTTCGTCCATCACCGGCATCGGCTCCACGACCCGGCGCTTCTTGAAGATGCTGATGTACGCGGCCAGGCCGATGACGCCGACCGCCATCATGATCAGGCCGACCAGGTCGAGGTTGACCCCGGCCATGTGCCAGTCGGTCGCGAAGGTGAGGATGGCCCCCACCGCGATCAGGCCGATGCAACCGCCGATGCCCATGATGTCCGCCTCCGAACGGGGTTGGCGCTACGGACTCGTAGGACTCGGGTACCCCGGTGCGGGCGACTCATGACCGCCGGACGCCGGTGAAGTCCGCCCCGTGCGGGCGGACTTCGCCGGCGGGGGCGCGGGCTCAGCCCTCCAGGAAAGCCTTCAGGGCGCTGGCCAGCAGGAACGGGTCGTCGGCGCCGCACAGTTCGCGTGCGGAGTGCATCGAGAGGATCGGCACGCCGACGTCCACGGTCGCGATGCCGTGCCGGGCGGCGGTGATGGGGCCGATGGTGGTGCCGCAGGGCATCGCGTTGTTGGAGACGAAGGCCTGCCACGGCACGCCCGCCCGCTCGCAGGCGGCGGCGAAGACGCCGCGGCCGGTGCCGTCGGTGGCGTAGCGCTGGCTGACGTTGACCTTGAGGATGGGGCCGCCGTTGGGCATCGGGCGGTGCGTCGGGTCGTGCTTCTCCGCGTAGTTGGGGTGGACGGCGTGGCCGGTGTCGGCGGAGGCGCACACCGTGCCGGCGAAGGCGCGGGCACGGTCCTCGTAGCTGCCGCCGCGGGCGAAGACGGAACGCTCCAGGACGTTGCCGAGCAGCGGGCCGAGGGCGCCGGTGTCGGACTCGCTGCCGGTCTCCTCGTGGTCGAAGGCGGCCAGCACGGGGATGTACGGCAGGTCGGCCCCGGCGACGGCGGCCAGGGCGGCGGTGCCGGCGTGCACGGAGAGCAGGTTGTCGAGCCGGCCCGCGGCCAGGAACTCGCGGTCGCGGCCGAGGTAGGCGGGCGGCTGGACGTCGTGGGTCATCAGGTCCCAGCCGACGACGTCGGCGGCGGCCACCCCGCCCTCCTCCGCGAGGAAGGCGATCAGGGCGCCCTCCTTGACCTCGCCGAGGCCCCAGACGGGCTGCATGTGGCGCTGCTTGTCGAGCTTGAGGCCGTTGTCGTTGACACCGCGGTCCAGGTGGACGGCGAGCTGCGGCACCCGCAGCAGCGGCCGGTCGACGTGGACCAGGGTCGTCGTGCCGTCGCGCAGCACCAGCCGGCCGGACACCCCCAGGTCGCGGTCGAGCCAGGTGTTGAGGAGGGCGCCGCCGTAGACCTCGACGGCGATCTGGCGCCACCCGAAGGAGCCGGAATCGGGACGCGGCTTGACGCGCAGGTTGGTGGAGTCGGTGTGCGCGCCGACCACCCGGAAGGGGGTGGCGGGCCCGGCACCCTCGGGCACGTACCAGGCGATGATCGCGCCGCCCCGCAGCACGTACCTGCCGCCCGCCTCGGCGCCCCACGCCTCGGTCTCGGCCACCTGCTGGAATCCAGCCTTCTCCAGGCGCTCGGCGGCGCTCGCGACCGCGTGGTACTGCGACGGGCTGGCGGTGAGGAACGCTGCGAGGTCGTCGGTGTGGCCGCGGCCGAAGTGGGGCTGAGGGTTCATGCTTCAAGCATAAGGACGCGCGGCGGCCCGCTCCCCGAGGGAGGAGCGGGCCGCCGTTGCCGTATCGGTCCCGGCCGGAACCGGTCAGGACCGGGTCAGAACGCCTCTTCGGGCAGGTCCATGATGTCGAGGCTGACGCCGTCGGCGACGGACCGCGCGACGGAGACCTGGGGCAGGATCTCGGCGGCGAAGTGCCTGGCCGCGGCGATCTTGCCGGTGTAGAAGGCGGTGTCCTTGGCGCCCGCGCCGGCGGCCAGCTTCGCGGCGGCGACGGCGGCGCCCTTGAGCAGGAGGTAGCCGACGACGACGTCGCCGGAGGCGAGCAGCAGCCGGGTGGTGTTCAGGCCGACCTTGTAGATGTTCTTGACGTCCTGCTCGGTGGCGGCGAGGTCGGTGAGCATCTTGCCGACGATGGCCTCCAGGTCGACGGCGGCCTTGGCGAGGTGCTCGCGGGCGGCGGCGAGCTCGTCGCCGCCGGTGGCCTCGGCGAGGAAGGTCTTGATCTCCTCGGAGAGGGCGGTGAGGGCGGCGCCCTGGTTGCGGACGATCTTCCGGAAGAAGTAGTCCTGGCCCTGGATCGCGGTGGTGCCCTCGTAGAGGGTGTCGATCTTGGCGTCGCGGATGTACTGCTCGATCGGGTACTCCTGCAGGAAGCCGGAGCCGCCGAAGATCTGCAGGGACTGGGCGAGCTGCTCGTAGCCCTTCTCGGAGCCGTAGCCCTTGACGATGGGCAGGAGCAGGTCGTTGAGGGCCTCGAGGTCCTTGGCCTCCTCGCCGGTCTCCTCGGCGGCGGCGATCGCGTCCTGGACGGAGGCGGTGTAGAGGACCAGGGCGCGCATGCCCTCGGCGTAGGCCTTCTGCGTCAGCAGGGAGCGGCGCACGTCGGGGTGGTGGGTGATGGTGACCTTCGGCGCGGACTTGTCCGTGAACTGCGCGAGGTCCGGGCCCTGCACGCGCTCCTTGGCGTACTCCAGCGCGTTGAGGTAGCCGGTGGAGAGGGTGGAGATCGCCTTCGTGCCGACCATCATGCGGGCGAACTCGATGATGCGGAACATCTGGCGGATGCCGTCGTGCTTGTCGCCGATCAGCCAGCCCTTGGCGGGGTGCTTGTCGCCGAAGGTCATCTCGCAGGTGTTGGAGGCCTTCAGGCCCATCTTGTGCTCGACGTTCGTGGCGTAGACGCCGTTGCGCTCGCCCAGCTCGCCGGTCTCGAAGTCGAAGAGGTACTTCGGGACGAGGAAGAGGGACAGGCCCTTGGTGCCGGCGCCAGCGCCCTCGGGGCGGGCGAGGACGTAGTGGAGGATGTTCTCCTCCATGTCGTGCTCGCCGGAGGTGATGAAGCGCTTCACGCCCTCGACGTGCCAGGAGCCGTCCTCCTGCTCGACGGCCCTGGTGCGGCCGGCGCCCACGTCCGAGCCGGCGTCCGGCTCGGTGAGGACCATGGTGGAGCCCCAGGTCTTCTCGACGGCGATCGAGGCGATCTTCTTCTGGACCTCGTTGCCCTCCTCGAAGAGGATGCGGGCGAAGGCCGGGCCGGAGGAGTACATCCACAGGGCCGGGTTGGAGCCGAGGATCAGTTCCGCGTACGACCAGATCAGGGACGGCGGGGCGGTGGTGCCGCCGATGCCCTCGGGCAGGCCGAGGCGCCAGTACTCCGAGGCCATGAAGGCCTTGTAGCTCTTCTTGAAGGAGTCCGGCACCGGGGCGGTGCTGGTCGCCGGGTCGAAGACCGGCGGGTTGCGGTCGGCGTCCGCGAAGGAGTCGGCGAGCTCGTTCTCCGCGAGGCGCGCGACCTCGCCCAGGATGTCCTTGGCGGTCTCGACGTCCATCTCGGCGAACGGGCCGGTCCCGTACAGCTTGTCGCGTCCGAGGACCTCGAAGAGGTTGAACTCGATGTCGCGAAGGTTTGACTTGTAGTGGCCCATGGCGACGGCTCCGTCGGGGTCGGTCGGACGGCGGGAAGGGTGCGCAGTCCTCGCAGCTTTATCACTTACCAGTCGGTAATGATGCTACCCGCGGGTAATAAAAACAACCCCTATCCGGCCGGACGTGACGGAGGGCCTTCGACTTCTGGAGGAACGTCCGGCTCCTGGCGCCGTAGTTCGTCCAGGGCCCCTACGGCGGCCGCCGTGACCGGCACCGCCAGCAGCATCCCGAGGATGCCCGCGAGGCTCGCCCCCGCGGTGATCGCCAGCAGCACGACGGCCGGGTGCATCTGCACCGTGCGGCTCTGCACCATCGGCTGCAGCACGTGCCCCTCCAGCACCTGCACCGCCAGCACCACCCCCAGTGCCCAGACGCCGATCACCCACCCCCGGTCGGCGAGGGCGACGAGCACCGCCACCGCGCCCGAGATGAACGCCCCCAGGTACGGGATGTAGGCGCCGACGAAGACCAGCGCGGCCAGCCCCACCGCCCCCGGCACCCCCAGGATCAGCAGGCCGATGCCGATCAGCGTGGCGTCGATCAGCGCGATGACCGTCGTCCCCCGCATGAAGCCCTCGACGGCCCCGAAGGAGCGGCGCGCGATCCGGTCCAGCAGCGGCCCGGTGCGGCCGGGTGCGGCGTCGCGCAGCAGGCCGGGGAAGCGGGCGCCGTCGCGCAGGAAGAAGAAGGTGAGCAGCAGCGCCAGCACGGCGGTCGCGATCAGCTGGCCCACGATGCTGATCCCGGACACCACCCCGGAGGCCGCGCGGGCCCCGTACTTGGTGGCGAAGGACTTGAGGCTGTCGATGGTGTCGTTCAGCGAGGTCCCCGTGGCGCCCAGGCGCGGCAGCACCTTGCGGGCCACGTCCTTGAGCGAGGCCACGATCTCGTCGCCGGTGTCCAGCAGGCTGTGCACCACGACGTACCCCGCGCCGGCCACGAACAGCACCAGCACCACGCAGGTCAGCGCCGCGGCCAGCGACCGCTGCACCCGTGCGGCCCGCAGTCTCCGGTGGAGCGGGCCCAGCAGGGCGCTGCCCAGCAGGGCCAGCAGGACGGGCGTGACCACCGCCGCGAAGGTGACGACGAGCCAGACCACGAGCGCGCCCACCCCGGCCACCAGGAGCACGACGCCGCACCACGCGGCCGTCCGTCGCGCGGAGGCCGGCAGAAGGGGCGCGTCCACCCGTCCAGCGGATCACGGGGGGTCCGCTGTCCGCATGCCGGAAAAGGCGAACGGGTGGCCCGCCCCGGTCGGATACGATATTGACGGTCCGTAGAGGAAATCCTCACCCACAGTAGCGACTTGGGAGCAGCCGGCAATGGCTCGACACCTCATCACCAGCGCCCTTCCGTACATCAACGGGATCAAGCACCTGGGCAACATGGTGGGGTCCATGCTCCCGGCCGACGTCTACTCCCGGTACCTGCGCCAGCGTGGCCACGAGGTCCTCTACATCTGCGCCACCGACGAGCACGGCACCCCGGCCGAGCTCGCCGCGCAGGAGGCCGGGCTCCCGGTCGCCGAGTTCTGCGCCCAGCAGCACGACGCGCAGAAGGCGGTCTACGACGGCTTCGCACTCTCCTTCGACTACTTCGGCCGCAGCTCCTCGCCGCAGAACCGGGGGATCACCCAGGCCATCGCCCGGGAGCTCAAGGAGAACGGCTTCATCGAGGAGCGCGCCATCCGCCAGGTCTACTCCCTGGACGACGAGCGCTTCCTGCCCGACCGCTACATCGTCGGCACCTGCCCGCACTGCGGCTACGACAAGGCCCGCGGCGACCAGTGCGAGAACTGCACCCGCGTCCTGGACCCGACCGACCTGATCGAGCCGCGCTCCGCGATCAGCGGCAGCAGCCGGCTGGAGGTCCGCGAGACCAAGCACCTGTTCCTGCTCCAGTCCAAGCTCTCCCACGAGGTCGAGGCCTGGGTCGACGAGCACGGCAAGGACTGGCCGACGCTCGCCTCCTCCATCGCCCGCAAGTGGCTGACCGAGGGCCTCCAGGACCGCGCGATCACCCGCGACCTGGACTGGGGCGTGCCGGTGCCGGCCGACACCTGGCCGGACCTGGCGGCCGAGGGCAAGGTCTTCTACGTATGGTTCGACGCGCCGATCGAGTACATCGGCGCCACCAAGGAGTGGTCGGACGCCGCCGCCGACGGCGAGCCGCGCGACTGGCGCTCCTGGTGGTACGACGTCGACACCGAGGTCCGCTACACCGAGTTCATGGCCAAGGACAACGTCCCCTTCCACACCGTGATGTTCCCGGCCACCCTGCTGGGCACCCGCGACAAGTGGAAGAAGGTCGACTTCGTCAAGGCCTTCAACTGGCTCACCTACTACGGGGGCAAGTTCTCCACCTCGCAGCGGCGCGGCATCTTCACCGACGCGGCCCTCGGGATCCTGCCGGCCGACTACTGGCGCTACTTCCTGATCGCGAACGCGCCCGAGTCCGACGACACCTCCTTCACCTGGGAGCACTTCGCGGCCTCCGTCAACAAGGACCTCGCCGACACCCTCGGCAACTTCGTCAACCGGGTGCTGTCCTTCTCCCGCAAGCGCTTCGGCGACGAGGTGCCCGCGGGCAAGGAGGCCGGGGAGGCCGAGCGGCGCCTGGGCGAGCAGATCGCGGAGCTCCTCGCCGAGTACGAGCGGCACATGGAGGACCTGCAGTTCCGCAAGGCCGCGCAGGCCCTGCGTGCCCTGTGGAGCGCCGGCAACTCCTACCTGGAGGAGAAGGCCCCCTGGCTGGAGATCAAGACGGACGCCGACGGCGCCGCCCTGACCCTGCGCACGGCCATGAACCTGATCCACCTCTACGCGGTCGTCTCCGAGCCCTTCATCCCGGCCACGGCCGCCGCGATGCGCGGTGCCTTCGCCCTGGCGGACGACACCGCGGTCTGGGTCACCCCCGAGGAGGCCCGCGCCCTGGCCGCCGTCCCGGCCGGGACGTCCTTCACCGTCCCGCCGGTGCTCTTCGCGAAGATCACCGAGGAGGACCTGGAGTCCTACCGCGAGCGCTTCGGCGGGGAGCCGGAGGCCGCCTGATGCCCACCGAGGCCAGGGACAGGTCCCCACTGGTGCTGATCCTGGCGGTGGGCCTGACCCTGGTCCTGCTGGTGGCCGGGGTGATCCTCGCCGTCTCGCTGACCGGCTCGGGCGACCGCCGCTCGGGCGCGGCCCCGGACGCGCACGGCGCGTGCCGCGGCAGCAACGTCACGCTGGAGGCGGCCGCCCGGCGCTTCGGCCTGCGGCTGCCGGACGACCGGCGGGACGTGCACTACCTCGCGCAGGGCGGCGGGCTGTCCGGCGCGCACGAGCTCGAACTGAGCTTCCGTACGACGGCCGACGGCCTGGAGGGGTTCCTCTCCGGTTCCGGTTTCGGCGCGCTCGGCCCCGACGTCCAGGCGCTGCGCGTGGGTGAGCCCCCCGCCGACCCCTGCCGCCGCGCCGCCGGTGGCCTGGCGAACGCCCGCTACGCCGGCGACCACGTCCCCGCGGCGGCGGCGCACGGCGCCTACAGCCGCGGCGTCGCCGTCGACGACAGCGACCCCGCCCACCCGGTCGTCGCCGTCGTCGCCCTGGACGGCTGAGCGTGCGGCCCGTCATGGTCGCGCTCCGGATCGACGTGCCCGAGGACCTGCGCGACCGCCTCGCGGCCATTGCCGAGGAACGCGGTCCGTCCCTCGAGGCCTACGTGTCGGATCTTGTCCGCGACGAGGTGCGGCGCAGGGACAACCTGGCCGTCCTCGAGCGGTTCTCGAGGCCCGCGTGCGGCACCCGGCTCGCCGAAGGCGACGTCATGGACGTGTTGCGCACGGTGCGGGCCGAGCGGGACGCGCAACTCGGTGTGCCGGGAGGCGACCAGGACGAGTGATCGTCGTCGACGCGGCACTTCCGACGACCCGCGTTCTGCGGTGACACCGAGGGGCCCGGAACCGCATGGTTCCGGGCCCCTCGGCGTCACGACGTGGTGCGGGCCGTCAGGCCTTCTTCTCCGGGGGGAGCCGCAGCGCGAGGTGCAGCTCCTTCAGGCGGGCCTCGTCGACCTGGCTCGGGGCGCCCATGAGCAGGTCCTGGGCGTTCTGGTTGAGCGGGAAGGCGATGGTCTCGCGGATGTTGGGCTCGTCCGCGAGCAGCATGACCATGCGGTCGACGCCCGGGGCGATGCCGCCGTGCGGCGGGGCGCCGAAGTGGAAGGCGCGGAGCATGCCGCCGAACTCGTGCTCGACGGTGTCCCGGTCGTAGCCGGCGATCTCGAAGGCCTTGTACATGATCGCGGGCTCGTGGTTCCGGATGGCGCCGGAGGACAGCTCCACGCCGTTGCAGACGATGTCGTACTGCCAGGCCAGGATGTCCAGCGGGTCCTTGGTCTCCAGCGCCTCCAGGCCGCCCTGCGGCATGGAGAACGGGTTGTGGGAGAACTCGACCTGTCCGGTGTCCTCGTTCTTCTCGAACATCGGGAAGTCGACGATCCAGCAGAAGCGGAAGACGTCCTCCTCGAACTGGCCGGCCCGCTTCGCGGCCTCGACCCGGACGGCGCCCATGATCTTGGAGACCTCGTCGAACTCGCCCGCGCCGAAGAAGATCGCGTGGCCCGGCTTGGCGTCGACGGCCGCGAGCAGCGCCTTGACGTCGTCCTCGGTGAGGAACTTGGCGATCGGGCCGGTGAGGGTGAGGTCGTCGCCGACCCGGACCCAGGCCAGGCCCTTGGCGCCCTGCTCGACGGCGTAGTCGCCGAGGTTGTCGAAGAACTTGCGCGGCTGCTCGGCGGTGTCCGGCACCGGCAGGGCGCGGACGTGCTTGCCGGCGAAGGCCCTGAAGCCGGAGTCGGCGAAGACCGCGGAGACGTCCACCAGTTCCAGGCGGGCACGCAGGTCGGGCTTGTCGTTGCCGTACTTGACCATCGACTCGCGGAACGGGATCCGCGGGAACGGGGAGGTCACGTGGCGGCCGCCGCCGAACTCCTCGAAGAGGTCGGTCATGACCTTCTCGATGACCTGGAAGACGTCCTCCTGCTCGACGAAGCTCATCTCGACGTCGAGCTGGTAGAACTCGCCGGGCGAGCGGTCGGCGCGGCTGTCCTCGTCGCGGAAGCAGGGCGCGATCTGGAAGTAGCGGTCGAAGCCCGCGATCATCAGCAGCTGCTTGAACTGCTGCGGGGCCTGCGGGAGCGCGTAGAAGGTACCGGGGTGCACGCGGGAGGGCACCAGGAAGTCGCGCGCGCCCTCGGGCGAGGTCGCGGACAGGATCGGGGTGGCCAGCTCGTTGAAGCCGAGCGCCGTCATCTCGCGGCGCAGGAAGCTGATGACCTGGGTGCGCAGCATGATGTTGCGGTGCATGCGGGCGCGGCGCAGGTCGAGGAAGCGGTTGGTGAGCCGCATCTCCTCGTTGGCGTTGTCCTCCGGGAAGACCGGGAACGGCAGCTGGTCGGCGGCGCCGAGCACCTCCAGCTCGGTGACCTCGACCTCGACCGCGCCGGTGGGCAGGTCGGGGTTGACGTTCTCCTCCGAACGGGCGACGACGCGGCCGTCGACGCGCAGCACGGACTCCTTGGACTGGTGGCTCAGCGCCTCGTACGCGGGCGTGCCCGGCCGGGCGACCAGCTGGACCACCCCGTAGTGGTCCCGGAGATCCACGAACAGGATGCCGCCCAGATCCCGGCGATTGTGCAGCCAACCACTCAGGCGCACTTCCGCGTCTACGTCGGTGGCGCGCAGCTCACCGCAGGTGTGGGACCGGTACCGATGCATCGTTCATCCAAGTCGTCTGAAGTTCGGGGATGAGGCCTCCCCAGTCTACGGGGGTACGCGCGCCCGACCCCATTCGGATGAAAGCCGCGAAAAACCATAAACTATGCGAATGCGCATCGAGGACGTGCTGGCCTCGCTCGGCACGGGCGTCTGGCGCTGGGACAGCGCCACGGACATGGTGGAGCTCGACGCCGTGTGCGCCGGACTGCTCGGACTTCCGCCCCGGCCGCAGAGGGTCCACTCGGGGGTGACCCGGGCCTGTTACCACGCCTCCGACTACGTGGACATGTCGGCGGCGGTCGCCCTGGCGGTGGCCGAGGGCACCTCCTCGGAGTCCTCGCTGCGCGTGGTCCGCGAGGACGGACGGGTCGTCCGCACGGTCGTGATGCGCACCTTCGGGCTCCCCTCCGCGGACGGCCGGCCGCAGGAGATCGTCGGGACGCTGCAGGAGGCGCCCGCGGTCCACGGGATCGTGGGCGCGGGCACCGGCGCCCGGTCCGCCGTGACGGCCCCGGCCGCACCGGCCGACTGGCGGCGGTCCCGCGAGGCCTTCCTGCTGGACGCGGGCCGGGCGCTGGCGGAGGCGGACAGCACCGAGGAGGTGCTCCGCGTGGCCGCCCACCTGTCCATGCCGGGGTTCTCCCCCGACCGCCTCGCCGTCTTCGGCGTCCAGGGTGACCGGCTCCGCGCCATCGGGTTCCACGGGCAGCAGCCCGGCGACGAGCTGCCCTTCCTGGACATGCCGCTCGGCACGGAGTACCCGGCGGCGGTCGTGGTGCGCACCGGCCGTGCCGTCTACCTGCCGAGCCCGCGGGCGTACGAGGAGCGCTTCCCGGCCACGTGGCCGCTGGTGCGGGACTTCGGGCGGTCGTCCTGGGCGTATCTGCCGCTGGTCGCCGCGGGCCGCACGATCGGCGCGTGGATGGCTGCCTTCCGGGAACGCGTCGCCTTCACCCCGGACGAGCGGTCGGTGCTGACCACCGTCGCCCGGATGCTCGCCCAGGCGCTGTCCAGGGCGCATCTGCACGAGTCCGAACGGGAGCTGTCCGACGGGCTGCAGCGTGCGATGCTGCCGGGACGGCGGCCGCAGGTCGAGGGGATGACGCTGACCGCCCGCTACGTGCCGACCGGCGGCGGGCTGCAGGTGGGCGGCGACTGGTACGACGTGATCGACCTGCCGTCCGGGCGCACCGCGCTGGTCGTCGGGGACGTGCAGGGCCACGACGTGCGGGCGGCAGGACTGATGGGGCAGTTGCGCATAGCGCTGCGCGCGTACGCCGCCGAGGGGCACCGCCCGGACGCGGTGTTGTCCCGGACCTCCCGTTTCCTGGCCGGGCTCACACACTGCTCCGAGGAGAGCGAGGACAGCCGTTTCGCCACCTGCCTCTACCTGGAGCTCGATCCGGCGAGCGGCACCCTGGACGTGGTGCGGGCCGGCCATCTGGACCCGGTCGTGCGGCTGGCGGACGGTACGACGATCGTCCGGCGGACGGCCGGCGGGCTCCCGCTGGGGGTCGTGCCCGACTCCGACTACCCGACCACGCGGCTCACCCTGGAGCCCGGCGAGACGATGCTGATCTGCACGGACGGCCTGATCGAGACCGGGGGCCACGACCTGGACACCGGCTTCGGGCGGGTGCGCTCGGTGCTGGAGGACACGGTCGACGACGGGCTGGAGGCACTCGCCGACACGCTCCTCGAGGCGGTGCACGGGCCGGCCTCGCACCATCTGACCGGCCCGCTCGCCGACCGCCGCGAGGACGACATCGCGCTGCTGCTGGTGCGCCGCGACCCCGTCGGGACGCGGGGCGAGGTCCCGGTGCGGCGCAGTGTGCTCACCGTCGCCCAGACCGATGCCCGGCAGCTGCGGGCGGCCCGGGAGGAGGTCCGCGCGCTGCTGCACGACTGGACGTCCGGCGAACAGGTGGACGCGGCCGTGCTGCTGGTGTCGGAACTGGTCACCAACGTGCTGCTGCACACCGACGACGACGCGGTGCTGGGAGCGCAGTTGCTCGGCTTTCCGGGCGTCCGGCGGCTGCGGGTCGACGTGACCGACCGCAGCGACGACATGCCGCACCGCCGCACCCCGGGCGAGCTGGCGGCCTCCGGGCGCGGACTGCTGCTCCTGCAGGAGATGTCGGACGCCTGGGGCGTGGATCCGCTCGGCGAGGGCAAGGCGATCTGGTTCGAACTCCACGAGGCTCCCGTCCGGGCCTAGCGGCCCGATACGCTGTGTGCCGTGTACGGCTACGACCAGAACGGGATGGCAGGGGCGGCGCCGCCGATGGGCGGGGCCGCGATGGGTGCGAGCTACCCCGAGCCGTCACCGCCCTCGCTGGCGGACGCGGTCCGCGCCTTCACGACGGGCTCGATGTCGGCGGAGGACTTCCAGGCGGTCTTCGCCACGTCCAAGGTCTACTGCCCGCGCGGTGACAACCCCGGTTTCCTGGCGCTGCACGACACGCAGCAGCCGGTGATCCCCATGTTCTCCTCGCTGAAGCAGCTGCGCCGCTACGCCGGCAAGGAGTCCAAGTACTTCGTGATCACGGGCGCCGAGGTGCTGGACCTGCTGCCGACCGGCTACGGCTTCGTGCTGGACATGGAGGGCGAGCACCGGATGGTGTTCGACGCCAAGGCGGTCGAGCAGATGGTGGAGTTCACCATGCGGCGGATGTACGGCTGATCCCGCCGCACCCCACGGAAACCGGACAAAGGCCGGGGAACGGTTGCGGGAAGTTCAGCGTTCAACTATGTTGAACGTTGAACAATACGAGGAGGATCCAGGCCATGCCCGCAGTGACCGTCGAGAACCCGTTGACCCTGCCGCGCGTCCACGCCCCCGCCGACGCGGTACGGCGGCGTGCACTGCAGGTGACCACAGCCCCCAGCGGCTTCGAGGGGGAGGGCTTCCCCGTCCGCCGCGCCTTCGCGGGCATCGACTACAAGAACCTCGACCCGTTCATCATGATGGACCAGATGGGTGAGGTGGAGTACGCGCCCGGAGAGCCCAAGGGCACGCCCTGGCACCCGCACCGCGGCTTCGAGACCGTCACCTACATCATGGACGGCGCGTTCATCCACCAGGACTCCCACGGCGGCGGCGGCACCATCACCGACGGCGACACGCAGTGGATGACGGCCGGCAGCGGGCTGCTCCACATCGAGACCCCGCCCGAGGCGCTGGTCATGAGCGGCGGCCTGTTCCACGGTCTGCAGCTGTGGGTCAACCTGCCCGCCAAGGACAAGATGATCGCGCCGAAGTACCAGGACATCCGCGGCGGCAGCGTCAAGCTGCTGGCGTCCGAGGACGGCGGCGCGCTCATCCGGATCATCGCCGGCGACATCGACGGCCACGAGGGCCCGGGCGCCACGCACACCCCGATCACCATGCTGCACGTCTCGGTGAACCCCGGCGCGGAGCTCACGCTCCCCTGGCGCGCGGACTTCAACGCCCTCGCGTACGGCCTGGCCGGCCGCGGCACCGCGGGCCCGGAGGGCCGGCCCTTCCGCATGGGGCAGGCCGTGGTCTTCGGGCGCGGCGATTCCCTCACGATCCGCGCCGACGAGTCGCAGGAAACGCGCAGCCCGAACTTCGAGGTCGTCCTTCTGGGCGGGCTGCCGATCCGTGAGCCGATGATGCAGTACGGCCCGTTCGTGATGAACACCCACGCCGAACTCGCCCAGGCCTTCGACGACTTCAAGGCCGGCCGGCTCGGCACCGTTCCCGCCGGTCAGGAGTGACGGCGGCCGCCGCGGGCGGCTCCGCATTAAACGGCCCCGGCCGGGAATCCGATTCCCGGACGGGGCCGTCGCATACGGTGGGAGCAATTCCGTCGGGCGGTTCGTTGGCCCTTCATTGGCCGCTGCATTCACCCTGAGTGACTGCACGTGCACTTGCACGTGCAGATGCACGTGACTACGTCTCTGGCTATCATCTCCCGTGTCCTGCACGGCACTTACCTGGAGAGAAGCATGCGCCACACGTACAACGGCATGGCCGCGTCCGATCTCCGCGGAGTGGTGTGGCAGAAGAGCCGGCACAGCAATGCGAACGGTCAGTGCGTGGAACTGGCCGCGCTTCCGGACGGCGACGTGGCGGTGCGCAATTCGCGTTTTCCGGACGGACCGGCGCTGATATACACGAAGGACGAGATCGAATCCCTCATCGTGGGGATGAAGAACGGGGAGTTCGATCACTTCGTGGCGAACTGACCCCGGTCGTCCCCGGCACGGTTCAACGGGACGGGCCGTCGTCCTGTCCGGGCATGCGGAAGAGGGCCCAGACGACCTTTCCCGTGCCGGTCAGGGGATGCCAGCCCCAGGTCTCGCTGAAGGACTCCACCAGGTGCAGTCCGCGTCCGGACTCGGCGACGAAGTCGGGGGCCTTGGCGACGGGTCCGTGGTTGCTCGGGTCACGGACCGCGCAGACTACGCGCGTTGACCATCTGACCAGGCTGAGCCTGACGCACCCGTGGGCCGCGTCCTCGGGCAGTGCGTAGCGCAGGGCGTTGGTCACCAGTTCGGAGGCGACCAGTTCGATGCCGTCCTGGAGCTCCTCGAGCCGCCAGGCGTGCAGCGTCGTCCGCGCGAATCTTCGTGCGTCACCGACCGCTTCGTACCGGGGCGGCAGCGGGCAGGAGGTGGCGCTCGACGACGAAAGGCGCTCCGGAACCAGCCCGTCCCATAAGGGCTGCACCCCGGCCGAGCTCTCAGTCCACATGCGCACCACCCGGTATCGGCACGTACGTCATCGTCCCGTACGGCCGGTGGCCGATGCAAGGGGCGGATGCACGTGCATTTGCATGACACGGGGCGGGTGGTGCGGAAGTGACGATCGAGCGTGACCGATCGAGTACTGAACGCAGCGCGAAGATGGCAGACTGCTGGATGCCACGGGGAGAAGGTAGGCGCAAATGACCACAGTGCAGTCAGGAAGCGGATCCATGGTGCGCCGCATCCTCCTGGGCTCGCAGCTGCGCAGGCTGCGCGAGGCGCAGGGCATCACCCGTGAGGCCGCCGGCTACTCCATCCGCGCGTCCGAGTCGAAGATCAGCCGCATGGAGCTCGGGCGCGTGAGCTTCAAGGAGCGCGACGTGGCCGATCTGCTCACCCTCTACGGCATCACCGACGACGCCGAGCGCACGGGGCTGCTCGGGCTGGTGCGGGAGGCCAACGTCGCCGGCTGGTGGCACGGCTTCGGCGACGTCCTGCCGCAGTGGTTCCAGACCTACGTGGGCCTGGAGGAGTCCGCCTCGGTCATCCGGTCCTTCGAGACGCAGTTCGTGCACGGACTGCTGCAGGCCGACGACTACACCCGCGCCGTCATCGAGCTGGGCCACCCGGACGCCCCCGCCGACGAGGTGGAACGCCGGCTGGACCTGCGGCACAAGCGCCAGAAGCTGCTCGGCTCGGAACTCGCCCCGGAGATCGTGGCGGTGATGGACGAGGCCGTCGTGCTGCGCAGGTTCGGCGGGCGTGAGGTGATGCGGGCCCAGGTCGCGCACCTGGCCGAGGTCTCGGAGCACCCCCACGTGACGGTGCAGTTGCTGCCGCTGGAGTTCACCGGGTACTCCGCCGGGGCCAGCGGTACCTTCACCCAGCTGACCTTCCCGGAGTCCGACGTGCCGGACGTCGTCTACGTGGAGCAGCTCACCGGGGCGATGTACATCGACAAGCGCGAGGAGGTCGACCAGTACCGCGTCGTCATGGCGAAGCTCCGCGCCGACTGCCTCTCCCCGGAGGCCACCAGGGACCGGCTGAACGCCGTCCTCCGCGACATCTGAGCGTGCCCGGCGGCACCGCCGGGTGCCGCGTCGGCCCCTCTGAACAGGGGTTTTGCAGCTTTTCAAAGATCTCACTCGATCGAGTGAAGTGGACCTTGACGCATTGGTCGGGTCATCGGCCCGGTGATCTCATGCTCCGGTGAGCCCGTACCTGCGGACCCGCACGACCGACGGGTGCGTCGTGGTCGAACTCAGCGGGGAGATCGACATCGTGGCGGCGATCGAGATCACTCCGCTGCTCGACGCGCTGACCCGCGCCCCCCGCACGGACCTCGTCGTCGACCTGGGGCCGGTCGACTTCATCGACTGTTCCGGACTCGCCGCGCTGTGCCGCGTACGGAGCCGGGTCCACGGCAACGGCGGGCGGGTGCAGTTCGTCTGCGCCCGGCCCCCGACCCTCAGGGTCCTGCGCGCCACCGGGCTGCTGAAGGCCTTCCGGCCGGTGCCGAGCGTGGACGAGGCGCTCGCCCGGATCGGGCGGCCGTGACCGCCCCGTCCACACGGCCGCGGGTCAGTCCGAGCAGACGGCCGACACGAACTCGGCGACCCGTTCCTGCGGCAGGTGGCGGGCCACGTCGGCCTCGCTGATCATGCCGATGAGGCGGTGCGCGGGATGGTCGATCACCGGCAGCCGGCGCACCCGGTACTCCTCCATCAGCTCCAGCACCCGGTCGATCTGCTCGTCCCCCTCGATGATCTGCGGCCGGCCCATGGCCAGCTCGCCGCAGGTGACCTCGGCCGGGTCGCGTCCCTCGGCGACGCACTTCAGCACGATGTCCCGGTCGGTGACGATGCCGACCAGCACGTCGTCGTCCCCGCAGATCGGCAGCGAGCCGATGTCCTGCTCGCGCATGATCCGGGCCGCGTCGGTGAGGCTCTCCCGCTCCCCTACGCACATGGCGCCGGGGTGCATGATGTCCAGTGCGGTGGTCATGACGGCGCCTCCTTGTGGCGTGGACCGATTTCCTTTGGCTCCATCGTCACCCTGGTGGAGTACTTCCGCGATAGGGAGCACGCTGGAAGGAGACACCGGGACCGCTGGAGGTGTTCCGTCATGCAGACCCTCGTCGGATGGCACATAGAGATGGACTTCCGGGAGGACGGCGCGCGGACGAAGGCCGCCGCGCTGCTCCGTCTCCCGGACGGCACTGAGGTCCGGTCGCACGGCCACGCCAACCGGCATCCCTCCGATCCCGAGCAGGAACGGGTCGGCGAGGAACTCGCGGCGGCCAGGGCGCTCAACGACCTCGCCCGTCAGCTCCTCGGCAAGGCGGCGCACGAGATCGAGGAGGTCACCCGCGTGCCCGCGCACCCCAGGATCTGAGCCCCCGGGATCTGAGCCCCCGGGACACGAGCGGGCCGGGCCCGGCCCGGCGCCCTCACAGCCAGCCGCGCCGCTTGAAGACCAGGTAGAGGCTGACGCAGACCACGCCCATCAGCAGGATCGCGAAGGGGTAGCCGAGCAGCCAGTGCAGCTCGGGGATGTGGTCGAAGTTCATGCCGTAGATCGTGCCGACGAGGGTGGGCGCGAAGAGGATGGCGGCCCAGGCGGAGATCTTCTTGATCTCCTCGTTCTGCTCGAAGCCGGCCTCCGCGAGCGCCCGCATCTCGGCGTTCTGCTGCTGCGCGACGAGGGTCGCGTTGAGGGTGAGCAGGTCGCCGAGCGCCTGCCGGAAGCCGTCCACCCGCTCGATGGTGTGCGTGACGTGGTCGGCCACGTCGCGCAGGTAGCGCTGCAGTTCCTCGTCGGTGCCGTACTTCACGAAGCCCGCCTGCAGCCCGTCCAGCATGGGGACGAGCGGGCGGGTCGCGCGCTGGAACTCCAGCACCTCCTGGGAGAGCTCGTAGATCCGGCGGGAGACCTGCGGGTCGCCGCCGAAGACCTGGATCTCGCTCTCCTCCATGTCCTTCTCGACCCCCGCGACGACCGGCGCGTAGCCGTCGACGACCGTGTCGAGTATCGCGTAGAGCACCGCCTCCGGCCCCAGCGTCAGCAGTTCGGGGTTGCTCTCCATGCGGCGCCGCACGGCGGACAGGTCGGGTGCCGCGCCGTGGCGGACGGTCAGCACGAAGCCGGGGCCGACGAAGATGTGCAGCTCGGCGAAGTCGACCTCCTCCGGGGCGTCCAGGTAGCGGGCGGCGCGCAGGACGACGAAGAGGGTCTCGCCGTAGCGCTCCAGCTTGGGGCGCTGGTGGGCCTGGATCGCGTCCTCCAGGGCCAGCGGGTGCAGGTCGAACTCCTTCGCGAGCGACACCAGCTCGGCCTCGCTCGGCCGGTACAGCCCGATCCACGCCATCGCGCCCGGCTCCGCGCGCAACTGGGTGTACGCCTCGGCGAGCGAGGAGGGGGTGGCGATGCGCCGGCCGTCGCGGTACAGGGCCGCGTCCATCACGCTGCTCACGCCGGCGACCGCGGTCTCCGCGATCCGCGGCTCCAGGGAGGCGTCGCCCTCCCCGGCCGGGGGTGCGGACGGCCGTGCGGGGCGGGCCGTCCTCGCCGTCCTGGTCCTCTCCTTCGCCGAGTTCCTCAGTGCGCGCAGGGCTCGCAGTCGACGCCCGGACACCGGCAGCACCCCCTCCTTCGGGCCTTCCGAGCAGGGTAGCCCGAGCCCGCCGGGAAGGGCCGCACCTCACCCGCACCGGCACCCGGTTCCGGGTGCCGTCGCCCGGCCCGGGGCGTCCGTGCCGACGGCCGGGGCCGTGTCCGCCGGCGCTGCTCGTGGTCTTCGTCCCGTTCGCGATACAGCGGTACGCACGCGGGGGGCGGTGACCGGGACCGACGAGTAACCTGATTCGCGGGGGACACGGGGGACACGGGGGGCGTACTCCGGAGGTCTTGATGGACGTCCCGGTGCTCTTCGGCCGGTTTCTCCTCGCGCCGCCCGCCCTTGCGGGGCCCGCCGTCCGCCCCGAGGACCCGTTCCCGCCGGGCGTGCTCCGCGGGCCGCTCCCCTCCGCCTTCCCCTCCCGCCCCGGCCACGGGCTCCGGCAGGCAGCCGGCCCGTTCTCCGACCCGCCCTCCCCGCTTCCCGTGACGCCGTGAGCGGCACCCCTCGGGCGGGAAGAACAAGAACGGTGAGCGGAGCGTAACGTTGCGGGCGGATACGGAGTGGCTGGCCATGGGGACTCCCGAGGAACGCGTGGACGCGGGCGTGGCGGACGCCGTCACGTTGCTGCTCGACGCCGAAGGGAAGCTGCTGACCTGGCCCCCCGCCGCCGAGCGGCTGCTCGGCCGCCGGGCGGCGGACGTCATCGGCACCCCCGCGGTGGGCCTGCTCGCCCCGGAGGACGCCGCACGGCCGCCGGAGATCGCCGAGCGCTGCCGTACCGAGGGCGGCTGGACGGGCGCGCTGCGGCTGCGTCGCGACGACGGCCTGAGGGTCACGCTGGGCGTACGGGTGGCCGGGCTCCCGGAGGGCGTCGGCGGTTCGTCCGCACGCTGGATGGTCCTGGCGGCGGAGTCCCGCAGCACCGCCCGGTCGTCGGCGTCCGGGATGACCCCGACGATGCTGGAGCGGATCGTGGGCCAGACGCCGATCGGGCTGGCCGTGGTCGACACCGAACTGCGCTGCGTCTGGTCGAACGCGGCACTGGAGCGCTTCGGCGCCGGCCCCTCCCAGGAGCGGCTGGGCCGCCGGCTCGCGGAGATCCAGCCGGGCCTGAACGCCACGGTCCTGGAGGCGCAGATGCGCCAGGTCCTGGAGACGGGCGTGCCGGTGATCGACTACGAGCACGTCGGACGGTTCCGAACCGACCCGCGCCGCGAGCAGGCGCACGCGATGTCCTTCGTGCGGCTGGAGGACGAGCGCGGCGTCCCCGTGGGCGTCTGCTACTCCGTGGTGGACATCAGCGACCGCTGGCGGGCCAGGAAGCGGCTGTCGCTGCTGGACCGGGCCAGCGAGCACATCGGCCGCACCCTGGACGTGATGCACACCGCGCAGGACCTGGCGGACGTGGTCGTGCCGGACCTCGCCGACTACGTGGCGGTCGAGTTGCTGGAGTCGGTCATCAAGGGCGCGGAGCCGCAGCCCGGCCCGCTGGGCGACGCGGTCACCGTGCCGCTGCGCCGCGGCGGGATGCGGTCGGCGCGGCAGGGCGAGCCCCAGCCGGCGTTCGGCATCGGGGCGGTCTCCGCGTACCAGGAGGACACCCCGCCGATCCGCTGCCTGACCGACGGCACGTCCTGGCTCAGCTCGCGGCTGGACCCGCTGGAGCGGGAGTGGGCCGCAGGACCGGCCGGCGACCGGGTGCTCCACTTCGGCGAACTCGGCCTGCACACGGCGATGGTGGTGCCGATCCGGGCCCGCGGGGTGACCCTCGGCGTGACCCTCTTCTTCCGGGTGCGCCGTGCCGACCCCTTCGACGGGGAGGACCTGCGGCTGGCGGAGGAGGTCGTCGCCAGGGCCGCGGTCTGCCTGGACAACGCGCGCCGCTACACCCGGGAACGGGACGCGGCCCTCGTGCTGCAGCGCAGCCTGCTGCCGCACACCTTCCCCCCGCAGGACGCGGTGGAGGTCGCCACCTACTACCGGCCGGCGGACGAGCTGTCGGGCGTGGGCGGCGACTGGTTCGACGTCATCCCGCTGTCCGGGGCGCGGGTCGCGCTGGTGGTGGGGGAGGTGGTGGGCCACGGCATCGAGGCGGCCGCGACGATGGGCCAGTTGCGTACGGCGGTGCGGACCCTGGCCGACCTCGACCTGCCGCCGGAGGAGCTGCTGGCCCACCTGGACGACCTGGTCGTCCAGGTGTCCCGGGGGGCCGGGGAGTCCGCGACCGTCGGGGTCGGCGGCAGCGCGCTCGGGTCGAGCTGCCTGTACGTGACGTACGACCCGGTCAGCAGGCACTGCGTCATGGCCAGTGCCGGCCATCTGCCGCCCGCCGTGCTCCGGCCCGCGGGCGAGCGGTGCGGGGCCGAGGGCGGGGAGGCCGTCCGCTTCCCCGAGCTGCCCATCGGCCCGGCGCTGGGCCTGGGCGGACTGCCCTTCGAGGCGACCGAGTTGCAGATGGAGGAGGGCAGCGTCCTCGCGCTGTACACCGACGGCCTGGTCGCGCCCGTGGAGGGCGCGGGGGACGTGCCGGACAGCGGGCGGAGCCGGCTGCGGGCCGCCCTGGAGGCGGAGGACGTGCCGCTGGACGCGCTGTGCCGCGGTGTCGTCGACGAACTGGCCCCCGCCCGCCCGCACGACGACGTGGCGCTGCTGCTGGCCAGGACGCGCTGCCTGGACCTCGGCCGGGTGGCCTCCTGGGACCTGCCCGCCGACCCCGCGGTCGTGGGCCGGGCGCGAGCCCTGTCCACCCGGCAGCTGGAGGACTGGGGCCTGGGCGACCTCGCCTTCACCACCGAACTGGTCGTCAGCGAGCTGGTCACCAACGCGATCCGGCACGGTTCCGGTCCGATCCGCCTCCGGCTGATCCTGGAGCGCGCGCTGATCTGCGAGGTCTCCGACGCCAGCAGCACCTCGCCGCACCTGCGGCACCCGCGCACCAGCGACGAGGGCGGTCGCGGGCTGTTCCTGATCTCACAGTTCGCGCAGCGGTGGGGCACCCGCTACACGGACGAGGGGAAGATCATCTGGGCCGAGCAGTTCCTCGACGGCCACGGTCCCGACGTGGGCATCGACATCGGCATCGACACGGTGACGGTGGGCGGGCCGGCCTGACGCCGGGTTCCGCCGCGCGTTCTCCCGTACGCCCGTCACCGGTGGGCCCGTTCACCCGCACGCCCCGGCGCCTTTGCCGGGGCGTCGTGCTGCGGGCCGGGGGACGGGGATGGTCCAGACCTATTGCCATCTGGTCCAGACCTTTCTACCCTGCCAGGGAACTGTGGTGGGCATGACATGGCGTCAACCGTCCACCAGGCGGCACTGGTTTCCCCGTCGGCCCCCCACTCGAGGAGCACCCTTGAGCACTGGAGACACCCCACGCACTCCACGCACCAGACGCATCAGGACCACAGCCGCCGCGGGACTCACCGCGCTGCTGCTCCCGCTCGCCGCACTCGTCGGCCTGGCCACGCCGGCCCACGCCGCGGGTACCACCGCCACGTACACCAAGACCCAGGACTGGGGCACGGGGTTCGAGGGCAAGTGGACGATCACCAACGGCGGTTCGTCGCCGATCAGCAGCTGGACCGTCGAGTGGGACTTCCCCGCCGGCACCTCGGTGACCTCGGCGTGGGACGCCGACGTGACCGGCTCCGGCACCCACTGGACCGCCAGGAACAAGAGCTGGAACGGCACGCTGGCCCCGGGCGCCAGCATCAGCTTCGGCTTCAACGGCGCCGGTAGCGGCAGTCCGAGCGGCTGCAAGCTGAGCGGCGGCTCCTGCACCGGCGGTGGTGGCGGCGACCCGACGCCCACCCCGACCCCGACGCCGACCCCCACCCCGACGCCCACGCCGACCCCGACGCCGACCCCCACCGGCCCCGCGGGGAGCAAGATCCGCCTCGGCTACTTCGCCGAGTGGGGCGTCTACGGCCGCAACTACCACGTCAAGAACCTGGTGACCTCGGGCTCGGCGAGCAAGCTGACCCACATCAACTACGCCTTCGGCAACGTCACCAACGGCCAGTGCGCCATCGGCGACTCCTACGCCGACTACGACAAGGCCTACACCGCCGACCAGAGCGTCGACGGCGTCGCCGACACCTGGGACACCGGGGCGCTGCGCGGCAGCTTCAACCAGCTGCGCAAGCTGAAGAAGCAGTACCCGAACATCAAGATCCTGTGGTCGTTCGGCGGCTGGACCTGGTCCGGCGGCTTCGGCCAGGCGGCCGCCAACCCGACCGCCTTCGCCAACTCCTGCTACAACCTGGTCGAGGACCCGCGCTGGGCCGACGTCTTCGACGGCATCGACATCGACTGGGAGTACCCGAACGCCTGCGGCCTGTCCTGCGACACCAGCGGGGCCTCGTCCTTCAAGACCCTGATGTCCGCGCTGCGCACCAGGTTCGGCTCCAACAACCTGGTCACCGCGGCCATCACCGCCGACGGCACCAACGGCGGCAAGATCGACGCCGCCGACTACGCGGGCGCCGCGCAGTACGTCAACTACTACAACGTGATGACGTACGACTACTTCGGCGCCTTCGACGCGGACGGCCCGACCGCCCCGCACTCCCCGCTCACCTCCTACAGCGGCATCCCGATCGCCGGGTTCTACTCCGACGCGGCGATCCAGAAGCTGAAGGGCAAGGGCATCCCGTCGAACAAGCTCAACCTGGGCATCGGCTTCTACGGCCGCGGCTGGACCGGCGTCACACAGGCCGCCCCGGGAGGCTCGGCGACCGGCGCCGCCCCGGGCACCTACGAGGCGGGCAACGAGGACTACAAGGTCCTCAAGAGCACCTGCCCCGCCACCGGTACCGTCGCGGGCACCGCGTACGCGCACTGCGGCAACAACTGGTGGAGCTACGACACCCCGTCGACCATCGCGGGCAAGATGGCCTACGTGAAGAACCAGGGCCTCGGCGGCGCGTTCTTCTGGGAGTTCAGCGGCGACACGGGCAACGGTGAGCTGATCACCGCGATCAACAACGGTCTGAGCTAGGCGTCGCGAGCCGGGCCGTACGGGCCGGAGGGGCGGGTTCGGGCCGCCCCTCCGGCCCGGTCGCGTACGGGGCCGTCAGCCGGTGGCGCAGGACGCGCCGTCGAGGGTGAAGCCCGTGGGCGGGGAGGACGTGCCGGACCGGGTGCCGACGAGCCCGAAGGTGACCGAACCGCCCGCCCGGACGTCTCGGTTGTAGTCCTCGGCCCGGGCGGTGACCGTACCGCCGCGCTGGGAGAAGTCGGCGTCCCACATCTGGGTCACGCGCCGGCCGTCGGAGTACCGCCAGCCGACCGTCCAGCCGTGGAGGTCCTTGCGGGTCGTCAGGGTGACCTCGGCCTGGAAGCCGTCGTACCAGCGGTCGGTCACCTCGTAGGCGACCGTGCAGGACGGCGCCGGCGGCTTCGCCGGGGCCTCCTGGGCGGGCGGCGCGCCGGAGGACGGCGCGCGGTCGGCGGCGGGGATGGTGTGCTCGGCGGCGGAGGGCTCGATCTCCTCGGGGAACCGCGCGCTCCCGCCGGGCTCGGCCGCCTCGGAGGCGCCGGACGCGCCCGGGGACGGCAGCGGCGGGAAACCGGGACCGTCGGGGGCGGCGCCGTCGTTGCCGCCCTGGGCCGTCGGCGCGGCCTCGGCGGAGCGGGGGGCGGAGTCGTCGGCGGTGACCAGGGCCGTCAGGCAGACCACGGCGGCCAGCGCCGCGACCGCGCCGGCCACGGCGGCCCTGCCCCCGGGTATCCGGCGCCCGGCCCGCCCGGCCCGCACGGCACGGGCGGTACGGGCGGTACGGGAGGCACGAGCGGTACGGGCCGCCCGTCGCGACGGCGGGGTCGGCACGGCGCCCCGCCCGGCCGCCCGGCGCCGGGCCTCCAGGTAGGCGGGACCCGCCCAGCCCAGCACCCCCTCGGCCAGCGCCTCTGCCGGGCCGCCGCCGAACGGGGTCAGGCAGACGGCGGCCCGCGCGCAGTCCGCGCAGCCGCGCAGGTGCCTGCGCAGGTCCTCGGGCGCCGCGTCGACGGGCATCCGGGTGGCCGCGTCCAGCAGCCGGGCGTAGCCCTGGCACTCGTCGGAGGGCGGTTCCTCCTGGTGGGCACGGAGGCAGCGGTCCCGGAAGTCCTGCCGGGCCCGGTCGGTCTCGCGCTCCGCGGCGGCGACGTCGATGCCCAGCGCGCGGGCGGTGACGGCCGCGGGGCGGCACTCGACCTCGGCGAACCACAGCAGTGCCGCGTCCGCCTCCGCCATGTCCCGCAGCCCGCGCAGGGCCAGCGGCTCGGGGCGCGCCGCCCTGCCGCGGCGTGCGGCGCGTTCCGCGTTGAGCCAGATCCGGAACTCCGGGTGCAGGCTGTCCCCCTCGCCCCGGGCCTGCCAGTCCGCGGCGGTGTCCCGTACTGCGGTCAGGAGCAGCGGCAGTGGCGGCAGTCCCGGTCCGGGCGAGGGGTCCATGGCGTCGGACGTCAGGTCCAGGCCGCGTTCGAACGCGTCGGCGGCGAGCAGCCCGCCGTCCTCGGGGGAGAGTGTGCACAACTGGGCGAAGCACAGCGCTTCCGCCCAGAACTCGGACAGCGGTACGGCCTCGGGGACCGGGGCTGCGGAAGTCATCGGGCGGGGGACCAACCCTTCGGCGTCGGGAGGCGGTTGCGCCTGCGCCTGGTGGTGCGGGGAGCCTTTCACGGTTCCCACACAAGTAGCAAGGCGCGACTTCGTCTGCCGACGGGGTGGTTGGGGCCTGAGCGAGGCTGTGCGGTTCTGCGCCCCCGGTGAGCGGTCCCGGTCAGTCGCGGTGGACGAAGCGGGCGACGACCGAGAGGGCCGCGGCGCCCTTGATCATGCCCATCCGGTTCCAGGTGAGCCCGAAGTCGGCCCGGTCGACGAGTACGTCCACGGTGAGCACGACGGCGTCCGCGGAGGGGGACTCGACGCGGCCGGTGAGGGCGACCGGGCGGGTGGTGCCGCGGACGGTCAGCTCGCCGTCGGCGGAGAGGGTGCCGTCGGTGCCGGCGGTGACCCGGTGGGCGGTGAAGACGATCGCCGGGTGGGCGTCGGCGTCGAGGAATTCGGCGGAGCGCAGGTGTGTGTCGCGCTGCCTGTTGCCGGTGTCCAGCGAGGCTGCGCCCACGGTGAGGGTGCCCCGCGCGCTGCCGTCGGCGGCGAGTTCGCCCTCGCCGCCGACCTCGCCGAACGCCCCCTTCACGGTGGCCGCGCCCCACATCGTGCGGTGGCGGAGCCGTACGGCCGAGGCCGCGGGGTCGAGGGTCCAGGTGCCCGCGCGCAGGCCGGTGGGGGTGGTCGTCGAGTCGGTCATGGGTGCCGCACCCTTCGTAGCTCGGCCGGCCAACCGCGATAGCTAGCCAGATATTAAGTAGCCAGTTAGACAATAACCGGCGTTGGTACCCTGGGCAATGTGACGGCGGAGATCCACGCGGAGACGGACGGCCGGTGCCCGGGCACCGCCGACCTGCACCTGCTCGCGCGGTGGGACGCGCTCCAGTCCGGCTTCCGGCGGGTGACCGACCAGTTGCTGGCGGACGTCGAGGCACGGTCCGGGCTGGCCCCGTCCTCGTTCCAGGCGCTGTGGTTCCTGATGACCACCCCGGAGCGCTCCGCGCCCATGCACCGGCTCGCGGGCACGCTGGGCTTCACCACGGCGGGCACCACGAAGGTGGCCGACCGCCTCACGGAGGCGGGGCTCATCGAACGCCGCCCCTGCCGGGAGGACCGGCGCGTCACGCTGGCGGTGCTGACCGAACAGGGGCTCCGGGTGGCCATGACGGCGGCGCTCACGTTGGCCGACGCGCTGCGCGAGCGCGTGGTCGGGCCCCTCGGCGGCCCGGAACGGTTCGAGGCCCTCACGGACGCGGTCACCGCCGTCGACCCCGATCCGCCGTCCGGGCCGCCCTGCGAGGGCTGAGGAGCGGCGCGGGGTCCCCTGCGGCGGGGTCGCCGGGTTGCTGTTGCGGCCGGTTCGTGGGGCCGGTTCGTGCGGCCGGGTCTCAGGCCTGGACGGTGACCGAGCGGGGGTCGAAGCCGTAGGGGAGTTCCAGGCGGTGGGCGCGCATCAGGGCGTCGTCGGAGAGGAGTTCCTGGGTGCGGCCGTCGGCGACGACGGTGCCGCCGCTGAGGACGACCGAGCGCGGGCACAGCTCCAGGGCGTACGGCAGGTCGTGGGTGACCATCAGGACCGTGACGTCCAGCGAGCGCAGGACGTCGGCCAGTTCGCGGCGGGAGGCCGGGTCGAGGTTGGAGGAGGGCTCGTCCAGGACGAGGATCTCCGGCTCCATGGCGAGGACGGTCGCCACCGCCACCCGGCGCCGCTGGCCGAAGGACAGGTGGTGCGGCGGCCGGTCGGCGAACTCCGCCATGCCGACCCGTTGCAGCGCCTTGCGGACGCAGGCCTCCAGCTCGGCGCCGCGCAGACCGGCCGCGGCCGGGCCGAAGGCGACGTCCTCCCGGACGGTGGGCATGAAGAGCTGGTCGTCCGGGTCCTGGAAGACGATGCCGACCCGGCGCCTGACCTCCGCCACGTGCTTGCGGTCGCCGACCGGGAGCCCGGCGACGGTCACGGAGCCGGCACCGGCCTCGAGGATGCCGTTGAGGTGCAGCACGAGGGTGGTCTTGCCCGCGCCGTTGGGGCCGAGGAGGGCGACCCGCTCGCCGCGGGCGATGGTCAGGTCGACGCCGAACAGGGCCTGGTGGCCGTCGGGGTAGGCGTAGGCGAGGCCCTTGACCTCGAGTGAAGCGGTCACAGGAACCATCCCATCAGGCAGACCGCCAGTGCGGCGGCCGGGAGCACGGCCGCGTACGACCACTGGGCGCGCGAGGCCGTGGCCTCGTCGATCACCGGCATGCTGCCGGCGTAGCCGCGGCTGACCATCGCCAGGTGGACGCGTTCGCCGCGCTCGTAGGAGCGGATGAACAGGGCGCCCGCGGACTTGGCGAGCACGCCCCAGTGGCGCGGGCCGCGCGCCTCGAAGCCGCGCGAGGCGCGGGCGACGCGCATCCGGCGCATCTCGTCGGTGATGACGTCCCCGTACCGGATCATGAACGAGGCGATCTGCACCAGCAGCGGCGGCAGGCGCAACCGCTGCAGGCCCAGGAGGAGTTCGCGCAGCTCGGTGGTGGAGGCCAGCAGGACGGAGGCGGCGACGCCGAGGGTGCCCTTGACGAGGATGTTCCAGGCGCCCCACAGGCCCTGCACGCTCAGCGACAGGCCCAGCACCTCGGTGCGCGGGCCCTCGGCGACGAACGGCATGAGGAAGGCGAAGGCGACGAAGGGCACCTCGACCAGCAGCCGACGCAGCAGGAACCCGGCCGGTACGCGCGCCACGGCGGCGACCGTGGCCAGGAGCACCGCGTAGAGGCCGAAGGCCCACACCGCCGAACGCGGTGTGGACACGACGACCAGGACGAAGCAGAAGACGGCGGCGATCTTGCACTGCGGGGGCAGCGCGTGCACCGGTGAGTGCCCGTGCCGGTAGAGCCGGTGGGCGTGCCCCGCGCCCATGGCTACGCGTCCGAGCCCGGCCGGCGGCGGACGACCCAGAAGACCCCGGTGCCGAGCACGAGGGTGGCGCCCACGCCGATCACACCGGCGAGGCCGCCGGAGAGCCGGGCGTTGCCGACGTCCTTGGTCTGGTAGTCCGCCAGCGGCGAGTCCTTGGCCGCGTGGTCCTCGACCTTCTTGTCGATGCCGTGGTCCGCGGCGACCTTCTCCAGGCCGTCGGGGCTCGCCGAGGCGTAGTAGCTGACGAATCCGGCGAGCAGCACGGCGGCGATCAGGCCGGCGATCCACAGCGGCCGTATGCCGCCGCGCTTCGGGGTAGTGGTCACGGCCGCCATCAGACGGTCGCCTCCTTGAGCTCCAGCGGGCGGCGCAGGTCACGGGCGCCGTGGACGAGGTCGGGGCGGACGGCGACGACGGCGCCCACCGTCGCGGCGGTGATCACCGCCTCACCGATGCCGATCAGGACGTGCACGCCGACCATGGCGGTGAAGACCTTGCCGAGCGAGACGTCGGTCGTCCCGCCCAGCGCGTAGATCCCGGTGAAGGCGACCGCTGCGGCAGGGACGGAGATCAGGGCGGCGACGAAGGCCGCGCCCGTCACCCCGCCACGTCCGTTCGGCAGCACCTTGACCAAGGCGCGGAACAGGGCGTAGGCGACGACCACGGTGACGATCGCCATGTCGGTGATGTTCACCCCGAGCGCGGTGAGCCCGCCGTCGGCGAAGAGCACGCCCTGGATGAGCAGGACGACGGACACGCACAACACCCCTGTGTAGGGGCCGACGAGTATCGCCGCGAGCGCGCCGCCGAGAAGGTGACCGCTGGTGCCCGCGGCCACCGGGAAGTTGAGCATCTGGACGGCGAAGATGAACGCCGAGACCAGCCCGGCCAGCGGCGCGGTGCGCTCGTCCAGTTCGCGTCGCGCGCCGCGCAGGCTCACCGCCACGGCTGCGGCCGCGACGGCACCGGTCGCCACCGACACCGGGGCGTCGATGAATCCGTCGGGTACGTGCATGGGGAGCTCCGCTCCAGGGTCGTATAGGAAGTCGAACGCTCAATAATAGAGTCCTATTGCGACACGTTTGCAAGAGCCTGTGCAGTGCCGGAGCGCATCCCGTGCATATGTCCGTTCGTGCTTCATCCCCGCTTCATCTGCGCTTTCGGCCATCGCTCAGAGCAGCGGGCGTCCCGCCCGCAGGTTCCAGCGCCCCGACCGCCCGCTGAATTCCGTCGCCGTCAGCGGCGGCACGTCGATCCGCCAGAAGGACGCCTCGGGGGCGCCCAGGGCCCGTACCGCGCAGGCCCGGACGATCTCCGGTTCGACGACGGCCAGCACGCGGCCCGGCGTCGCGGCCAGCCCGTCGAGCCAGCCGCCGACGCGGGCGCACAGCTCGCGCAGCGACTCGGCGTCGTGCGGCGCCGCGTCCGGGTCGGACAGCCAGGCGGCGACCGCCTCCGGCTCCTCGGCGCTCACCTCGGCCAGGGTGCGTCCCCGCCAGCGGCCCAGCGCCCATCCCGCGGGCGCGGTCTCCTCGGTGTCGAGGCCGAGCGCCTCCGCGGTCGCGCGGCAGCGCACCGTGGGCGAGACGGGCACCGGTCCCGCGCAGGACACCGGCGGCGAACCGGCCAACGCGCGGGCGGCGCCGAGCGCGTGCTCGTCCGGGGGCACGTCGTCGTCGAAACGGGCCTCGCGCAGCGCCGCGTTCACTACCGGTGAGATCAACGTCACCCGGGTCGTCATGCACCCTCCTCGTCCTCCGGCGACCCCGCGGAATCGCCAACTGCGGCCTCGGCCAGGGCCCGTGGGCCACCCGCGGACGGCTCCCGCGCGTGCCGGGGCGCCCCCGCGCGCTCTTGGCCGGATCTCCGGATCGCGGTACCGTCACGACGACATTCACGACGACACGGCGGAAGTCCGGTGCAAATCCGGCACGGTCGCGCCACTGTAAGCCCAGCCCCGCGCCAGGCGAGTCAGACCCGCAGTCGTCCGACAGAGCTCCACCGACCGGGACGCGAGTTCCCACCAGGAGGTCATGCCATGGCGCAGTCCGCCGCCCCGCCGGCCGTAGCCCCTTCCGCCGCCCCCGTGACGCTGCCGATCAGGGCGATCCTGCCCTGGGCGGTCTTCTTCGGCGTCCTGATGCTGGTCCTGCTCTACTTCGTGGGCGCCGAGCAGGGGGCCACGTCCCTCATGTCCGGCGAGAACGTCCACGAGTGGCTGCACGACGGGCGCCACCTGCTCGGCTTCCCCTGCCACTGACAGGGGCGCCGCAGCCATGAACCCCGTCAACTCCGTCACCGTCAGACGACTGCTCGTGCGGGGCATGCTGGCCGGCCTCGCCGCCGGCGTGCTCGCGCTGGTCGTCGCCTACCTGCTGGGCGAGTCCCGGGTCGACGCGGCCATCGCGTTCGAGGAGTCGCACGCGCACGAGCACGGCGGCGCCGAACCGGTCAGCCGTGCCCTGCAGTCCACCGCCGGTCTGGCCACCGGCATCCTCGTGTACGGCGTGGCGGTGGGCGGCATCGCCGCCCTCGCCTACTGCTTCGCCCTCGGGCGGATCGGGCGCTTCGGCGCCCGGCCCACGGCCGTGCTGCTCTCGGCGGCGGCACTGGTCACGGTCTACGTCGTGCCCTTCCTGAAGTACCCCGCCAACCCGCCGGCCGTCGGCGACCCGGACACCATCGGGAAACGCACCACGCTGTACTTCCTGATGATGCTGCTCAGCGTGCTGCTCGCGATCGCCACCGTGATCCTCGGCCGGCGCCTCGCGCCGCGCCTGGGCAACTGGTACGCGACCGTGGCCGCCGGTGTCTTCTTCGTCGTGACCGTGGGACTCGCGTACGCGTTCCTGCCCGCGATCAACGAGGTGCCGGAGCACTTCCCGGCGGCGCTGCTGTGGCAGTTCCGTCTGGCGGCGCTGGCGATCCAGCTCACGCTGTGGACCTCGTTCGGGCTGCTCTTCGGCCACCTGGCCGGACGCGTGCTGGAACCGGCCCCGGCCGCCGCCCCCGCGGGGCGCGGCACCGTGGGCGCGGGCACGACGGCGTCCGTCTAGGACGACACGGCCCGGCGCCTCGCCGGGCCCGCGGTGCCGACCGGACCGCCCGTACGACGCTCAGCGCGTCGTGCGGGCGTTCGTGTGTGCGTCCTTGGGCGCGTCCAGGTGTGTCTCCGTGTGCGCGGAGACGAGCGCGTGCAGCCGCTCCGCCGCGGCACGGCCGAAGGCCGGGTCGTTGAGGTGCGTGTCGTACTCGGCGACCTCCACCCGGCTGCCGCGCAGCTCCTCACGGAGGGTGCGGAAGAGCACCCCGTCCACGGCGCGGTCGTGGTACGGCCCGCCCGGCGCCCCGAGGGTGGACAGCCCGCGCAGCGGCAGCATGAGCGTGACCGGGCCGGTGGCCGCGCGCAGCTTCGCCGCGACCTGACGGCCGAGTTCGGCGCACTCGGCGGCGGAGGTGCGGATCACGGTCACCGAGGGGTTGTGGACGTGGACGTGGCGGGACCGGAAGCGGTCCGGCAGCGAGGCGAGCGGGCCGAACTTGACCATGTCCAGCGCCCCCGGGCCGACCACCTGCGGCAGCCCCGCGCGGCCCGCGGTGCGCAGCCGGTCGGGCCCCGCGCCGAAGGCACCGCCCACCAGCTCGTCGGCGAGCTCGCTGAGCGTCAGGTCCAGCACCCCGCTGAACATGCCCTCCCCGGCGAGCGACTCCAGGGAACGGCCGCCGGAGCCCACGGAGTGGAAGACCAGCACCTCGTAGCCGAGTTCGGTGAGCCGTGCCCGGGCGGCGTCGACGCCGGGGGTCGTCACGCCCGCCATGCTGGCCGCCACCAGCGGCCGGTCCCCGGCGGGCGGTGCGGACGCCGCGGCGAAGCCCCTGGCCATGCCGGCGATCGCGTCCGCCGCGTTGGCCAGGATCGGCGCCGACACCCGGTTGACGCCCGCGATGTCGACGACGCTGTACATCATGGCGATGTCGGTCGAGCCCACGTACGGGGAGACGTCGCCCGCGGCCATCGAGGACACCATCAGCTTCGGCACGCCGAGCGGCAGCGCCCGCATCGCGCGGGTGGCGATCGAGGTGCCGCCGCTGCCGCCGATGGCCAGGACGCCGTGCAGCCTGCCCTCGTCGTGCAGCCGGCGCACCACCCGCGCCGCTCCCTCGGCCATGACCGTCACCGCGGCGCCGCGGTCGCCCGCCCTGCGCAGCCGTTCGGCGTCCGCGCCCGCGGCGGCGGCCACGACGGTACGGGGGATGTCGGGGGTGACCAGGGGTTCGCCGGCCACGCCCGCGTCGATCAGCACGACCTCGACGGCGCCGCGCAGCAGCCGGTCCCGCAGCCAGCCGTACTCCGTGCCCTTGGTGTCCAGCGTTCCCAGCAGCGCAACGACCGGCATGGTCACCAGTGTTGGGCCCGGGGCCGGAAGTGACAAGGCCTCATGACGGGGGCACGGGGCGCAGCAGCAGGAGCGCGGTGTCGTCGGTGCGGTCGGTGGCCCGGCCGCCGTGGTGCACGAGGACCTCGGCGAGTTCGTCCAGCGGGAGCCCGCCCCGGGCGGACAGGGCCACGGCCAGGGCGGTGATGGCCTCGTCCAGGTCGCCGCCGGGGGTCTCGATGAGCCCGTCGGTGTAGAGCGCGAGGACGGCGCCGCGGGGCAGCGTCAGCGTGGTGGTGGGGTACTCGGCCCGGGGGTCGATGCCGAGCAGCAGCCCGGTCGGCCGGCTGAGGACGTCGGTGCGGCCGTCGGGGAGGCGCAGCAGGGCCGGCGGGTGGCCCGCGGAGGCCAGCCGCAGGATGCCCTCCGTGAGCCGGAGGTGGGCGTAGAGGCAGCTGGTGAACAGCCCGGTGTCGAGTTCGTCCAGCAGCCGGTTGGTGCGGGACAGCACCTGGTCGGGGGAGGCCCCGGCGGTGGCGTGCGCGTGCACCGCGGTGCGCACCTGGCCCATCAGGGCGGCGGCGTTGACGTTGTGGCCCTGGACGTCGCCGATGACCGCGGCGACGCAGGTGTCGTCCAGCCTGATCAGGTCGTAGAAGTCGCCGCCGACCTCCATGCCGCTGGTCGCCGGGAGGTAGCGGGCGGCGACCTCCAGGCCGGGCACGGTCGGCAGGGTGTGCGGCAGCAGCCCCGACTGCAGGCTGTGCGCGAGGTGGTGCTTGGCGTCGTAGATCCGCGCCCGGTCCAGGGCCTGGGCGATCAGCCCGCTGAGCGAGGTCAGGGCGGCCCGTTCGTCGGCCGGGAAGGAACGCTCCTCGGCGAACGCCATGACGCAGGCGCCCACGGGGCGGCCGGACGCGATCAGCGGCAGGAAGGCCCAGGCCGCCATGTCCGACAGCAGCTCCAGGCCCTGGTAGGCCCGGACGAGGTCCTCGCGCGAGCCGTAGAAGCTGGGGACGCCGGTGGTCAGCGCCCGGGTGGCCGGGAGGCGCGCGGTCAGCGCGGTGCCGTCCAGGGCCGCCATGACCTCGGGCCGGTAGCCGCGGTCGCCGATGATGTGGAGCCGGCCGCCCTCCGCGACGCACAGCACGAAGGCGTCCGCGCCGATCGCGGCCGGGAAGAGGTCGGCGACCAGCCGGACGACGTCGTCCACCCCGACGGCCTCGGTGAGGGCCGTCGCGAGGTGCATGAGGTGGTAGATCGCGCCGATCCGGATCGGCACCGCGGCCTCGTCGTACGCCGCCGCGCGCGCGGCCGGGTCCACCGTGTCCGCGTCGGTGGGGGAGATCCGCACGCTGACCCCGGTCGCGTCCGGGAACAACTGCACGAGCAGCCAGTGGTCGGGCGGCCGCAGGGCGGTGAACGAGACCGGCCGCCCGCTGAGCACGGCGGCACGGTAGCGGTCCTCGTGGGCGGGGTCCCGCAGCCAGCGCAGGCTCTCCCACGGGAAGGTGCCCACCAGCCGGTCGACGGGCACGCCGACGAGCTCCGCCGCGCGGGCGCTGGCGTAGGTGATCCGTCCGTCGAAGTCGAGGGCGCAGGCCCCCTCGGGCAGCCGCCGGGCCCAGTCCGCCGCCGCCAGGGCCTCGTACGGGTCGACCGGGAGGGCCCGCGCGGTCCGCAGCACCCGCGGCTCGGGCCCCGGCAGGATCGGCTCCCCGTCGGCGCCGGCCCGTACGAGCTGGTCGGCAAGGCGCTCGCGGGCCCGCTCCAGCAGCGCGCGCTCCGCGGGCGGCGCCTCGGCGGTGCGCGACCGGGACCAGATCAGCACGAGCGTGCCGAGCGCGGCGTCACCGACGGTGAGCGGGGCGGCGACCATCGACAGGTCGTACGGCATGACCAGCGCCGTGCGCGGATAGCGGTCCGCCAGTTCCTCCCGGGAGCGGACCAGGATCGTCCGGCCCTCCCGTACGGCGTCGGCCACCGGGGTCGACCGCTCCATGGGCAACCGCGACCAGGGCATCGACAGCTCCCGCGGCGCCCCGGTGATGACCTCCATCCCGAGCGCCCGGCCCTCGGGCAACACCAGGAAGACCGCACCGATATGGGCGCCCGTCGCGCGCACCACTTCGGCGAGCACTTGGTCCAGCAGCTCCCGGGCGGGGGCAGTCACCACCATGCGTGGCTCCACCATCGGGCCGACACCACCTATAAGGGGGACGATACGCCCCCCTTCGCCCCGTCTCCTCCCCGCGGAACCCGGTGCCCCGTGGGCGAGGGCCCACCGGGTTGCCCGGGGCCGGACCGGAACCGGCGGGTGGTCGCGACGGGAAGATCACCGCGAGGTACCGGGCGGCGCCTGCCGGTCCGTCGGGGCCGCCCGAGGGCGGGGGGCGGGGCGGTCAGTGGGCCGGGGCGGACGGAATGGCGGCGATGGCGCTGCCGGCCTGGTCGGCGAGGGTGACCGCGACCAGGCGGGCCTGCCGGGAGGGGACGGTGCCGGGGGTGGGGAGCATCATGAAGCGGCCGTGGAAGCGCCCGTTGTGGAAGACCCGGAGTTCGACCTCCTGGTCCGGCAGGCCGTACGCGTCGGCGTCCCAGGGGCGGCGGCCCCGCACCACGGTGCCGTCCTGCTCCAGCCGCGGCGGGTGCCCGACGAGGGTGCCGTACTCGAACCGGCAGCCCCGCAGGTGCAGCAGGCTGACCAGCTGGTCGCGGACGTGGTCGACCACGACGTGCGGGGTGACCGCGGACTGGGCCAGCCGGGCCGTCTCGTGGATGCGGGCGAGGTGGTCGGCGTCGGTGATCGCGATCACCGCGAGCCGCCGGGTGCGGGCGGCGAGCTGCGAGACGGCCAGGCCGACGGCGAGCAGCAGGACCGCCGTCACCACGTCGCCCGGGCCGCTGATCGTGAACCGCTCGTAGGGCGGGGCGAAGAAGAAGTCGAACCAGGCCGCGGCCGACAGCGCGGCGAGCGCGCCGGCGCGGCGGCTGCCGAGGACGGCGACGGCCACCACCGCGACCACCAGCACCAGGGCGACGTGCGTGTTCGACACCTGGGTGCGGAACGGCACGAGGGCCAGGCACACCAGCGGCGGCAGGAGCAGCCCGGCCGGCAGGGCCAGCCGTGCCAGGTGGGGGAAGGGGGAGCGGAAGGAAGGACGCGTCATGGTCATCGCCTCCGTCAGGGGGCCCGCCGCGGCCCCGGGGTTCACCGCAGGGGCGTGGCGGTGTGCAGGGGCAGCCGCCAGGTGTTGCGGCGGTGCATGTCGTCGAGGACGTCGTGGAGCGGGGAACGGGGTACGGCGAGCACCGGGCAGCCCGCGTGGACGAGGCAGTGCCGCGCCACGGACGGCCTCAGGAGCCGGCGGAGCGGGCCGCGGCGTCCGGCGCCGACCACCAGCAGGTCGTCCGGGCGGTCCGCGACCTGGGTCAGCGCCCATCCCGCGGGCCCGCGGACGATCACCGCGCGCAGGGGGAGGCCCTCCGGGAGGCCGCCGAAGGCGGACCCGATGGCGTCGGCCAGCTGCCTGCGGGCCCGGTCCTGCCACTCGTGCAGCAGCGGCGGGAACGGGGAGCGCCGGTAGGCGAACTCCCCGCCCGGAGGTTCCCAGGCGAGCACGGTGACCAGCACCGCACCCGTGCGGCGCGCCTCGGCGGCGGCCCGGTGCAGTGCCGTGAGGCTGCCGAGGGAGCCGCTCACCCCCACGACCACGCGGTGGTTTCGGGCGTCGTCCATGCCGTCCATGGAAGACCCGGGCGGGGCGGTGCGGGGCCTTCTTGTCGCGCTCTTGTCGCCGGGCGGCGCTCTCCTGACGCCGCCCTGACCCCGTTCCGACCCGGCCCTGGCCCCGTTCCGACCCGCCCCTGATCCCGTCCCGACCCCGACGGGGCTCAGGCCGGATAGGCGTGCGTCTGGGCCGCCTTGACCGTCGCCCACACCTCGGTGCCGGGGTGCAGGCCGAGTTCGGCGGTCGCCACCGTGGTGAGGTCGGCGGCGAGCGGGAGTTCGCCCCGGACGTCCACGCGGATCTGGTCGCCGTGCGACTCCAGTCCCGCGACCGTGCCCCGCCACAGGTTCCTGGCGCTGGAGCCGGTGGGGCGGTCCCGGTGCAGGGTGACGGCGCCGGGCGGGAAGGCCACGAAGGCCGGGCCGGACAGTTCCTCGGTGGTGGTGATGTCCGGCCCGCCGTCGATCGTCACGGTGTGGCCGTCGGCGCGGCCCCGGTAGAGGTTGAGGCCGACGAGGTGCGCGATGTAGTCGGTGCGCGGGCGGCGGGCGATCTCGCCGGGGGTGCCCTCCTGCACGGAGCCGCCGTGCTCGATGACCACCAGCCGGTCGGCCAGCACCATGGCGTCCAGGGGGTCGTGGGTGACCAGGACGGCCACCGCCTCGAAGTCGGCGAGGTGCCGGCGGAGCTGGGAGCGGACCTCCAGGCGGGTGCGGGCGTCGAGGGCGGCCAGCGGTTCGTCCAGGAGCAGCAGCCGGGGCCGGGTGGCGAGTGCCCGGGCGAGGGCGACGCGCTGCGCCTGGCCGCCGGAGAGCCGGCGGGGCCGGGCGGCGGCGTGCTCGGCCAGGCCCATGCGCTCCAGCCACCCGGCGGCCTCGGCGCGGGCCCGCGCCTTGGAGACGCCGTGGCAGCGCGGGCCGAAGGCCACGTTGTCCAGCGCCGACAGGTGCGGGAAGAGCAGGTAGTCCTGGAAGACGACGCCGACCGGGCGGGTCTCGGGGGGCGTGCCGTCCAGGGCGGCGCCGTCCAGCCGCAGGTGGCCGTCGGTGAGCGGGGTCAGCCCGGCCAGGGCCCGCAGCGCGGTGGTCTTGCCGGCGCCGTTGGGCCCCAGCAGGGCGAGCACCTCGCCGGGGGCGGCGGTGAGCGTCACGTCGAGGCGGAAGGCGCCGCGGTCGACGACCAGCCGGGCGTCCAGGCCCTGCGGGGCCGGGCCGCCGGTGGACGCGGGGGCTTTGTCCGGGGAGGTCATGGCGTGGCCATCCAGCGGTCGCGCAGTCCGGCCAGGACGGCGATGGAGACGGCGAGCAGCACCAGGCTGAGCGCGATGGCCGCGGCCGGGTCGCTCTGCAGGGCGAGGTAGACGGCGAGCGGCATCGTCTGCGTACGGCCGGGGAAGTTGCCCGCGAAGGTGATGGTGGCGCCGAACTCGCCGAGCGCCCGCGCCCAGGCCAGGACGGCACCGGCGGCGATGCCGGGTGCGATCAGCGGCAGCGTCACCCGGCGGAAGGCGGTGAAGCGGGAGGCGCCGAGGGTGGTGGCGGCCTCCTCGTAGCGCGGGTCGGCGGCCCGCAGGGTGCCCTCGACGCTGATGACCAGGAACGGCATCGCGACGAAGGCCTCCGCGATGACGACGCCCGTCGTGGTGAAGGGCAGCGTCAGCCCGAACCACTGGTCCAGCCACCGTCCGGCGATGCCGTTGCGGCCCAGTGCCAGCAGCAGGGCCACACCGCCGACGACGGGCGGCAGCACCAGGGGCAGTGTCACCAGGGCGCGCACCAGCCGGCGCCCGGGGAACTCGGTACGGGCCAGCAGCCAGGCCAGGGGCACGCCCAGCACGAGGGTCACCGCGGTCGCGAGGGTGGCGCAGATCAGGGAGAGCCGCAGCGCCTGCCACACCCCGGGGCTGGTGAGCTGCGCGGGCAGTTCGCTCCAGGGCGTGCGGACCAGCAGCCCGGCGAGCGGCAGCACGAGGAAGGCGAGCCCGAGCAGGGCGGGCAGCAGCAGCGGCAGGGGCACCGGGGAGCGGTGACCCTGCCGGCGGCCGGTGCGGCGCGGCCCGGGCCGGGCGGGTCCGGGCGCGCCGCCGCTGTGGTCGGTCACGGGTTGAGGAAGCCGGCGTCGCTGAGGACCTTGCGGCCCTGGTCGGACTGGACGAGGGCGATGAAGGCCTCGGCGGTGGGGGCGTTGGGGGCGTCCTTGAGGAGGACGATGGGGTAGTCGTTGACGGCGCCGGCGGACTCGGGGAACTCCACGCCCTCGACCTTGCCCGCGGCGGCCTTGACGTCGGTCTTGTAGACCACGGAGGCGTCGACCTCCTTCAGTTCCACCTTCGTCAGGGCGCTCTTGACGTCCTGTTCGTAGGA